>NZ_FZOC01000002.1:244309-544309 GCF_900188225.1 Humidesulfovibrio mexicanus | reverse complement strand
GCCCCCCTGGAACGTGGCGCTTTCGCCCACCACCACCGTCCCGATGCCGAACTGCCGGATGAGTCCGGAGCAATACCAGCAAGGAGCCAACGTGGTGACCATGACCGTGTCGCGATAGCTTCTCCTCCTGCCCGCGGCGCGAAAGGCCGCGGTTTCCGCGTGCAGGGACGGATCGCCGTCCTGCACCCGACGGTTGTGCCCGCGTCCCCACAGCTCGCCACCAGGGCCGAACAGCGCCGCTCCGATGGGCACGCCCCCTTCGGCTCGCCCCGCGCGCGCCTCTTCCAAAGCCACGGAGAGCATCCGTTCGCATTCGCGTCCGTCCATCGCAATCCTCCGACAGGTTCTGCTCCAGCTATAGCATCAGGTCCCAAAACAGGCAACATCATGGCCGAATTCCAGCATCATTGCTTTTGACAGACATGGCCTGTGGCATATATGCTTCTGGACTACAGAATAAAATCCTCCGGCAACTCATGGGGGAGCAAGGAGCGCATCATGGAGCAGTTTCCCAGAGTCCACAGACTACCGCCGTATGTGTTCGCCCAGGTCAACGAACTCAAAATGAAAATGCGCCACCAGGGCGCGGACATCGTCGATCTTGGCATGGGCAACCCCGACCTGCCCACCCCCCAGCACATCGTGGAGAAGCTGCTTGAGGCGGCGCAAAAGCCCGCCAACCACCGCTACAGCGCGTCCAAAGGCATCAAGGGCCTCAGGCTCGCCATCGCCAACTGGTATCTGCGCCGTTTCGGCGTGGAGCTTGACCACGACCAGGAAGTGGTGGTCACCATGGGCGCCAAGGAAGGCTTGGCCCATTTGGCGCTGGTCATGCTTTCCCCCGGCGACGTGGTGTTTGCTCCGGACCCCTCCTACCCCATCCACCCCTATGCGGCCATCATCGCAGGCGCCGACGTGCGCCGCATCCCCATGGGTAAGGGCCGTGATTTTCTTGAGGATCTCCAAATCGCCGTAAAGCAGACCTGGCCCAAGCCCAAGCTCCTTGTGGTCAACTATCCGCACAACCCCACCACAATTTGCGCGGATGTGCCCTATTTCCAGAAGATCGTGGACTTCGCCAAGGAAAACGGCATGTACGTCATAAACGACCTGGCGTACGCAGACTTCACCTTCGACGGCTACGTGGCTCCCAGCTTCATGCAGGCCAAAGGCGCCAAGGACGTTGCCGTCGAGTTCTTCTCGCTCACCAAAAGCTATTCCATGGCAGGCTGGCGCGTGGGCTTCTGCGTGGGCAACCGCGACATGGTCCAGGCCCTTACCCGCATCAAGAGTTACCTGGACTACGGCATCTTCCAGCCCATCCAAATCGCCGCGTGCACCGCGCTGAACGGCCCGCAGGAATGCGTGCGCGAGATCATGGACGTGCACCAGGACCGCCGCGACGCCCTCATCGAGGGATTGCACCGCGCCGGCTGGGAGGTGGAACCGCCCAAGGCCACCATGTTCGTATGGGCGGAAATTCCAGATGAATTCAAGCATCTCGGCAGTGTGGAATTCTCCAAGCTGCTCCTGCGCGAGGCGGAGGTGGCCGTGAGCCCAGGCCTTGGCTTCGGCAACTACGGCGACGACCATGTGCGCTTCGCCCTGGTGGAAAACCGCCACCGCATCAACCAGGCCACGAGAAACCTCAAGAAATTCTTCGGGAAATAGGACGACAGCATGGAAACACTGCGCCTCGGTCTCGCCGGGTTCGGCACGGTCGGCTCAGGGCTTGCCCAGATTCTGCACGAGAACCGCGAGATCATTCTCGCCCGCACGGGGCGCGACATCGCCATCACCACCGTGCTCGTGCGCGATCTGTCCAAGAAGCGCGCCGTTCAGACCGGCCCCGAGACGCGGTTCACCGCCAACGCCGACGATCTGCTCGGTCCTGATGTCGATGTCGTGGTCGAACTCATGGGCGGGGTGGACGCGGCCAGAAGCCTCATCACGCGCGCGCTGGACGCAGGCAAACACGTGGTGACGGCGAACAAGCACCTGCTGGCCCTGCACGGACCGGAGCTTTCGGCCCTGGCCGCGCGCAAAGGCCTCGGCCTCTTTTATGAGGCCAGCGTGGCCGGGGGCATCCCCATCGTGCAGACCCTGCGCGAGGGCCTGGGCGCCAACCGCATCGAGCGGCTCACAGGCATCCTGAACGGCACGGCCAACTACATCCTCTCCGAGATGACCACCAGCCACCTGGACTTCGCCACGGCCCTCAAGCAGGCGCAAGACCTGGGCTACGCGGAGGCAGATCCCACGCTGGACATCGAGGGCTTCGACACCGCGCACAAACTTGTCGTGCTCATCCGCCTGGCCTACGGGAGGGACTTTCCGCTCGCCAAGCTGCCCGTGCGCGGCATCACTCAGGTCACCGGTCAGGACATCGAGTTCGCCCGCGAGTTCGGCTACCGCATCAAGCTGCTGGCGCAAGCCCGTGAAGTGGACGGCCGCATCGAGGCCAAGGTGGAGCCCACGCTGGTCAAGCACACCTTCCTGCTGGCGCGCGTGGGCGGCAACTACAACGCCGTGCGCGTGGAGGGCAACGCCGTGGGCCCCATCATGCTCCACGGCCAGGGTGCGGGGTCGCTGCCCACGGGAAGCGCCGTCATGGCCGACATCATGGCCCTGTGCCGGGGCCTTGCCGCCCCCTGCGCCAGCTTCGACAACACCGGCTTTGGCAACAGGCCCCTCCCAGAGGCGGACATCCTGCCCGCAAGCGAAGGCGTGGCCATGCACTACTTCCGCTTCACCGTCTCCGACCGCCCCGGCGTGCTCGCCGCCATCGCCAAGACCATGGCCGAGCACGAGATATCCATCGCCCAGGCCGTGCAGAAGGGCGACCAGCAAGCCGCCGACGTGCCCATCGTGTTCCTTACGCACTGCGCGCGCGCCAGCGCCGTGGCCAAGACCATCCGCGCCATCGACGCCATGCCCTTCGCCCTCAGGCCCACGGTGCATTTCCCCATCCTGTAGCCACGCACAAGGCGGACACGACGCATGAAGCTTCTCTTCCTCATCGCCGACGGCATGGGCGGCTGGGCCGACGAACACCCCGGCGGCAAAACCTGCCTTGAGGCCGCGCACACGCCAGTCATGGACGAAATGGCCAGCACCGGCGTGGTGGGCGTCTGCCGCACTGTCCCCGAAGGAATGCCCCCCGGCTCCGACGTGGCCAACATGTCGCTTTTGGGCTTCGACCCGGCCAGACACCACACCGGACGCGGCCCCATTGAGGCCGCAGCACAGGGTATCGCCCTTGACCCTGATGATCTGGTGTGGCGCATGAACCTGGTGAACCTGACCGAGCTTTCGCCCTCCGGCACCATGCTCGACTACTCCTCCGGACACATCGCCACCGAGGTCTCCGCCCCGCTTGTGGAAGATCTTCAGGCCCATCTGGGCGACGAGACCTTCCGCTTCATCCCCGGCGTACAGTATCGGCACCTGCTGGTGCACAAGGGCGGCGCGAGCGAACCCGAGGCGTCCCTGCACATCAACCCGCCCCACGACATCACGGACAAGCCCATCCGCGCCGACATGCGCGAGTTTTCCCGCTGCCCGCGCATGTGGGATCTGCTTTTCTTGGCCGAGGAGCGCCTGCGGGAGACCGCCGGTCACACCAAAGCGCGCTCCATATGGCCCTGGGGCCAGGGACGGCCGCTTCTCCTGCCGGGATTCGCCCAAAGCTACGCCCTCAAGGGCGCGGTGATCTCCGCCGTGGACCTGGTGCGTGGCCTTGGCCGCGCGGCGGGCATGGAGGTCGTCCAGGTTCCTGGCGCCACCGGCCTCATCGACACCAACTACGAGGGCAAGGTGGAGGCGGCGCTTGCATTCCTGGAGCATGGCGACTTCGCCTTCGTGCATCTGGAAGGCCCGGATGAATGCGGCCACGCGGGCGACGCCGCCCAGAAGGCCGAGGCCATCTCTCGCTTTGACGCGCGGGTGGTGGCTCCCTTAAGACGGGCGCTGGCCGACCAGGACGTGGCTTTCCTCGTCACCTGCGACCACTTCACGCCCATCGTCGAAAAAACCCACACCCCGGACCCGGTCCCTTTCCTGCTGTGGCGCAAGAACGGCGAGCCCAACGGGCTGTCCGCCTTTTCCGAGGTTCAGGCGCGCGGGACCGGACTCGTCATCGAAAGCGGGCACGAACTGCTACCCTGGATCCTGCGCCAGTTGCGCGCGGAGAAAGCCTAGGAGCCGCCATGGATTTTCCCAAGGTCTTCCCTGCCTTCGACTGTTGGTACGGGCACCGCGTGTCCTACGGCGAGACCGACGCCATGGGCGTGCTGTACTATGGGGAATACCTGCACATTTTCGAACGTGCCCGCGGCCAGTTCCTGCGCGAACGCGGCATGAGCTACAACGTGGTGGAGGAGCGCGGCATCATCCTGCCCGTGCGCGAGGCCTGGTGCAGGTACCGCGTCCCCGCCCGCTACGACGACCTCTTGTGGGTGCATAGCGGCGTGGCGCAATGGGGCCGCGCCAGCATCACCATCGTCTACGAGTGCCGCACCGAAGACAAGTCCACCCTCACGGCCCAGGGCTACACCGTGCACCCCACCGTGAACCGGGAAGGCAAGCCCGTACCCGTGCCCGACTGGTTCAAGGAACTGTGCGAGAGCAGGCCCACCCCCTCCTCCCTGCAAGCGTAAGCACTCGCACGCCTTGTTTTTCTTGCCCCCCCTTGGTGCCGGGCGTATGTGAACACCGCCACCCAAGCAGGAGTTCTTGCCGTGTTCACAGACGCCCATACCCACGTTTTCCATCCTAAAATCGCTGAAAAGGCCATCAACCAGCTGCACAGCCATTACGGCATCCACCCACAGGGCACAGGCGTGCTTGACGACCTGCTTGCCCGCGCCGACCGCGCTGGCATCGACCATGTTGTGGTGCACACCGCCGCCACCGACCCCGCGCAGGTGATCCCGGCCAACAACTGGGCCATGGACATGGAGCGCCAGTCGGAGCGCGTCACGGCCTTCGGCACCCTGCACCCCGATTACGCCGAACCGGAAAAGGAGCTCGCGCGGCTGCGCGCGGCGGGCATTACCGGCCTCAAGTTCCACCCGGACTTTCAGGGATTTTTCCTTAATGACCCCAAGTTCTATGCGCTCATGGAAATGATCGGCAGCGAATGGACCCTCATGGTCCACGTGGGCGACACCCTGCCACCGGACAAGAACCCTTCCTGTCCGCGCAAAATGGCCGCCCTGCGTCGCGCCTTTCCTGGCCCGCGCCTCATCGCCGCCCACCTTGGCGGATTCAGCCACTGGAAATACAGCGTGGAGCACTTGGCCGGGATGGATGTCTTTTTCGACACGTCGAGTTCGCTGTCCTTCATCGACGACGACACCTTGCGTGAACTCATCGCCAGGCATCCGGCCGACCACCTGCTCTTCGGCAGCGACTATCCCCTTTTCGACCCGGCCGACGAGATCGCCCTGGTGGAGCGCCGCATCGCGCCGCTGGGCGTCAAGGCCCGGACCATCCTGGAGGCCGGGACAGCCCTGTTCCCAGCGCGCAAACCCTGACCGCCCCGCATCGTCCCATGCAAAAGCCCCTGCCAGGCAATCCCGGCAGGGGCTTTTGTTCTGCGATTCGCGTTCGATGCGTCAGCGCGCGGCCGCGTCTTCCAGGGCCTTGAAGCCGGGAAGCTGCTTGCCCTCCAGGAATTCCAGGAAGGAACCGCCACCGGTGGAGATGAAGCTGAACTTCTCGCCCAGGTGCGCGGCGTGGACCACGGCGTCGGTGTCGCCGCCGCCCACGATGGACAGCGCGCCCGAGTCGACTATGGCCTTGGCCACGCCAATGGACCCGCCCGCAAAGGCCGGATTCTCGAAGGCGCCCATGGGGCCGTTCCACACGATGGTGCCCGCCCCCTTCATGATGTCGGCGAACGCGAGCACGCTCTTGGGGCCGATATCCAGGGCCATGAGCCCGGCGGGCACGGGGCCGGTATGCGAGCCCACCTCGGCTGCGCCGTCCTTGAAGCTTTTGGCCAGCACGAAATCCACGGGCAGATGGATGTGGGTGCGCATGTCCGCAGCGGTGTTGAGGATGGTCTTGGCCTCTTCGACGAGATCGCGCTCCACCAACGAGTCGCCCATGTCGATGCCCTGGGCGAGCCGGAAGGTGTTGGCCATGGCTCCGCCGATGATCAGGTGGTCCACCTTGCCCAGCAGATTCTTCAAGATGCCGAGCTTGCTGGAGACCTTGCTGCCTCCGGACACGGCGATGAACGGCCGCCTGGGGCTGGAGAGCGCACCGTTCAGGTATTGCCACTCCTTTTCCATAAGGAAGCCCGCACAAGCCTTGGGAGCGGCAAGCGGGGCCTCGGTCACCGAGGCGTTGGGCCGATGCGACACGCCAAAGGCGTCGCTCACGTAGAGGTCGAGCCCGGCCACCAGCTCCCTGGCGAAGGCCATGCGCTCGGCGGCGTCCTTGCTGGTTTCGGCCTTGTGGAAGCGCAGGTTCTCCAGCATCAGCACCTCGCCGGGCCGCAACGCCTCCACCTTGGCGCGCACCTCCGCACCGATGCAATCTCCAGCCAGCGGCACGCTGACCCCCAGGAGCCCGGCAAGATGCGCGGCCACGGGCGCCAGGCCGAACTCCGGCTTCACCTCGCCCTTGGGCTGGCCCAGGTGGCAGCAGATGACCGCCGCCCCGCCCTTTTCCAAAATGTGCCGCAGGGTGGGCAGGCTTTCGCGGATGCGCGTGTCGTCGGTGACGCGCGTGCCATCCAGCGGCACGTTGTAGTCCACGCGGATGAGCGCCTTTTTTCCTGTAACGTCGATGTCCTTGAGGTACAACATGATCGTAATCCTAGAGGCCCTTGTCGGCCATGAGCTTGATGAGGTCCGCCACGCGGCAGGAGTAGCCCCATTCGTTGTCGTACCAGGTGACGATCTTTGCCAGCCCGGAGCCGGAAACAACGGTGTACTCGGCGTCGACAATGCTTGAGCGGGAATCGCCGCGGAAGTCCGTGGAGACCAGCGGCCGTTCGGAGAAGCCGAGAATGCCTTTGAGCGGGCCTTCGCTGGCCGCCTTGATGGTGGCGCGCAAGGTCGCGGTATCCGTGGGCTTGGCCAGGGTGCACGCAAAATCCACAATGGATACAGTGGGCGTGGGAACACGAAGGCTGTAGCCGTCCACCTTGCCCTTGAGCTCCGGAATGACCAGGGCCACGGCCTTGGCCGCGCCGGTGGACGTAGGAACGATGTTCAGCGCGGCCGCGCGGGCGCGCCTAAGGTCGCGGTGGGGCAGGTCCAGGATGCGCTGGTCGTTGGTGTAGCTGTGAATGGTGCACATGAGGCCGTTGACCACGCCGAAGGCCTCGTGCACGACCTTGACCGCCGGAGCCAGGCAGTTGGTGGTGCAACTGGCGTTGGAAACGATATGGTGCTTTTCGGGGTCGTACAGGTGCTCATTGACGCCAAGGACCACGGTGATGTCCTCTTCCTTGGCCGGGGCGCTGATGATGACCTTTTTGGCCCCGGCGTCGCGGTGCGCCTGGGCCTTGGGCCCAGTGGTGAAGAGGCCTGTGGACTCGATGACCACGTCCACGCCCAGCTCGCCCCAGGGCAGGTTTCGGGGATCACGCTCCGCGTGGCAGGCGATTTCCCAGTCCCCGTATTTGATGTTTCCGCCCTCGGTGACGGCCACAGCGTGGGGCGAGCGGCCATAGGTGGAGTCGAACTCCAACAGGTGGGCGCTGGTGCCCACATCGTAGAGGTCGTTCAGGGCCACCACGGTGGCCACGTCCTTGTGGTTGTCATACAGGGCCTTCAGAACCTGCCTGCCGATGCGGCCAAAGCCGTTGATCCCGACGCGCAACATGGTGTCGACCTCCTAGTCTTCAAAGATGCGGTGCTCGTAGGAGGCCAGCATCTCGTAGTCGGTTTTGAGGGCCTGGTGCAGGCGGGCGTTTTCAATGGCCATGGCGGAGAGGTCGGCAACGGCTTGCAAAAACTCCATGGAGGCCTCGTCGAAGCTGCGCTCGGTGGTCGTGTAGATGCGCATGACGCCGATGGCCTTGCCGTCAACCATCAGCGGCGCCACCAGAACGGTGACGATGCCTTCCTTCTTGGCGGCCTCGCCGTACTGGAAGCGAGGGTCGCTCTGCGCGTTGGGAATAAGGATGGTCTTGCCGGAAATGACCTCGCGGTCCACCTCGCTGTGCGCCAGCTCCACGGAGCCCTTGCGGAAGTAGTCCTTGGACAGGCCGAAGGCGGCGCTGGGCAGCAGCCGCGTACGAGAGCGGTCCAACAGGCGCAGGGTGCAGCCCTTGGCGCGCACGGCCTTGGTGGTCTGCTCGGTGACGGCGGCCAGCACGTTGGCGCTCTCAAGGCTGGAGTTCACCACGCGGGCAACATCGGCCAGGGTGCGGAAATATCTTTCAAAACGATCAGGAGTTTTCGTCATGACAACCTCCTAGGTTATCGGGATGCTTACCTTCAGGCGTTCTGAAAGTCATCAAAAATATGCACCAGCACATGAAATACGCTCTTCCCGTGACACTGTCGGCAACTCTGGCAAAAAAAGAGGGGGCCAAAGCCCCCCCTGGTGATCGAAGTCGCCGTACATCTAGCCCAGCTGGGCCACCTTGCGGATGAGGCGCACCAACTGGTTGGTGAAGCCGGCCTCGTTGTCGTACCACACGATGAGCTTCACCTGGGTGCCGTCCATGACGGTGGTGAGGCCGGCGTCGAGCACGCCGCCGAACGTGCTGCCCACGAAATCAGAGCTCACGAGCGGCTCCTCGCAGTAGCCGAAGCTTTCATTGGCCGCGGCCTTCATCACGGCGTTGACCTCTTCCTTGCTGGTGGCGCGGTCAAGCTCGCAGGTCAGGTCCACTATGGACACGTCCGGAGTGGGCACGCGGATGGCGAAGCCGTCGAGCCTGCCCTTGAGGGCGGGGATGACCAGCGACAGGGCGCGGGCCGCGCCCGTGGTGGTGGGCACCATGTTCAGGGCTGCGGCGCGGGCGCGGCGAATGTCCTTGTGGGAGCCGTCGTGCAGGCGCTGGTCCATGGTATAGGAATGTATGGTGGTCATGAGCCCGTGCTTGATGCCAAAAGCATCGTTCAGCGCCTTAGCGGCCGGGGCCAGACAATTGGTGGTGCAGGAGGCGCTGGAAATGATCTTGTGCTCAGGCTTCAGGTCGGCATCGTTCACGCCCACCACGATGGAACAGTCCATCTCCTTGCCGGGAGCGGAAAGCACCACCCGCTTGGCCCCGCAGGACAAATGCGTGGTACACCCGGCCCGGTCATTGAGCTTGCCGGTGGACTCCACAACGATGTCGCAGCCCATGTCCTTCCAGCTCCACTCGCCGGTGGCGAAGCGGGTCACAAGCACTTGCCTGCCGTCAAGGAGGAAGCCTTGCTCGTTGCCCTCGACACGGGGGAAGACCCCATGCACCGAGTCGTATTTCAGCAAATGCGCCAGGTCCCTGTTCGTGGCCCGTGCGTTGATGGCCGCAAGCTCAAGGTCAGGCTGGTCGGCCAGAAGCCTGGTCAGGTAGCGGCCAATGCGCCCAAACCCGTTGATGCCGATTCTCGTCGCCATGTTCTCCAACTCCTTCGCGGGGATTCTTGCACCTAGGCCTTGCCGGAGCAGCCCAGGACGTTCTTGATCTTGCGCTGAACCATTTCCTTGACCGCCGTACGGGCCGGGGTAAGGTACTGGCGGGGGTCAAAATCCGCAGGATTCTCGGCCATGTGCTTGCGGATGGTGGCGGTCATGGCCAGGCGGATGTCGGTGTCGATGTTGATCTTGCACACGGCCTTGCTGGCGGCACGGCGCAGCAGATCTTCGGGCACGCCGCGCGCGCCGGGCACATGCCCGCCGTATGTGTTGCACATCTCCACGAATTCCTGCGGCACGCTGGAGGCCCCGTGCAGCACGATGGGCACTCCGGGCAGAAGCTGGGCGACCTTGTCCAGACGGTCGAAATCGAGTTTGGGCTCGCCCTTGAACTTGTAGGCCCCGTGGCTGGTGCCGATGGCGATGGCCAGCGAATCGCAACCGGTGCGGGTCACGAAGTCCTTGGCCTGGTCCGGGTCGGTGTAGATGTGCTCGTCGCTCTTGACATCCTCCTCCACGCCGGCCAGGCGGCCAAGCTCGGCCTCGACCCACACGCCGCGCGCGTGGGCGTACTCCACCACGCGCTTGGTCTGCTCGATGTTCTCCTCATAGGGCAAGTGCGAACCATCGTACATGACGGAAGTAAAGCCGCCGTCAATGACGTCCTTGCAGAGCTCGAAATTCGGGCCATGGTCCAGGTGCAGCACCACGGGGAGGTCCGTGTCCTGGAGGGCGGCCTCCATGAGCTTGATGATGTAGTTCTGTCCGGCGTACTTGCGCGCCCCGGCGGACACCTGCAGGATGAGCGGCGCGTTCTCCGCCTTGCCCGCCTCCATGATGCCCTGGACGATCTCCATGTTGTTGACGTTGAACGCGCCGATGGCATAGCCCCCGGCGTAGGCTTTAGCGAACATGTCCTTGGGTGATACGAGGGGCATGGAATCCTCCTTGGCGGTCATGAAATGGGGCCCTGCGGCTCCTGACTCAAACCGAATATGTCATGTCACGCAACAGGGGGCCTGTCAACACGGTGTGCCGGAAAGCATGGGTTCCAGCACTCCAAGCATCTCGTGGTCGGTGAAGTCGAACTTGAGTGGGGTGAGGGTGGCCCACCCCTCTGTGAGCAGCCTGCGGTCGCGCCCCTGGCTGATGCGGTCGGCCTTGAGCTCCCCGCACATCCAGTAGTAGGGCCGCCCGCGCGGATCAAGCCGCTCCTCGAACCAGTCCTCGTAAGCCACGCGGGTATGCGGGCACAGCCTGAGGCCCAGCATCTCCTCCACCGGACGGACGGGAAAGTTCAAATTCAGCACGCACTTTTCCGGCAGGCGGTCCAGGGGCAGGCGCGGCAGCAGCGCAACGGCGTAGGCTGCCTGGCTTGAAAGATCGCGGGGGTTGAAGTCATCCATGGACACGGCCATGGCCGCGCAGCCCATGAGCGCACCCTCCGTTGCGGCGGAAACCGTGCCGGAATACAGGATGTCCACGCCCACGTTGGCCCCGGCGTTGATGCCGGAGATGACCATGTCCGGCTTTTCCTTCACCAACGTGGAAAGGGCCAGTTTCACGCAGTCGGCCGGGGTGCCGGTGACGCCCAGGCCGAAAAAGCCCTCGTCGCGGAACTCTTTCACCCGCAGAGGAGCGGCCAGAGTGATGGCGTGTCCCACTGCGGACTGTTCCGTCACCGGGGCCACCACGTGAACCTCGTGCCCGGCGGCAACCAAGGCCGCGTGCATGGCGCGCAGGCCCACGGCCTGGATGCCGTCGTCGTTGGTAAGCAGGATGCGCATGGCACACTCCAGCCCGAACGCGCGCCTTATGGCGGCCCTAGGCTTGCTTCTGGAACGGTTTGACAAGGCGCGTCGCTTGAGGGCAAATACTGGGTCACAAGGGACGCCCTGCCCGCCGCACGGCGCGGTACAGGCGCAGTACCCCAACATGAGGGAGTTGGCAAGGCCGTGATGACGAAAGCCGTGTACATACGGGATATTAGCCCAGGGCAAACCATACAGGATTCCTTTCTTTTGGCCGAGGCCCGCACGGGCCAGTCGCGCAATGGGCCGTACTGGAGCCTTGTGCTGCAGGACTTGAGCGGACAGATGGAGGCCAAGGTCTGGAGTCCGCTCTCCCAGGCGCACCCGGATCTGGCCGCCGGACAAATCGTTCTGGTGCGCGCCCAGGCCGCCACCTATCGCGACAAGTGCCAGCTCACCATCGACCAGATCGAGCTAGTCGACGCTTCGCAGGTCCAGCTTTCAGACTATCTTCCGCCAAGCCCGGTGGACCCCGCGGCCTTGCTGGCGGAAATTGAGGAGCTGTGCCGCCGTGAACTTCCCCACAAGCCGTGGCGCGCGCTCATGAAGAAGATCTTCACCGATCCCGAAGTGCGGGATCGGCTCCTGCCCGCCACAGGAGCCAAGGCCGTGCACCACGCCTACGCCGGGGGGCTGCTCGAACACACCCTGGCCGTGGCCCGCACCTGCATGGCGCTCAGCGACCTCTACCCCGCCCTGGACCGTCAAATCCTGCTGGTGGCGGCCCTGCTGCACGACCTGGGCAAAGCCTGGGAGCTCACCAGCGGGCTGGCCTGCGAATACACCGACGAAGGCCGCCTGCTGGGGCACATCCAGCTCGGACTCTCCAAGCTGGAGCCCTTTCTGGCCAAGGCCAAGGACCTGGACCAGGGGCTCATCCTGCACCTGAAACACCTCATCATCAGCCACCACGGCGAATACGAGTTCGGCGCTCCCAAGCGTCCCAAGACGCCGGAGGCCTTCATCCTGCACTTCGCCGACAACATCGACGCCAAGATGAACACCATGGCCGGGGCCTACGCCGAGCTTGAGGGCGCCAACCAGTCCTGGACGCCGTTCCAACGCTATCTGGACCGCTATTTGTACCGCGCTCCGCACACCCCGGAACCGGAGCCCTTCGGCCGACTAGAGGGCCGTAAGGACAACCGGCCGGAGGCACGGAAATCCGACACGGAAAAGGTCGACGACCGCTTCCTGCTGCTGCCCCTGGGGTCGGACTAGCCCATGTTCATCACCTTCGAAGGCATCGAGGGCACGGGCAAGTCCACGCAGATCACCTTGCTCAAGGCGCATTTGGAAACGCTGGGCCGAAGCGTTCTTGTCACCTGCGAACCTGGCGGCAGCCGCATCGGGCGGGAGCTCCGGCGCGTGCTGCTCTCCCTGGAGAACAGCGACCTCTGCGCCAGGGCTGAGCTCTTTCTGTATCTGGCCGACCGCGCCCAGCATGTGGCGCAGGTGGTGCGCCCGGCCTTGCAAGCGGGCCAGGTGGTGCTCTGCGACCGTTTCGCCGATTCCACAGTGGCCTACCAGGCCTTTGGCCGCGGACTGGACGCCGATCTGCTGCACTCGCTCAATGAGTTGGCCGTGGCCGGAACCTGGCCGGATCTCACCATCCTGCTGGACATTGACCCGCGCACGGGTTTGGAGCGCGCCATGGCCCGCAACGCAGCCGAAGGCAAAACCGTGGCCGAAGGACGTTTCGAGGCCGAGAGCCTGGCCTTCCACCAGCGCGTACGTGAAGGCTACGCAGCCTGGGCCGCGCGCTTCCCGCAGCGCATACGGCTTGTGGAGGCCAAAGGAACCCCGGAAGACATCGCCCTGCACATTCGGGAACTGGTGGAGGCGCGTCTGAATGTCTGACCCCGCCCCCGCAGCAGGACCGCCCTGGGCAGCCGTCAAGGACTGGCTCGGCTTCCTGCTTGCGGCGGCGGCGGCGCTGTGGCTTCTCGCACGCGGCGCGGAAAGCCTCGGCTACAACTGGCAATGGTATCGCGTCCCACCCTTTCTCATCACTCCGGCGGGCTCGCCCGGGCCTCTGCTCCAGGGGCTCGCCGTCACCGTCACACTGGCAGTGTTCTCAGCCCTGGGCGCCCTGGGCCTGGGCGCACTCGCCGCCACGCTGGCGCTGTCCGGATCCCTGGCCGGACGCTGGCTCTCCAGGGCCTACGTGGAGGCCATCCGCAACACGCCGCTCATCATCCAGCTGATTTTCCTCTACTTCGTCATCGGCCCGGTGCTGGGCCTTGACGCCCTGGCCTGCGCGGTGTTGGGCCTCGCGCTTTTTGAGGGGGCCTATGTGGCGGAAATCCTCCGCGCGGGCGTCCAAGCCATCGAGCATGGCCAGTGGGATGCCGCCCGCAGCCTGGGCATGACGTGCGCACAAGCCTACCGCCTCGTCATTCTGCCCCAGGCCGTGCGCCGCGTGCTGCCCCCGCTGGCCAGCCAAGGCGTTTCCCTCGTCAAGGACAGCTCCCTGGCCAGCGTCATCGCCATAGCGGAGCTCACCCTGCGTGGCGGGGAAATTGTGGCCGAGACCTTCCTCAGTTTCGAAATTTGGTTTACGGTTGCGGCGCTGTACTGGATCGTCACCACCGGCTTCTCCGCCCTGGCCTCCGGGCTGGAGCGCAGGCTGGCGCATCCCACCTGATCGCCCAAGGAGGTTGCACATGCTCGCCAACCGGCTGAACGCACTGCTTCTGGTCCTGCTGCTCATGACCGCCCCCGGCTGCTCCAAGACGGAACAAACCGCCGACGCCATCCCCGCCAAAGACGGAACGGTGGAGCAGATCCTCAAGCGCGGAGTGCTGCGCGTGGGCTTCTCCACCTTCGTGCCATGGGCCATGCAGGACAAGCAGGGCGAATTCATCGGCTTCGAGATAGACGTTGCGCGCCGCCTGGCCAAGGACATGGGCGTCCAGGTCCAGTTCGAGCCCACCCAATGGTCGGGCATCATTCCGGCGCTCTTGTCCAGCAAGTTCGACATCATCATCGGGGGCATGGGCATACAGCCCCAGCGAGGCCTCAAGGTGAACTTCACCATTCCCTACGAGTATTCCGGCATGTCCCTTGTTGCGGACAAGGCCAAGGCTGGCGGTCACAAGACCCTGGCCGACTTCGACCGGCCCGACGTGGTTCTCGCCATCCGGCAGGGCACCACGGCCGTGGATGCCGCGAAGAAGCACATGCCCAAGGCCCAGGTGCGGCTCTTCGAGCAGGAGGCGCAAACCATTCAGGAAGTGCTGAGCGGCCGCGCGCACGCCGTGGTGGCCTCGGACCCCTTCCCGGCTTTCCAGGCTCTCAAGTACCCGGACAAACTCGTTTTACCTCTCGCCGAGCCCTTTACAAAAGAACCCATCGCCTTTGCCGTGCGCAAGGGCGACCCGGACTTCGTGAACTTCCTGGACGGCTGGATTCGCATGGTCAACGACGAGGGCTGGCTGGCGGAGCGGCATCGCTACTGGTTCCGCACAGACCAATGGAAGTCACGGGTGGAGTAGCGGCCCGTGGCCGGCCCACGCACCAGTCCGCCCAGGAGCGGCAGGCGAACGGCCAGCGCCTGGCTGCTTGATCTGGCCGTGCTGGCTTGCGTGGGGGGCGCAATCTACTGGCTGGCCCAGGGCGCGGCGGACCGCCTGCACTATCGCTGGAACTGGGCGGCCTTGCCGCAGTTCCTCGTCTACGCCGACACGGCCACGGGCGAGTTGCGCGCCGGGCGGCTCCTTTCCGGCCTTCTGGCCACCATCCGCTTAAGCGTGCTCTCCGGCGGGCTGGCCCTTGTCCTCGGCACCCTGGCCGGGCTCATGCGGGTAAGCCCCCGGCTGTTCTGGCGGCTGTGCGGCGGGGCCTACGTGCTGTCCATCCGCAACACGCCACCGCTGGTGCTCATCTTCCTGTTCACCTACTTCCTGTCCGGGCAGCTCATCGCCGCCACCGGGCTGGACAGCGCCATTGCATCGCTGCCGCCCGCCCTGCTTCCCGTGGCGGAATTCCTCTGCGGCCCGGCCAGACAGATCCCAAGCTTTCTCACAGCGGTAATCACCCTGGGCGTCATCGAGGGGGCCTATGTGGCGGAAATCGTGCGCGCCGGGGTGCAAAGCGTGGAAAGCGGGCAATGGGACGCAGCAAAGGCCCTGGGCTTCCCGCGCTGGCGCACGCTGGCGCATGTCATCCTGCCCCAGGCTTTTCGCCGCATGGTGCCGCCGCTCACCGGGCAGTTCGTGTCCACGGTCAAGGACTCCGCCATCGTGTCCGTCATCTCCATACCAGAGCTCACCTTTCAGGCCCAGGAGCTGGTGAACGCCACCTCCCTCGCCTTTGAGGTCTGGACGCTGGTGTTTCTGCTGTATCTGGCGCTCGGGCTGCCCTGCTCCCTTGTGGCGCGGCGGCTGGAGGCGCGGCTCGCGCGCTCGGACCGCGGCGGCGGACAGCGCCAGGGCGCGGCATCGGCCTGTACTGCCGGGCTTTGACAGGCTGGCGCATTTTGCGCATAGTACAGGCACCATTCAATGGCCCCGCGCGCGTGCATACGGGCCGCAACCACAAGGAGCGCCCATGGCCCCGCAAGTGAAAGTCTACGCGCTGTCCACCTGCATCCATTGCAAAAAGGCCAAAGAATACCTGGACCAGTGCGGCGTGAAATATGACTGCGTGCATGTGGACCTGCTCACCGGACAGGAGCGCAAGGACATGGTGGAAGAGGTCAAGAAGGTCAATCCTTCCGTCTCGTTCCCCACCATCATCATCAACGGACAGACCATCGTGGGCTTCAGCCAGGACAAGATCGACGAGGCGCTCAAGGGATGAACGCGGAGCAACTCTACGCGCAGTTGAAGAAGTTGCAGGAGCCCAAAGGCTATTTCTTCAACCCGGACATGAGCATGACCATGCCGCTTATGGAAAGCCTGCTGGTGAACAAGGACCGGCTGGGCTACATGGCTTGCCCCTGCCGTTTGGCAAACGGCACCCTCGAGGCCGACCGGGATATCGTATGCCCCTGCGAGTACCGCGAGGCGGACGTGGCTGAATTCGGCGCGTGCTTCTGCGGGCTGTATGTCAGCAAAGGCTGGATCGAGGGGACGATTGAAAAGGTCGTGGTGCCTGAGAGAAGGCCGGTGGAGAAGATAGTGTGGTAGCAACCACAATCGGGGCAACCACAGCTTGCTGAATGGAAACGCTCACACTCACTTCTCGCCACAACAAAATCACTCTCCAACGAAAAAAAGGCCCCGGCCTGCTTGCGCAGACCGGGGCTAATCATATCGTCGAAATCGGGCCTAGTAGCGGGGGCGCTGCTCGCGCTCCTGGGCCTCGTTCACCTTCAGCGAACGGCCGCCCACTTCCCGACCGTTCAGAGACTGCACAGCCTCACGAGCGGCCATGTCGTCCATCTCCACGAAGCCGAAGCCGCGGAAGCGGCCGGTCTCGCGGTCCATGATGAACTTCACGGAATTGACTTCGCCAAACTGGGCGAACAGGTTGCGGATCTCGTCCTCGGAGGTGCTGAAGGAAATGTTACCGACGTAGATGGACTTGGACATGCGATGAAACTCCTGAATAAACTGCTAGACATTGTCACCCAGTACGCTTGAGCAAAAAGCTTCCGCACACGGCGGCGGATGCAAAAACCCTAGGCTCCGGCATCAGGCATGTAAAGCAAAATTATCCAGAATACCCAATATACTTTTGCTTCAAGTCGTCCATCCACACCTCTGGCCACTCCATCGCCCTGACATTATGGCGCAATATGGTCTATGCATGGCGCGGCTGTTTCTTCCAGGACGAGATTATTTTTCACTACCCCCCCACCCCGATCATATTCAAGGACGCCTCCACCCCACTGACAGCGCCAGTTCGACACCGCAGCCCATATTGCTGCCGTCCGTACAGACACGGCGAGACATGAAAAAGATCAGCCCCGCCCTGCTGATGCGGGACGGGGCTGACCGAAAGGTGCTTGGGTATGGTCTAGTAGCGACGGGGAGGACGGGTCTCGCGGGCCTGAGCCTCGTTGACCTTCAGGGCACGGCCGCCAACGTCCTTGCCATTCAGGGCCTGGATGGCCTCCAAGGCATCGGCGTCGTTCATCTCCACGAAGCCGAAGCCACGGAAGCGGCCGGTCTCGCGGTCATTGATGAACTTCACGGACAGGACTTCGCCGTACTGACCAAACACATTGCGCAGCTCGTCTTCGGAGGTGCTGAAGGCGATGTTGCCGACATAGATAGACTTGGACATAAACGTAAGCTCCTGAAATTCTGTAAAAATTGTCGCCCATCACGCTTGAGCAAATAGCCTCCGGCCCATGTCCAGATAGGTCTGCCTACATGCACCCAGGCAAAATGTAAAGCAATTCCACTGAAAAACCACAAAGAAACGCAAATTTTCTCACTGCGCAGTTCAAACGTCGTTTTCCCCCTGCGAAGCGTCACACCACCACGCCAGCCGGGGGAACGGCATCACGCCCGGCCGTGCTCCGCCAGCCAGGCGGCGAAGCTTTCCCGCGCGCGCTGGCCATAGAGTTCCTTGCGGATCTTCTTTCCTGCGCGGCGACCCAGTTCCGGCATGAGGCCGAAGTGCGCGTTGGAAGGCTGAAAACGTTTGGGCGGCGTTGCGCGCAGGTGGTTCAAAAGCGCGCCAAGGGCGCTGGTGACCGGCGGCGACGCAGGCCAAGCCCCGCGCTTCAGTTTTTCACCCAGGGCGATGCCTACCCATAGCCCGCAGGCGGCGGACTCCAGGTATCCCTCCACCCCGGTGATCTGCCCGGCCAAGTGCACGCCCGGCCGCGACTTGAGGGCGAGTTCGGCATCGAGCACGGCGGGCGCATCGACGTAGGTGTTGCGGTGGATGCTGCCCAAGCGCAAAAACTCGGCATTCTCCAGGCCGGGGATCAGGCGGAACACGCGGCTCTGCTCCGGATACTTGAGCTTTGTCTGAAAACCCACGAGGTTGAAAGCGGTCTTGTCCGCGTTCTCCGCGCGCAACTGAACCACGGCGAAGGCTTCCTCACCGGTGCGCGGGTTGGGCAGGCCAACGGGCTTGAGCGGCCCGAAGCAGAGGGTGAGGCGTCCTCGCTCGGCCATTTCTTCAACGGGCAAGCAGCCCTCGAAGTGGATATGCTCCTCGAAGCCGTGGGGCGCGACCTTTTCCGCCGCGAGCAGGGCGGCAAGGAAGGCGTCGTACTGCTCCTCGGTCATGGGGCAGTTGAGGTAGTCGTCCTCCTCTGGCCGATAGCGGCTGCCCCAGAAGGCGATGTCCAGATTGACACTCTCGCGGCTCACGATGGGTGCTATGGCATCGTAGAAATACAGGCGCTGCCCGCCTTCGGCATCGGTTTCGCGGGCCAGGCTCCGGGCCAAGGCATCGCTGGTCAGCGGCCCGGCCGCCAGCACAACGGCGTCGAATCCGACAAGTTCCGGGGCGTCCAGGCTTTGCACCTCGGCGCGCACAAGCTCGATGCCGGGTTCGGCCTCGATGGCGCTGGTGACGAAGCGGGCAAAGGCGTCCCGGTCCACGGCCAGCGCCTTGCCCGCCGGAATGCGCGTGGCGTCCGCGGCCCGCATGACCAGGCTGTCCAGCTCGCGCATCTCAAGTTTCAGACAGCCGATGGCCGTGGTGAGTTCGTCGGAGCGCAAGGAATTGGAGCACACCAGCTCGGCCAGATCGCCGCCGGTATGAGCCGGAGTGTTCTTGTCCGGCCGCATCTCGAACAGGCGCACAAAAACGCCTGCCCGGGCCAGAGCCAGCGCGCACTCGCACCCGGCCAATCCGCCGCCAATGACGGCGACCCTCTTTTCCCCAGTCCGCGAATCGTTGTTATCCGGCATGATTTCCGCTATCCTCGCAAAAGTTTGTCCAGGCACCCCAACCCACGGCGCGGCGCATGAACCAGCAGTCCGGCGACACATCCTCCGTCCCCCTCCTCGATATCCGGGGGCTGACCACGGCCTTCGCCCGCCAGTCGGGCGGCAGTGGGGCCGCAGCCGTCGCCAGGGCGGTTGATACCGTGAGCCTGACCGTTCGGCAAGGCGAAACCCTGGCCGTGGTGGGCGAGAGCGGCTGCGGCAAGACCGTGCTGGCCCTCTCGGTGCTGGGGCTCATCCCCGATCCGCCGGGCCGCGTCATCGGAGGCGAGGCGCTCTTTCACGGCCAAGACCTGCTGGCCATGGACGAGGCCCAGTTGCAAGGCGTGCGCGGCGAGCACATGGCCATGATCTTTCAGGAGCCCATGACCTCGCTCAATCCGGTGTTCCGCGTGGGCGAGCAGGTGGCCGAGGGCTACCGTCTGCACAAACGCGCCACCCGCGCCGAGGCCCACGAACGCGCCGTGGAGATGCTCGGCCTGGTGGGCATTCCCAATCCGCGAGAGCGCGCAAACAGCTATCCACACGAGCTTTCCGGCGGAATGCGCCAGCGGGTGATGATCGCCATGGCCCTCGTCAACGACCCGGAACTGCTTTTCGCCGACGAACCCACAACGGCGCTTGATGTCACCATCCAGGCGCAGATCCTCGACCTCATGCGCCGCCTGCAGGCCGAGAAAGGCTCCGGCGTCATGCTCATCACCCACGATCTGGGCGTGGTTGCGGAAACAGCGCACCGCGTGGCCGTGATGTACGCCGGACAGGTGGTGGAGGAAGCCCCGGCGGCCGACCTCTTCGCACATCCGGCGCACCCGTATACCCAGGGGCTCATGGCCTCCGTGCCGCGCCTTGGCGTACGGCGCACGCTGGCCCCCATTCCCGGCATGGTGCCAGGCATCTTCGACCTGCCCGCAGGCTGCCGCTTTCGCCCGCGCTGCGCCCACGCCCATGCGCGCTGCCAGGAAATCCCGCCGCTCTTCCCCACCGGGACGGGAAGCGCCGCCCGTTGCTGGCTCTGCGAGTCCTCCGGCGCAGCAGCCGGTGCCCGAGGCCCGGCATGAGCGCCCTGCTGGAGCTTTTCGAGGTCTCGCGGACCTATGTCGCCAGCCGGGGCCTGCTTGGCCTGCATCACGGCCAGGTGCGCGCAGTGGACGGAGTGAGCCTGGCCGTGCGCCAAGGAGAAAGCCTGGGCTTGGTGGGCGAAAGCGGGTGCGGCAAGTCCACCCTGGCCCGCTGCGCCATGGGTCTGGAGCCGCTTTCAGGCGGCCGCGTCGCATTCCAGGACCGCGACATCCGCGCCTGGCCGGAAAAGGATCTGCGCAGACAAATGCAAATGATCTTCCAGGATCCGTATTCGTCCCTGAATCCGCGTATGCGCATCGGCGCCATTGTGGCCGAACCGCTGGACATCCACAACATCGGGAACAAAGCGGAGCGGAAGTCACGGGTGCTGGAACTGCTGCGCCTCGTGGGCCTGCCGGATTCCATGGCCGGGCGCTACCCGCATCAGCTCTCCGGCGGACAGCGGCAACGCGTGGCCGTGGCGCGCGCACTGGCGCTGAACCCGGCCCTGGTGGTCTGCGACGAACCCGTGAGCGCCCTGGACGTGTCCATCCAGGCCCAGGTGCTGCTCCTGCTCCAGGACCTGCGCGAAAAGTTGGGCCTCACTTACCTGTTCATCTCCCACGATCTGGCCGTGGTGGGCCAGGTGTGCGACCGCATCGCCGTCATGTACCTGGGCCGCGTGGTGGAGGCCGCCCCGGCCCTGGCCCTGATCAATGGGCCCAGGCACCCGTACACGGCCGCCCTGCTCTCCGCCGTGCCCGTGCCCGACCCCGGCCGCAGGCCCGAACGGCAGCATCTCGCGGGCGAACCGCCCAGTCCGCTCGACCCGCCGACAGGCTGCCCGTTCCACCCTCGCTGTCCCAAGGCCATGAAACGCTGCGCCAAAGAATTCCCCCCGGCCTTCGACACCGCAGACCCCGCACAGCCCGGCGACGGCCCGCGTTTCGCCCACTGCTGGCTGCACGCGCCACAAACCTGAAGGAAGCCTATGATCGTCTCCATCATCCTCGGCCACCCTGACCCGCAAAGCTTCAACCACGCCATCGCCGCCATCGCCCAGCGGACGCTGCTCGATATGGGCTGCGAGGCGCGGCTGCACGACCTCTGCGCCGAAGGCTTCGACCCCGTGCTGCCTGCGACGGAGACAGCCCGCGACGCCGTTCTTTCCCCGCTGGTGGAGCAGCATTGTCGCGAGATCCGCGAGGCGGACGGGCTCATCATCGTGCATCCCAATTGGTGGGGTATGCCCCCGGCCGTCATGAAGGGCTGGATAGACCGGGTGCTGCGGCCGGGAGTGGCCTACGCCTTCCTTCCAGGCGATGGAGGCGAGGGCGTGCCCGTGGGCCTGCTCAAGCCCATGCGCGCCATGGTGTTCAACACCTCCAACACGCCCACCCAGCGCGAGCAGGATGTGTTCGGCGACCCGCTGGAACGCCTCTGGCGCGACTGCGTGCTCTGCTTTTGCGGTGTGCGGGCGGTTACGCGACGCATGTTCAGCGTCATCTGCACCAGCACCCCGGAACAGCGCGCCGCTTGGCTTTCCGAAGTATCAGAAAACGTGCGCCGGGAGTTTTCTCCCACGGCCGCAGCCTGACACACAGCCACACAAGGAGGCTTTCCCCATGCTTTCCCGCGACGATGCGTTCACCCTGCTTGCCACGCATGTGCCGGACCCGGCCCTGCGCGCCCACTGCCTGGAATCCGAGGCCGTACTGCGCGCCCTGGCTATGCGTCTGGGCCAGGATGCCGAGCTTTGGGGCATCACCGGCCTGCTGCACGACCTGGACTACGCCACCACCAAGGACGCCCCGGCGCGTCATGGGCTCGATTCCGCCGAACTGCTGGCCGGACTGCTGTCCGAGGACGCCCTTGCGGCAATCCGCGCCCACAACGCCGAGCACACGGGCTTCGCGCCCGCCACGCCCCTGGACTTCGCCCTGCGCTGCGGCGAGACCGTCACCGGACTCATCCACACCAACGCCCTTGTGCGCCCCGCGCGCATGGAGGGCATGGACGCCAAAAGCCTCAAGAAAAAGATGAAGGACAAGGCCTTCGCAGCCAGCGTCAACCGCGAGACCATTGGCGAGTGCCAGAAGCTGGGTCTGGAGCAGGCGGAGTTCTTCACCCTGGCCATCGCGGCCGTGGCAGGGGTGGCCAAGGACGTGGGACTGGCCTGACCGGCCCGACGCAGACGGCCTTGCCTTCGCCCGGCGGATGTCGCACTATGCGCAGCATGGCATGAACCCGAAACACTGGGGGGCACAGCATGAACAAAGGAACACCTCTGCTGGCGGCATTGGGCGGAGCGCTGCTCCTGGCGGCGCCCGCGCTGGCCCAGGACAGGCTCTTCGTGGCCTCCGAAGGGGCCAAGCTCAAGGCGGACAAAAGCGCCTCCTCGGATACCGTGGCCGAACTACCCGTGGGCACGCCCCTCACGGTCCAAGGCCAGGAGGACAGCTGGTACAAGGTCTCCACCGGCGGCCACAGCGGCTGGATCTACCGTGGCAAGGTTGCTGCCAGCCCACCGGAAGCATCCAAGCAGGGCGGCGACAACCTTTTCGGCTCCGCCGGAGCCAGCACCATCATGGTCAGCGAGGCCGACAGCGCGCGCAGTATGCGCGGGCTGAACGCCAGCGAACAGCAGGCCGCCAAGGAGGCCGGACGCGCGCCCAGGCCCTTGTCCGACTACCAGCACGCTCTGGATGCCGTGCTGGCCCAGAAGGTGGACAAGAAGGAGTTGGAAAGCTTTCTCAAGGCCGGGCGCATCGGCGAATACGCCAAGTAGGGAGGGGGACATGAACAGACGCGCATTCATCCTGGGACTTGCCGCCACGGCGCTGCCTGCGGCCCTGCCCGGCTCGGCCATGGCCGGCTTCCTCGACTCCATAATGGACCCTGCCTCCAAGGAGAGCAAACTCCTTTCCGGCGCAGTGAGCGTGCTTTCCAGCACACAGCAGATGGACTACAAGAACGAGCGGCTCATCGGCGAACGCCTGGCCGTGGAGGGCTTGCGCCGCTACGGAATGCCCGTGCAGAACAAGGGCCTTCAGCACTACGTCAACCTCGTTGGCATGGCCGTCGCCGTCAACTCGCCCCGCCCCAACATCCCCTACCGCTTCGTGGTGGTGGACAGCGAGGTCCAGAACGCCTTCGCCTGCCCCGGCGGCATCATCTTCGTCACCCAGGCGCTAGTGGGGACCATGACCACAGAAGCCCAGTTGGCGGGCATACTTGCACACGAGGTGGGCCATGTGTCCCTGCGGCACGCCTTGAAAAGCATCCAACGGGCCCAGTTCTTCAGCGGGGTCGGAAAAATCACCGCGGCGACCATGAAGGGCGACAAGGGCGCACAGTTCGAAAACATGATCAACGACCTGCAGAACGTGCTCTTCGACAAGGGCCTGGATCAGAACATGGAATACGAGGCGGACGCCAGCGCCATGCAGACCGCCTACCGCACGGGCTACACCCCTGCAGGCATAACCGAGACCCTGCAGGCGCTCCAGAAGCTGGAGGCCAAGTCCACGAAAAAGGGCTCCTGGTTCTCCACCCACCCGCCCCTGCCCTCGCGCATCGCCAAGAACCAGGCGGCAATGCGCCAGTACCCGGACGCCGCCACCCTGGCCGTCCTGCCGGACAGGTTCGCGGCGCAGACGAAATAGCCTCACGACCCGCACGCCCAAAAGAGGCGCCCGCCACCACAGGCGGACGCCTCTTCCGCATTTCGCCGTCCGAACCAATCCCTAAAGTCCTTGTGGGCCCTCGCCGATAAGAGGGGCGTCAACGCCGGTACGCCAACACGCCGGAACGCTAAACTCTGGAACGACACAAGGAAGTGCGTCATGTCCAAGAAGCTTCTGCACGCCACGGGATTCGGACGAATCCATCAGCTCATCCTCGAAAACAGGCAGGAAGAGGCCCGAGCCCTGCTCAAGGCCCTCCAACACGAATACATCGCGCTGGTCGAGGAGAACGACGCCTTGAAGGACCAGATCATAGAGGTGGCGCAGGTGCTGGACATGGCCGAATGCATGGAGTTCGACGGACAGAAGTACTGGCTGACGGACGACCTGCGCAACAAGGGGCCGTACTGCCAGCTGTGCTACGACCGCGATGGGCTGCTCATGCGCCTGCAAAAGCAGCAGCGCCACTGGAAATGCCATTGCTGCGGCAACATCTTTGTGGACGCCAAGGCCGTCAAGGAGACGGTCGCCCGCAGGGGCCTCGCGACCCATGTTTCGACAGCAGCGCCCCGCCCGCCCATTCCCCTGTTCGGCAAATAGGCCGCGAATTTCCCCGCACGCCAGAGGGGCCGGAAGTCTGACCAGCTTCCGGCCCCTTGCCGTTTCCAACAGTGCGCAGCCTATTTGCGCGGCGCGCCCAACACCACGTCCCGCCACCAGAACTCCCGCAAACGCCCATTGGCGTGAAAGCGGGCGCTGGCGTACGAAAGCCCCTTGGGATCCATGCCGTTCAAAAACAGTTCAAGCTCCAGGTTCTCGTCTCCGCGGCGCTCGGCCCGCCAGACAGCCTGGGCGATGCTTCGCAACGTTTCGACAGAAGGCGGCCTGACCATGTCCAGGCGGACACGCAAAACGGTCACCGGGGATTTGCGGCGCTCGCTCGCACGGCCCAGAACAGTATAGGCCACCTGGGCCTCATCGTCGGCCTTGCTCCGGGCCGAAGACGCCTCGCCTGGCGCGTCCGGGGGCGGTCCGGCGTAGGCGGATTCGAGAACCAGATACTTGTCGCGGCTGAAGCCCCAGGCCCGACCAGGATCCAGCTTCTTCTCGGCCGGGTCGAACACGGCGAACCAGCCGTCCTCCCAGAGCCCGACCCGGACACGCTGGCCTGGGTGCAGCAGCCTGCGGAACTCGGACTCCGCGCTGCGCTCGGCGCGCACGGCGAGGTTGCGGTCCGGGACGCGTACTTCACCGAAATCTTTTGCTTTCGTTGCCGAGTCAAGCTTTGCTGGCTGCAGTTTTGACGATACGGCCGTGGCAGGTTGCGGCGCGACGGACTCGGCCTTTGCGGACACGGCCTCGACAACCGAAGTGGCTGGCCGACCGTTCGCAGGCGTCCTGGCCTGCTCGGCCTTTACCGGCTGAAGCTTGGCGGGGGAAGCGGCGCGGGTTTCTGCGGGCTCAGCCGCGCCCGGCTTCGCCTGAGGCATCCCTGCCTGGGCGCCTGCGGCCGCCTTGGGCTGATGGGCCGCCGCGTCCTTGGCCAATCCCGGCAAGGGCGAGGGCAGAGGCAAATCAAGCGCGGCGTTGGCCTTGAGCACATCAAGCCGCACATACCCCCAGGCCTTGGGCTCCTGGCGGTCCTGCGCCCCAAGTCCGAAAACCGCGACCCACCCGGCGGACAGGGACCCCACTCGCACCCGCTGGCCGGCCTTGAGCAGCCGCGCACGAGGCGACGAATCGGAGGGAGATTCGTGCAGCGGCACGCCGCCGGTCACAAGATAGGTGCTTCCACCGCCCGGTTCTGCTGCCTGGGGCAACGAGGCCACGCTCAACAAAAGGAGCAGACACAAGCAGCCCGAGCGGAAAACGCGCAGCAGTCCGCGCACGGTCATTTGCTCCTTGCGTCCAGTTCGCGCGCCACGCGCTCGGTAAGGTCCGCAGTGGACGTGTCCACGTAGCCCACGGCGGAGGGATCGGTGATGATGATGGCGTAGCCGCCCTTTTTGCCGATTTCTTCCAGCACGGCATCGGCGCGGCGCATGACGTACTGCAGCAGCTTGGCCTCCTCGGCCTTGATGTCCCGGGCATTCTCCTGCAGCAGCAACTCGTGCTGTCGGCTCTTGCGGTGATAGGCCTCGTCGCGCCGGACCCGCTCTGCGGCGGAAAGCGCAACAGCCTCGGCCTCCTTGCGCAATGCGGCCACCTGGGCCGCACTCTCGCTGGCGCGGCGCTTCTTCTCCGCCACATAGCGGGCGAGGTCGGCCTTTGCTGTCTGCCCCAACCGGGTTCCGTTCACCACGCGCTGCGGGTCCACGAAACCGATCTTCTGCTGCGCCCAGGCGGTCCTTGGGGCAAGCGCTACAAGAATCAGGAACAGCAGGGGAAGCAATGCGCAATACTTCATGGCAGTGAGATACATGGGGCAGGACCGCTTGTCGAGGCTGGCGCTCACAGCATGTTCACTGGGTCCTGATCCAGCTCCAGCCGGAACCCCTCCGGAGCGTTGCCGACCTGAGCCGCCGCTGCGAACAGGGAACGGATGGGCTGCCAGCCCCCGCATTTGAGCAGGCAGTTGAACCGTCTGCGCCCCCTGAGCTGCGTCAGCGGAGCCGGAGCGGGGCCGAGCACGTCCACCCCGAGGGGCCGGGCCAGATCCCGCAGGGTCTTGGCGAAGGCAGACATGATTTCCTGGCTGTGGGGCGCATCGGCAGGGCAGGATAGACGCAAAAGCGCCAGCCGAGAAAACGGCGGATACCGAAACCGCTTCCGCTGGGCGATCTCCCGTTCGTAGAAGCCGACATAATCGGCAGTGAGCACGAACCGCCAGAACGGATGCGCCGGGTTGCGCGTCTGGATGAGCACATGGCCAGGCTTGTCGCCCCTGCCCGCCCGGCCGGAAACCTGCACCAACAGCTGGAAGGTGCGTTCGGCGGCGCGGTAGTCCGGCAGGTTGAGACCCATGTCCGCGTTGGCGACGACCACCAGCGTGACTCCGGGAAAGTGGTGCCCCTTGGACAGCATCTGGGTCCCCACCAGCACCTGCGCCTCGCCTGCGGAAAAGCGGCGCAGAATCTCGTCCAGCCGTTCCTGCCTCCGTGCGCTGTCGCGGTCCATGCGCAACACGCGCACGTCATGTCCCAAAGTCCGGTGGAGGTATTCCTCAAGACGCTCGGTGCCGTCGCCCATGGGGACAAACACTGTCCCGCCGCACTTGGAGCAGGGCATGGGGTACGGATGGGTGAACCCGCAATAGTGACACACCAGGCGCTCGCGCAACTTGTGGTAGGTGAGGCCGACCTGGCAGTCCGGACACTTGGGCACCTCTTCGCAAACCGTGCAGTACATCACCGGTGCGTAGCCCCTGCGGTTCAGCATGACGATGACCTGTTCGCCCCCGGCCAGGGCCCCGCGCACGGCGTTCAGGGTCTCCGGGGCAAAGGGCTCGTCGGCCTTGAGACCGGAGATGTCGGCAAGGCGCACCTCCGGCATGGGCCGACAGCCGACCCGCCGGGCCATGCTCTCGCAGGGCAGCTGCCCACACTGCGCGGCGTGGAAGGTTTTCACATCCGGAGTGGCGCTGCCCAGCACTAGAAGCGCGCCGGAGCGGCGTGTGCGGGTGAAGGCCAGTTCCTTGGCGTGGTAGGGCAGACGCTCCTCCTGCTTGTAGGACTCGTCGTGTTCCTCATCAAGCACCACAAGCCCCAGATCGCGCAGGGGCAAAAACAGCGAGGAACGAGTCCCCACCACAAGCACCGGCCCCCTTGCCGCCGCAACGCGGGAAAACGTCTCCTCGCGCCGCGCGGGCGTTTGGTACCCGTGGGAGAAATAGGCCTCTGCGTCCGGCAGGGCCGCGCGCGCCTGCCGCCACAATTGGCTGGCGAGGGCCACCTCCGGCGCCAGCAGAAGCGCACTGCGGCCACGTTCCAGGCAGCGCCGCGCAAGCTCCAGAAACACATGGGTCTTGCCGCTGCCTGTGACGCCATGCACCAGCGACATGTGCGCCTCACCGCTTTCAAGCGCGGGCAAAAGCCGCTCCAAAGCCGCGCGCTGCTCCTCGGTGGCGACGAGTCCCTGGGCCGGGACGCAGTCCGGCGGGTCTGGCGTCACAAGCGGGGCATCGTCGTCGCCGGAAAGTTGGGGGTCAGGATCGCCCAGGCGCACCAGCCCGGCCTGGGCAAGACGCTTGAGGGCCTGCTGGCCGGAATCACCAAAGGCGGCCTTGAGCACGCCCAGACTCATGGGGCCGGACTCGAAGAGCCGCTCCAGCAGGCGGAGCTGGTTCACCGCGTTGGGCCGAACTGGCCAAGGAGGATCGGCGCACAGACAGGCGTAGACTTCCTCGGCTTGGCGTTTCTGACTCAGGCGTACGCGCATCCGCCCCTGGGCCCAAACTTCGGCCAGGGCGGACAGGCGCTCCGGTGGCATGGCCGCAAGGGCCTTGGTGGACAGACTGCGGGCGAAATCCCTGTGCTCGACATCGAAGCGCAATTGCGCGGTGCGCAGTCCCTTGGGCAGCACAAGCTCCAGCACCCGGCCGGGATGGGCCATGTGACGCGAAGCGAGATCCCGCACAAGCTCAAGGGTCACAGGGTCGAGGACGGGCGTGCGTTCCAGAGGCCACAGCAGAGCTTTGAGCTCCACGCCCTCCGGAGCGGCCTCGGACGGCTGTTCCAGTAGGCCGACGCGAAATCCCCGGCCGAGGGGAACCAGCACGCGCAAGCCCGGTACAGGGTCCGAAAGCCAGTCCGGCCACAGGTAGGAAAGCGTGGCATAGGGCGGGCTGGCCAGCCAGACCTGCCAGATGCGGCTCACAACGTCTCCAGCAAAGGCCCGATGGGCCTTATTTGCCCTTGCAGGGCACAAGTTCCTGGATGCGGCGCACGAGGTCGTCGTGCAGGTCCTCATCGTGCAGGGCGAAATAGATGTTGGCGGTAAGGTACTCCACCCAGTCCCCGGCGTCGAAACGCTGGCCGCGCAGCTTCACCGCCAGCAGTCGATTCTTTGCTGCAAGGCCCTGCAAGGCGTCGGTAAGCTGCAACTCGCCCCCCACGCCGGGCTCCAGCTTCTCCAGATAGTCGAAGATGTCCGGGGTGAGCACATAGCGGCCCACGATGGCCAGGCGGGACGGCGCCGCGCCCACGGCGGGTTTCTCCACCAGGCTACGCACGCGGTACACGCCTGGCCGAAACTCCTCGCCTTCGATGATGCCGTAGCGGTCCACCTTGCTTTCGGGCACCTCGATGACGCCGACCACGGCCATGTTCTCGCTCTTGGCCACGTCAAGCAGTTGCTTGATGCCGGGCACCATGCCGAACATGAGGTCGTCGCCCACCATGACGGCAAAAGGTTCGTTCTTGCAGACCTCGCGCGCGCAGAGAACGGCGTGCCCCAGGCCCAGCTGGATCTTCTGGCGCACGGAGATGATGTCCACCATGTTGGCCACATCGCGTATCTCGGCCAACTGCCCGGCCTTGCCCTTGCGCTCCAGCAGGTTCTCAAGGGTCAGGTTGTGGTCGAAGTGGTCTTCGATGATGGTCTTGTTCTGACTGGTGATGAGCACCACGGTATCGATGCCCGAGGCCTGCGCCTCCTCCACCACGTACTGCACCACAGGCTTCTTGAAGATGGGCAGCATCTCCTTGGGGATGTTCTTGGTTGCGGGAAGCGAGCGGGTTCCCCAGCCAGCGACCGGAATGACGACCTTTCGAACATCCATGGGCTCCCTCCTGTCCACGCGGCGATACTCAGGAACGCAGGCAGCGTTCAAGCAGCATGGCGATATCGTTGGCGTAGGTCTCCACGCGGGTCTTGTCCTCGCCCTCCACCATGACGCGGGCCTTGGGCTCCGTGCCGGAATAGCGCAAAAGCACTCTGCCCCGTCCGCATAGGTCGGCCTCAACGCAGGCGATGGCCCGGCCCACCTCTGGCAAGTCGGCGAAGGGAACCTTCTTCTGCACCCGCACATTGACCATGACCTGGGGGAAGGGCTCCAGCAAATGTGCCAAAAGCGAAAGCGGCAGGTTCTTCTTGCACATGATGCGCAGCAGCTGCAGCGCGGCCAAGGTGCCATCGCCGGTGGTGGAATACTCCATGAAGATGAGGTGGCCGGACTGCTCTCCGCCCAGGGTGGCGCCCTCGCGCCGCATGGCCTCCACCACGTAGCGGTCGCCAACGGGGGTGCGCAAAAGCCTGCCGCCCCGCTCGCGCATGAACATTTCAAGGGCCATGTTGCTCATGACCGTTGCCACCAGCGTGCCCCCGGCCAGGGTGCCCTGCTCCAGCATGTCCTGGGCGCACAAGGCCATGATCTGATCGCCGTCGAGCACGCGGCCCTGTTCATCCACCACGATGAGCCTGTCGGCGTCCCCATCAAGCGCCAGGCCGATGTCGGCTCCTACCTCCCGCACCTTGGCGGCAAGCTGGTCCGGGTACAGGGAGCCGCAGCCATCATTGATGTTCACGCCATTTGGCGAAACGCCCATGGTCACGACCTCCGCGCCCAATTCCTCGAAAACCTGCGGCGCGCCGCCGTATGCCGCGCCATGCGCGCAGTCCAGCACGATCTTCATGCCGGAAAGCGTCATCTCGCGCGGGAAGGTGTGCTGCAAATACACGATGTAGCGGCCCCAGGAATCCACGATGCGCTTGGCGCGGCCAACGCGCTCCGGCGCGGGGAAATCCCAGGCGGGATCCTCGGCCAGCACAAGCGCGGCGATCTCGCTCTCCACCTCGTCGGGCAGCTTGAACCCTTCGTGGTCGAAGAACTTTATGCCGTTGTCGTGGAACGGATTGTGCGAAGCGGAGATGACCACGCCCAGGTCCGCGCGCAGGTTGCGCGTGAGGAAGCTGATGGCGGGTGTGGGCATGGGACCCACCAGGAAAACGTCCATGCCCACAGCACAAAAGCCGCTGGTCAGCGCGGTCTCGAACACGTAGCCGGACAGGCGCGTGTCCTTGCCGATGATGACCTTGTGGCGACGCTTGCCGTTTCTGAACTTCTGCCCAGCGGCCAAGCCCAGGCGCAGGGCGATCTCCGGGGTCATGGGATACTGGTTGACGCGGCCGCGCAGACCGTCTGTGCCGAAAAGCTTCTCTCGCATGAAGGGAAAATGCTCCTTGCGCCCTGGGCGCCTACTTGCGGATGGTCACGTCAATGGTGTCCGACTGCCGGGAAAGCACGCGCAGGCCCTCCGGGGTCTTCAACTCATAGCGCACGGGATGCCGCCCCGGCTTGAGGCCGTCCGGCAGCACCACCTGTGCGAAAAGATCCTCTATCTCGCGTCCCATTTCAGCCTCGCGCAGCATTGCCACCGGGGCCTCCACCTGCACACGGACGTGTTTCTGCGCACTTTGGGCCTTCACCTCGCCCGAAGTCTCGAGCCGCACGGGAACCCGCACCCAGGCGGTCTTCACTTCCGGGCCAAAGCGCAAGGTCACCTTGACCTGGCCGGGGTTGGCCTCGACGCCTTCGGCCAGCTTGATGGGCACATCCTCCGACCATTGGGAGGGCGGGTCGTCGAAATCCATGTTCAAGGCCATGCGCACCTGGGTCATCTGCTTCACCTGTCGTTCGGCCCCGCGCACCTCAACGGTCTCCGGCTGCACGGCTATCTCCACAAGGCGGTAGTCGTGCGGAAGGTTTCCGCGCCATTCCGCGATGACGGGGACTTCCTTCTTGGCGATGCGGTCCACGGTGAGAATAAGCCGCGAGGGCTTGACCTCCACCACCTCGTAGGCCATGGAAAGCGGAATGCGTTCGCGGTCGATGTCCACAAGGTTCTCGCCCACCTTGAGGCGGGAAACATCCAGCGAATAGGTCCACTTGCGACGATCAAGAGAGCGCACCAGCCCTTTTGGCCCGCGCACCCGCACCTCGATCTTGCTCACCAGCCCCTTGCGGATGGTAAGCCCTTCGGGCGCGTTGCTCATCTCCACGCTCATGTCCACCCAGGCTTCGACCTTTTCACGCCCGGTAAGCAGGTACCAGGTGAGGATGGCTAAAGCCAGGGCGATGGCGATGTCCTTCCAGTTCTTCAGCACGGCTATCGCTCCAAGGCGTTCTTGATGACCCGGCGCAGGCGCTGGTCGGTGAGGGAGGTGGTGAGCCGTCCGCTCAGGGCCACGGACACCGTGCCGCGCTCCTCGGAAACGACGATGGCCAGGGAGTCGGACTCCTCGCTGATGCCCAGCGCCGCGCGGTGGCGCGTGCCGAAAAGGCTCTGGGCCTTGAGCTTGGAGGACAGGGGCAGGATGCAGCCTGCGGCGGCGATGCGCCCTCTGCGGATGATCACCGCGCCATCGTGCAGGGGGGTGCCCACCTGAAAGATTGTGGACAAGAGCGATGCGGTGATGATGGCATCCAGCGGCACGCCGCGTTCGGCCACATCGCCCAGGGGCTCGTAGCGCTCAATGACGATGAGCGCGCCCACCTTGGCCTTGGCCAAGCTCATCACCGCCTGGGCCAGCTCGTCCACAATGGCGTCGGAGAGCTGCGCCTTCTTCCAGAACCGACCGGCCCCCATCTGGGCCAGGGCGCGGCGCAGGTCGCCTTGGAACAGGATGATGACGATGAGCACGATCGAGCCGAGGAAATTGGTCAAAAGCCAGTTGAGGGAGTAAAGTCCGAGTTCGTTGGAGAGCCAGTAGACCAGCAGCACCAGCACCAGCCCGTAGATCACCGCCACGGCGCGCGTGCCGCGCACCAAATGGATGATGTAGGCGTAGATGCCTGTCACCAGAAGGATGTCCAAGGCCTCGCGCCAGGCCACATTGAACCCGATGAGATACTCCATGCGCCTCGCCTTATGCCGTCATCGCCATTGCCACACGGGCCGCCTGCAATGCTGGAGCCACCTCATGCACACGGTGCACAAGAACCCCGCGCGCCACCAGAAGCGCCGTGGCCACAGCCGTAGCCTGCAGCCGTTCCTGTGGCCCCAGGCCCAGCAGTGTGCCCCAGAGCGACTTGTTCGACAAGCCCATATATAGGGGGCGGCCAAATTTCCCGAACCGTTCAATAGATTGCAGCACCGCAAGATTATGCTCCAGCACCTTGCCGAACCCGATGCCGGGGTCAAGCACAATGCGGTCCTCAGGCAATCCGGCCCGGACAAGGACAGCCAGGCGCTCATCAAAAAACGCGCAGATGTCGTCCACCACGTCGCCATAACGAGGATCATTCTGCATGGTGCGCGGTTCGCCCTGGCTGTGCATGAGCACATACCCCGGCTTCAGCTGCGCAACAACGTCAAGCAGGGCCGGGTCGAAGCGGCAGGCGGACACGTCGTTGACGATCAGCGCCCCTGCCTCAAGAGCGGCTGCGGCCACGCCTGCCTTGTACGTGTCCACGGCGACGACCGGAAACGTTCCGGCAAGGCCATCCACCTGGCGGCCAGAGATGGCGGCCAGTTCGCGCACCACGGGGACCACGCGTTGCAGTTCCCCTTCAAGGGGAACCTCGGCCGCGCCGGGACGGGTGCTTTCACCGCCCACATCCAGAATGTGCGCGCCGTCGCCCGCCAGCCTGACGCCCTGCGAAACAGCGGCGGCGGGAGCAAGATGCCGCCCGCCGTCGTAGAAGGAATCCGGCGTGGCATTGATGATGCCCGCCAGCAGAAAGGGGGCAGGGCCAAGCACCCTGCCCCCCGCTATGGTCCATTGCGCTCCGCCGATCACTCTTCGTCCCGCTCCGGCTTGTAGGGCTTGCGCACTGGGGCTGCGGGAGCTTCCTCAAGCGTGAACTCGGCGTCCGGTTCCTTGGCGCCGGGCTGGGCTGTCGCCCCCCCTGCGGGAGTGCCGGCAGCGGGCTCGCCAGATGCGCCTCCCGGAGGCGGGGTATCGCCGAACTTGCGGCTCATTTCCTCATACGCCCTTGCGGCGCTGCGAGCGCCCCCCTCTTCGACGACCGGGGGCAGCGGTTCCCCCTTCATGATCAGGTCGATGTCGTCGCCGCTGATGGTCTCGCGCTCAAGCAGGGCCTCGGCGATCTTGTGCAGGGCGTCCATGTTCTCGGTTAAGAGCCTCCTGGCGCGCTGGTAGCCCTCGTCCACAAAGCGGCGAATCTCGGCGTCGATAAGCCGGGCCGTCTCGTCGGAGTAGTCCTTGTGCTGCATGAAGTCGCGGCCCAGGAACACCTGCTGCCCGTCGTCGCCGTAGCTCATGGGGCCGAACTTGTCGCTCATGCCCCACTGGCAGACCATGTTGCGGGCCATCTTGGTGGCGCGCTGGATGTCGTTGCTGGCCCCGGTGGTGAGCTGGTTCAACACCAGTTCCTCAGCCACGCGGCCGCCGAAGAACATGGCCAGCGTGTTCTCAAGGTAAGTGCGCGAGTAGTTGTGGCGGTCGTCCACGGGCAACTGCTGGGTAAGGCCCAGGGCCATGCCGCGGGGGATGATGGTCACCTTGTGCACAGGGTCGGTGCCGGGGATGAGCTTGGCAACCAGCGCGTGTCCGGCCTCGTGGTAGGCGGTGGTCTTCTTTTCCTCATCGGAAAGGATGATGCTGCGGCGTTCCTTGCCCATGAGCACCTTGTCCTTGGCTTCCTCGAAGTCGCTCATGTTCACGCGGTCCTTGCCGAGCTTGGCGGCGTGGAGCGCGGCCTCGTTGACGAGGTTCTCCAGGTCCGCGCCGGAAAAACCCGGAGTGCCGCGCGCCAGCACCTCAAGGTCCACTTCCTCGGCCAGCGGACTTTTCCTGGTGTGCACGGCCAGAATGCGCTTGCGGCCGCGCACATCGGGGGTGGGCACCACGACCTGACGGTCGAAGCGGCCGGGCCGAAGCAGCGCCGGGTCCAGCACGTCCGGACGGTTGGTGGCGGCGATGAGGATGACGCCGTCGTTGGACTCGAAGCCGTCCATTTCCACAAGCAGCTGGTTCAGGGTCTGCTCGCGCTCGTCGTGGCCGCCGCCCATGCCGGTGCCGCGCTGCCTGCCAACGGCGTCGATCTCGTCGATGAAGATGAGGCAAGGCGCGTTCTTCTTGCCCTGCACAAAAAGGTCGCGCACGCGAGCCGCGCCCACGCCCACGAACATCTCCACAAAGTCCGAGCCGGAGATGGAGAAGAAGGGCACGCCAGCCTCGCCAGCAACGGCGCGGGCGAGAAGCGTCTTGCCCGTGCCCGGAGGGCCGACAAGCAGCACGCCCTTGGGAATGCGGCCGCCAAGCCGCGTGAACTTCTTGGGTTCACGCAGAAAATCGACGATCTCGGAGAGTTCCTCCTTGGCCTCGTCCACGCCGGCGACATCCTGGAAGGTGACCTTCTGGGTGTCCTCGCTGATGAGCCGGGCCTTGGAACGGCCGAAACTCATGGCGCCCTTGCCTCCGGCCCCGCCGCCCTGCATCTGGCGCATGAAGAAGATCCATACGCCGATCAAGAGCAGCATGGGGAACCAGGACACCAAAAGCGTCATGTACCAGGGGGAATCTTCGGGCGGCTCGGCTGCGACCTGGATCTTGCTGGCCACCAACGAGGGCACGAGGTTGGGGTCATCCGGGGCGTAGGTGACGAATTTCTTGTCCCCAGCCATGACGCCGGTGATCTTCTGGCCCTGGATCTTGACCGAGACGATCTCGCCATCCTTCACGCGCGTCACAAAGTCGCTGTAGGACAACTTCTGCTGCGGCGCGGCAGGCTGGCTGAAAAGATTGAACAGGACGACCATGACCAGGGAAATGGTCGCCCATATGAGCAGGTTCTTGGTGAAGCTATTCAAGAGGTGGACCTCCGGTGGCGGACTCGCGCATGTGGGTCGGTGTCGGCCCGGAAACCGTTGCGGTCTGTCCGCCACCGGTCCATGGGCCTGCCAATGGACTGCAAGATAAGCCATACGTGCGAAAATGCAAGGGGCCAACAACCGCCCCTCCCCGCCGGTTCATCTGGAAAAAGGCCCACCCCGCCCTTGCGCGGCACTGGCAAAGCGGGTATGGATGCCATCCCGGCTGTGGGAGACGCGGAAGCGTATCGTCACCGGTGTGGCGCCCAGACTTCAAATCTGGTGTGACGTCGAGAGGCGTCAGGTAGGTTCGACTCCTATACGCTTCCGCCATCCGCTCATTTTTTTTCAAGGCCCCACAAAAAAATGCTTGCCAAGCGACTGGGGCTTGCCGTAAAGAGTCCTTCCCAACGGGCGATTAACTCAGCGGTTAGAGTGCCACCTTCACACGGTGGAAGTCCCGAGTTCAAATCCCGGATCGCCCACCATCGAGAAATCGGCCCCGCCACGTCGGGGCCTTTTTCGTTTCCGCAACAACCACAGGACCTCCCCATGCGCATCGTGCTCTTCCAGCCGGAGATTCCGCCCAACACCGGCAACATCGCCCGGCTGTGCGCGGCCACCCGAACCCCGCTGCACCTCATCGAACCCCTTGGCTTCACAATCGACGACAAGCACCTCAAGCGCGCGGGACTGGACTACTGGAAGAACGTCACCCTCTCGGTCCATCCGCACTGGGCCGCCTTCGAGGCCGCCCTGGCCTGCTCGGGCGAGTGCTCACGCATCGTGCTCACCAGCGCACGCGGCGGCGTTGCGCACCACCAATTCCACTTCGAGCCAGGCGATGCAATAGTGCTTGGCCCGGAGACGCGCGGCCTGCCGGAAAACGTTTTCGACCTCTGCCCCTTGCGCGTGCGCATCCCCACCTTCGACACCGTGCGGAGCCTGAACCTTTCCACCGCCGCCGGAATTCTGCTCTACGAGGCCTTGCGACAGACCGGCGGCCTTGCCCCCATGGCTTGAACCGGAGCCGCCGGCCGCCCTTGCGCCCATGACGGTCAGCGGGTACTACTGCCTCGAACGCCAATCGCACCAAGGAGCCACCATGCGCCTGCTCGTCACCGGCGGCTGCGGATTCATCGGAGCCAATTTCCTCTATGCCATGCGCCAGCGCCACCCGGACTGGCTGCTGGTGAACCTGGACAAGCTGACCTACGCGGGCAACCCCGGCAGCCTGCGCGCCCTGGAGAACGAGGCGGGCGACCGCTACGTCTTCGCCCACGGCGACATCTGCGACCGAAAGTGTGTCACCGCGATCCTGAACGACCACAAGATCAATGCGGTGGTGAACTTCGCGGCCGAAAGCCACGTGGACCGCTCCATCGACGACCCGTCCCCCTTTGTGGTGACGAACGTGCTGGGTGCGCAGAACATCCTGGACTGCGCCCGACGCGCCAAGGTCGGCCGCGTAGTGCATGTGTCCACCGACGAGGTGTACGGCAGCCTCGGCCCCACGGGCCAGTTCCACGAATCGACCCCCCTTGCGCCCAACAGTCCCTATTCGGCCTCCAAGGCCGGGGCGGACCTGCTCGCCCGCGCCTGCCACGAGACCTATGGACAGGACATTGTGGTCACCCGCTGCTCCAACAACTACGGGCCGTTCCAGTTTCCGGAAAAGCTCATCCCCCTCATGTACGCCAAGGCGACCAAGGGTGAGTCCCTGCCCGTGTACGGCGACGGCCAGAACGTGCGCGACTGGATCTTTGTGGATGACCACTGCCGGGGCGTTGAGCTTGCACTTTTGAAGGGCCGCGCGGGGGCTGTGTACAACTTCGGCGGCGCATCTGAGATGAAGAACATCGATGTCGTGCGCACCATCTTGCGGCTCACCGGGCAGGACGAGAACCTCATCCGCTTCGTGGCGGACAGGCCCGGACACGACAAGCGCTACGCCATGAACTTCGACCTTGCGGCCAAGGAACTCGGCTTCGCCCCCTCGGTCAGCTTCGCCCAGGGCATGGAGCGCACCATCGCCTGGTATCAGGCCAACTCCGTGTGGCTGGACGAAGTGCAGAGCGGGGCCTACCTCACGTTCATGGACCGCTGGTACAAGGAGCGCACATGAGCCTGCCGCGCATCGCCATTGTCTTCGGCGGCAAAAACGGCCTGTTGGGACGTGCGCTGGTCGCAGCCCTCACGGCGGCTGGCGTGGAGACCATCCCCGTGGCCGCCAGCGATGTCGACTACTTCGACGCCGACGCCCTGGACGAATTCCTGGACCGTTACGACACCGTCGAGGACGGCCAGGAAGACGACGACGGCTCCGGCCTCTGCCTGGTGAACGCCGTGGCCTACACGCAAGTGGACCAGGCCGAGGACCAGGCTGAAGAGGCGTACAGACTGAACGCAGCCTTCCCGGCCCTGCTTGGCGTCCTGGCCGAGGAACGCGGCCACCGGCTGCTGCACTTCTCCACGGATTTCGTTTTTGACGGGGCAAAGGGCGCGCCCTACCTGCCCAACGACGCCACGAATCCGCTTTCGGTTTACGGAGCGTCCAAGCTGGCCGGGGAAGAGGCCCTCCTCGCCCTGGACATTGCAGGACTGCTCATCCTGCGCACGGCATGGCTCTTCGGGCCTGGAAAAAACAACTTCGTCAAGCGGATGCTGGAGCTTGGCTCGCAGCGTGGGGAGTTATCCGTGGTGGACGACCAGTTCGGTTCGCCCAGCTACACCCCGGACCTTGCCGCCCTCAGCGTGGCGCTGGTGCGGGCCGGGGCGGCGGGCGTGCTGCACGCGGCGAACTCCGGCCGGGCCAGTTGGCACGAACTGGCCTCCGCCGCCGTGACGCTTGCCGAACGGCCCTGCGTGGTGAAGCCCATCCCCACCAGCGGCTACCCCACCAAGGCCAAGCGCCCTCCCTGCTCCGTGCTGGACCTTTCGGATACGGTCCGGCTGGCGGGCTATTCCCCACGGCCCTGGCAAGAGGCCCTGGCCGAATACGTCCCCCTGGCCCTGGCGGAACTGGCCGCCCAGGCGGGCTGATCCCGGCTTGCCAAAGCCCGGCGATTGTGCTTTGCCAGTGCCCATGCGGAGCTACTTCTTCCTTCCGCCAGTGCGCCAAGCCGCAGGGGGCGTCACTGTCATCCGGCGCATGGCCGCCTTCCTCGCCGCCGCAGGGCGCGAGGCCTTTCTTGTCCCGCGCGAACTGCCCGACCAGGGTCCGGGCTGGGCTCCCTCGGAGGCCTGGGTGGACGCGCCAGTGGTTCCCTGGGAGTCGCTGGATCTGACCAGCAACGACCTCTGGATCGTGCCCGAAGGCTGGGTCAACGCGCTGGCGCCGGGCCTCAGCTCCGGGGCGCGCTGCCTGGTGTATGTGCAGAACTGGGCCTATCTGCTCTCCGCCCTGCCCGAGGGCGTGACCTGGCGCAAACTGCCCGCGGAATTTCTGGCCGTGTCCGACCCGGTGGCGCAATTCGTGGCCGCCACAACGGGACGGGACGCCCCGGTGCTGCGGCCCGGCATCGACCTCTCGCTCTTCCGCGCGCCTGCGGCCAAGCCCGAGCCGACCGACGGCGTGCGCATCGCCTGGATGCCTCGCAAAAACAAGGCCCTTGGAAGGCAGATCCAGGAGACCTTCCACAGTCTGGACGAAGCCCTCGCCGCACGCTGCCAATGGATCGAGATCGCGGGGCTTCCGGCCACCGGCGTGGCCCAGACACTAGGGTCCGCGCACATATTCCTGGCCACGGGTTTTCCCGAGGGCTGCCCCCTGCCGCCGCTTGAAGCCATGGCCTGCGGCTGCCTGCCGGTGGGGTACATGGGCTTTGGCGGGGCCGACTACATGCGCCAGGCCCTGCCCCCGCACAACGATCCCGCGCCCTTCGCCCCCTGGTGGCCGCTTCGTCACGTTCCCTGGAGCGGCAACGGGTTGTGGAGCGCCGACGCCGACATCCTTGGCGCGGCCCTGCACCTTGCGCACGCGGCGCGATGGTTCCTTTCCGCCACCACGGCAGATGCCGAACACCTGAGCGCAACCCTGGCCAATTGCCACGCCACCGCAACCGCCTATTCCCTTGAGTCCCAGCGCCAGAACGTGCTGGAGCTCTGGACCCGGCTCGAAACGGCCTGAGACAGCCCCGACATGTCAAAAAAACACAAGCATCCCCGGCAAGAGCCGGAAACCCTGGCCTTGCCGCTGGTCGGCGCGGACTCCCACGCGCATCTGGACCTGCCCGAATTCGACGCCGACCGCGACGAAATCCTGGACCGCGCGCGGGCCTGCGGCGTTGCCTGCATAGGCAACGTATTCCTCGGCCCAGACGCATACTTGCGCAACCGCCTGCTCTTCGAGGCCCGGCCCGAGGTGTTCTTCATCCTGGGCATCCACCCCGGAAACGCCGACACCTGCACCCCGGCGGCCCTTGCGGCCATGCGCAACGCCTTCGCCACGGACCCGCGCCTGAAGGCCGTGGGCGAGATCGGCCTGGACTACTACTGGGACAACCACCCGCGCGAGATGCAGCAACACGCCTTCCGCGCACAACTGGACCTCGCGCTGGACCTCGGCCTGCCGCCCGTCATCCACTGCCGCGACAAGGCCGACAGCCAAGACGCCTTCGAGGACAGCCTGCGCATTCTGGATGAGGCGGGATGCTCTGGACGTCCGCTCCTGTGGCACTGCTTCGGCGGCGACGCCGCCCAGGCCGAGCGGTTGCTCAAGCGGGGTTGGCATCTCAGCGTCCCCGGGCCGGTAAGCTACGCCCGCAACGACGCCCTGCGCGAAGCGGTGGCCGCCATTCCCCTGGAGCGCCTGCTCATAGAAACCGACTGCCCGTACCTTGCTGCAGAGCCGTGGCGCGGCAAACGCAACCATCCGGCGCTGGTCGGCTTCACCGCGGCCTGCATCGCCGGACTGAAGGGCGTAAGCGTTGCGGACATCTGGCGCGCCACCGGCGAGAATGCAAGACATTTCTTCAATCTCAAGCGATAGTTGTGAACACGGAGGACGCATGACCGCCCCGAACATCACCGATGCCGAACGCGCCGATCGTTTCGCCCGCCTCAAGCGCTTCTTCAACAGCCGCGACAGGCTCTGCGCCTGCCTGGGCGTCCGGGTGACGGCCATCGGCCTGGGCTGGGCGGAAACCGCCATGACCGTCGAGGAACTGCACTTGAACGGGGCCGACGTGGCCCAGGGCGGGGCCATCTTCACCCTCGCCGATCTGGCCTTCGGGGCTGCCGCGAATTCCCACGGAACCTTGGCGCTCGGCGTCAACACCTCGATCGCCTACACCAAATCCGCCCCACTGGGAGCAACGCTCGTCGCGCAGGCGCGGGAGACCGCCGTGGCCGGACCGCTGGCGACATATGTAGTGGAAGTGAAAAACGGCGAGGGCGAGACCATCGCCACCTTCCAGGGAACGGCCTACCGCAAGCGCGAACACCTGGACCTTTCGGCCTGGGGCGAGGACAAACAGGCTCCGCCGCGCCGCTAAAGCTGGGCAGCGCGGTTCTTGGCGTTCTCCTCGGCCACCCGCTCCGCCAGCAGTCCCACCACGAAGCGGTTCACCGCAGCGGCAAGCTGCGGCACCTTGCGCTGGACCAAGGCGAAACGCTCCGCGGAAAGCCTGAACGCCACGCAGGGTTCGGAAGCGATGACCGAGGCCGAACGGGGGGCGTTGGTATACAGTCCCATCTCCCCGAACACGGTGCCCGGCCCCATCTTCTTCAGGCGCAGAAGCCGACCGCCCGGCAAGGCGAGCTCGACGCGCACCCTTCCTGACTCCAGGAAGTACATGCAGTCCGAAGCATCGCCCTGGCGAATCATCACGGCATTTCGTGGAGCCTCCACCCGTTCCAGGCACTTGAGCAACAGCGGCACCAGGTCCGGCTCTGGAAACCCGGCCAGGAGCAGCCCTTCCAGGCTCTCCGTATGCCGCTCCAAAAGCCCGGCCTCGGAAAGCAGCGCATCCTCACAAAACTCCATGGCGTAATCCAGGTTGAGCGCCACCCGGCACACGCCAGCCTGGTCGTCCATGTGGTACCCAAGTCCTTCCAGGTGCTGCTCCAATTCCAAGGGCACGCTGGTGAAGTAGATGTGCATCCCCTGCGCCGCGGCCAAGGATTCCAGCCTTCGAAAACCGATGGCGGCCGAGGACCCCAGACCGGTCACCGCGCCGAAATCAAGGAGCACGAAGCGCAGCGGCTGTGTCCGCAAGCTGTTCTGCACCATGCGCAGCACGCCGTAGAGCGTCCCAAGGAACAGGTACCCGTGCAGTCGCAGCACGAGAATGCGTCCGCCCTGCTCGCGCAGCACGCGCTTTTCCATCGGCGAACGGTCCACATTGCTGTGGAACACATCTCCCGACTGGGCCAAGCGCACGCCTCCGCCGGAGACAGCGCGGGACAGGCTCAGCATTGCGCCAAGGCCCAAGGTGACGAACACCCCAAGCACGGGGCCGAACAGGGCCACCAACAAGCAGGACGCCCAGGCTGCGCGAAGATCCTCCTTGCGTGAAAGCGGGTTGCGGGCATCGCCCAACAGCCAGGAGACCGGCATGGCCAGCGCCGTGGCCAGCAGCGCACCCAACGGAATGAACAGCGGGACATGGCGCAGCAGCGGCCCGCCATACATCCAGGCCGCAAAACAGGTCAGCGCCGCCGCCAGCCCCGCAAGCGGTCCGTTGGCGCCCAGCAAACGCAGGCTCAGGCTGCCGGAAAGGGACAGGGAGCAAGGCAAGCCGCCGGTCGCCCCAGACAGTATGGTCGCCGCGCCAAGGGTGCGCATCTGCGCATCAGGCTGCGCGTCGCAGGCCGAAACGGATTCCAGGATGGGCGTGCGGACAAGGGACGGAAGGATGACGACGGCAGCCACGGCTGCGAAATAATCCGTCCGAGAAACCAGCGCAGTCCAGTCCACGGACTGGAACAAGCCGGGTTCCAAAAGCCTTAAGGCGGAATCAAGGTCGAGCATGGCGGGCAGGGACCTCTGGGAGGCCGCCAGGGCCGCTGCTGGCGCGGTCCAGTCCGGGACCAAGCCGGAATGCAGGGCCAGCAGGTTCCAGAGCCCTAAGGCAAATACGGCGAGCAGGAGCGGCCACAAGAGGCTCCGAGTGGCGAGCCTGATGGCGAAAAGCGCCAGTCCGAACCCCACTGTCGGCCCCCAGGCGGAAACGGTGCGCCCCAGCCCCGGAAGGAATTCGTCCAGCGGCAAGGCGTGCAACGCTGCCAACGCGGGGTCGGTTGCGGCCAGGACCGGAACCCAGGCCTTGACCAGCAGCAGACCGAACCCTGCGATCATACCGCCCAGCACCTCTCCGGGCAAAAATCGCACACGGTCAGCGAACCGCAGACGCGAAAGCAGCCCCCCCAGCGCACCGGAAACAAATGCGGCGGCAGGCAGGGCGGCAAAACATGTGGCGGCCAAAACTGCGGGGGGAACCCGGCCCGAAAGATCGGACGACACGGCGGCCAAAAGGAGAAAGACGCACAGCGTGGCAGAGGGATCCGGCCCGGCGAGAGCCACGGGAAAGCGTCCGCGCAGGGCAAGAAGCAAGGAGCCGAACACGGCCGGGGCAAGGGTCAACGCAAGGGCATGACCGACGAAAAGCCCGCCCGGCCCAGGAGACAGCGTGAGCATCGCCAACGCGAGGCAGGAGAGCAGCAGATGCCCCCCGCCGACGACGCCAGCCAGCAGATTCACACCAGGATTCCTCAAAAACATGCGCCTGGCATCCGAAACATCGGCCATGCTGGCGGACGGTTCGGACTCAATGGCCACAGGTTCTGCCAGAGCAGGAGCGGGCTCTGCGATCGACTCCTCGGCGACCAGATCGTCGAGCTTCACATCATCGACGCCAGGCTCGGCAACAGGCAAAGCGCCGACAACGCCGGGCGTTTTGCACTTGGGACAGCGGGCCTTGCGGCCGCCAAACCTCGCTGGGAGCGGCTGGACATGCCCGCAAGAGGCGCACGTGAACACGACTCCCGCAGGGGGGGCCGCCTGACCGGTATGGTTGGACTGCTCGTCGGACACCGCGCCCTCCGCGCTTGATGGACGGCGCAAACCGCCGGTTCAACTATGGCAGACTCCCGCAGAATTCTCAAGACCGCGGGGCAAAACGCTCCGCACGATGCTCGCCGAAGGACGCGCGCATGATCTCCAGCAGCCGCGACAGGCGGTGCTCATAGGTGTGCTCCGCCAGTATGCGCGCGTGCGCAGCCTGCACCACCCTGCGGCGCAAATCCTCATCGGCAAGGCAACGCGAGGCGACCTCGGGCAACTCCTCCGGCGAGTCGTACGCCACGCTCTCCCGTCCGGGCTCGAACAAACGGTCCAGCTGCTCCCGCCTGTCCGTCAGCACAAAGCCGCCGCAGGCCGGGATGTCGAACACCCGCTGGTTCACCGCGCCCTTCATCTGTCTGCTCGTGCAGTTCAGATTCACCTGGCTCATGGGGTAGAAGCGCGGCAGATCGTCGTAGTAGTCCAACCGGGGCATGACACGCGCGGACGTTCCCGCCCCCAGGGCCGCGCGCCAGCCATCGGCGTCCCCGGCAACCAGGGGGGCCAAGGGCTCCACCGCGCGCACGCAGGCTTGGCGATACTGCCGGGTGGCCTCCCAGGTGAGCAGCGCCTCGCAGGACAGGCGCAGGGCGAGGTCGACCTCGGACTGCAGCCGCTTGGCGATGTGCGGATGCGCGAGGGAGAGGTATGCCTCCACCCCGCGTTCCTGGGCGGCGCCGTATCCGGCGGCGATATCGCGGTATGCCGCGCACAGCTCGGGAACGCACGCGCAGGCGGCGAGGCTCTCGGCGACGGCGCGCGTCATGGAATCTCCCACGAAGGAGATTCGGGAACGCCAGCTCTCTGGGCCTTGGGGAAGTCCGGGGCGAAAACGGTGAACATCGGTGGCCAGCGGCAAATAATGCACATGGGCATATCCGGCATCGCGCAGCGCGGCGACATTGTCCTCGTCCCAGGTGAACAACGCAGTGCCCGGCCGCGCCAAGCCCGCATAGCGGGAGAGAATGAGCAGCGGATTATCCACAAACCAGGAGGCCAGCGGCAGTCCGAGGCGTTCCAGCAGTTCGGCCAACCGCCCCTCGCGGTCCAGCCCAAAATGGTTCACCGTAAGAAGCAGGTCGGGCTTGAACTCCAGGATCCGGCGCAACAAGCCCTCGACAAAAGCCGTGCTGCCCCGGTCCTCCATGGGCACAGGCAACGGGGACCAGGCGACGCCCATGCGCGTCAGAGCGTCCTTTATCTCCCTGTTCAGGAAATAGGGCCGGTCAAGAAACAGCACGCGCGGCGTCGTGGATTGAAATTTCGGGTATGCGGCGCGGTCCCAGAAATTCGCCTTGGCGCTGGCGGCAAGGGTGTCGAATAGCGCGCCGTAGAGTTCAGGAGAAATCCTCCGCGCGCCCGGCGCGGCCAAAGGCGCAAAAGGCATCCCCCCCCACTCGGCCTGCCAGCGGGTCAGGGCGTCGAGCACAGCGCGCGCATCGCCCGCATCAAGCCACAGCAACCCGGCCGATCCGCCAAAACGTCGACGCAAGCCAGTGAGTTCCCACGCGGCCGCTTCGCGGTCCACAACCGCAACCGGACCGCCGCGCGCAAGCAGCGCCTCCAGGCAAGGCCCCAGACTCGGCCCAAGAAGCACGGGCAGCGATCGTTGCGGGACACCGGCGGCCAAAGCCGACTCGCGCACGCGGCCACCGCGCCCCCAAAGCCGCCAGGCCTTGCCGTCTGCCGTCAGCAGCAAATCGTCGATGGCGTCGCCATCCATGACGGCTTCAGCCCGGCTCACCGCCTGGGCGACCAGCGGCGTGGCGTCTTGATCCATCCCAACCCCTCCCGAAATCCGGACCGGCGCGGCCGGCTTGCCGTGCACCAACGCACTGGCGTATGCAAGGACTATGACAGGAAAAGCCGACGCCAACCAGTCCCAACGCGCGGCCCGGCCTAAAGTTTCCCATGCTGTAAGCCGATGAAGCACGCGATAGAGCTTGAATTTGGCACACGGACCGTGCCCGACCGCCAACCCATGGAAGGGAGCGCGCAATGACCGCCAACGAACGCATTCGGCTGCTCATCCACCATCGCTTGAGCGCACGCGCCGCCCTCATGCGCACCCTGGCTTCGCTCGCAGCACAAGACATAGGCCCTGGCCGAATCGATGTGGTTCTGGCCAGCGCCGTCCCCCACGCGCCGAGTGCGCAGGATCCCGAGTTCCTCTGCAACGCCCTCGGTCTGAACAGCATACGGGTGCTCAACGCCACGGGAATGACGCCTGGCATGGCCATGAACGCGGCCGCCCGCGATGCCGACCAGGGCGTCTTGGCCCTTGTGCCGGAAGGCGCGCTGCTCAGTCCGAAGTTCCTGGGCAGCTGCCTTGCGGCCCTTGAACAGGATCACGCTCAGGCGGCCTATGCAGCGCATACGGCAGGAAGCCCCTGCGGTTCCCCTCTGGTCCGTCTGCGCCCGTTCCATCCGGAGCAGCTGTCCCGCACAAACCCCGTCGGCCCGGCCGCGCTGGTGCGCCGTGAAGCGTGGGAACGCCTGGGAGGCCTGCGCTCCGGACTGCGCCTGGCCCAGTGGGACTTTTGGCTGCGACTGGTCCTTTCCGGCGGCGGCATCGCCCATGTGCAGAGATTGCAGGCCTTCTGCCCGCCATCGCGCAGAATGCCCGCCGACCTGGACGGCCATTCCAAGGCCCTGCTGGTGGCGGAGACTCCCGGAGCTTTCGGGCCGGACGTGTGCCGCTGGGCTCTCGCCCTGCTCCGCGGCGACCCCTGGGCGTCTCCCTTCCGCCCGGGAATCATTCCCACGTCCAGCGAAGTCCGGGCCATGTTCACCGAAACAGCAAGGCAAGCGCCCTCTCCCTGGAACGCTTTGGGGCTATGCGGCGCCTAGCTGTGCAGCCTACGCGGGCCGTCCCTTGAGCGTTTTGCCGACGCTCCAGCATTCCGCCACCTCGTCTCCGAGGCCCCAGTACGTAACGCTGGAGAAATCAAAGAGCAGCGGACGCACACGGGCGATGTCGATCTTTCCATCCTGGCGCAGCACGTCCTCGTCTACGTGGGTCGCGACGATCTCGCCGACAAACACCTCATGCTTTCCGAAGTCAAGCACGCGGTCCAGACGACACTCCATGCACACAGGGCAACGCCTGATCAGGGGAGCATGTGCAAGTTCTCCACGAAACAGCTCGAACAAGCTGGATTTGTCGGTGTTTTTCCCGCTCACAAGCCCCACATAATCCGTCTCCCTCACCATGTCCTCGCTGGGAATGCACACGCTGAACTCACGATGCTTGTGGATGCCCTGGCCGGAATAGTGCGCAGTGTTGATGCCAAACGACAGATACTGCGGCTGCCCATGGTTCATGATGCCCACATGGGCCACGGCCAGGAAATTCGCCCGGCCGTCCACCACGGTTCCGATTATGGTGGTCAAGGAGGGGTACAGGGCGTTGACGGGCCCAAGGTTCCGCTTCATGTTCGCTCCTTCTTTGTGTGTACAAACAAAAATAACAATTTTTCGCAGCGGCCCGCCTGGGACGCCTATGCCTCTGCCCTGCCCTCCAACTTGCGACAGGCCTCGTCAAGCTCTCGCGCCAAACGGTCTGATTCCGGGCCAAGCACGTCAAGATAGGCGGCGTGCAGCCGTTTCCAGGCCTGCTCCACGCCCTTGAGCAGGGCCAAGCCCGCCGGAGTCGCCGCAAGCCGCGCCGCGCGGCCCTCTGCCGTGCGCGACAGCAGCCCTTTGAGCACCAGCGCGTCCACGAAACGCGTTACCGTTGACGGAGCCAGCGCCAGCCGCTCCGCAAGTTCGCCGGGACCTATGCCAGGTTCCTCCGCCGCAAGCATGAGTACGAAGGCGTGCGAAGGCGAAAGCCCCGTCGGACGAAAGGCCTCCTCCGCCAGGCGCGTCATGGCGCGGCCCAGGGAGTTGGCTGTGAAATACAGACAATGGTGCACCATTTCATGGGACTTCTTCATTCACTCTTCCCTAGCTCACGCCTTTGACTTGTATGCACAACTAACAAGATGAAGCTTCGCCGTCAAGAAATAAAAAAGGCCGCCCCGGATCATCCGAAACGGCCCCAAAGGACAATGGTCAGCGGACTATCTTCCGCCCTGCCGCTTCTCGATCTTGCCCCAGGTGTCCTTGAGGGTGGCGGCGCGATTGAACACTGGCGCACCAGGCTTCGAGTCCTTCTCGTCGGCGCAGAAGTAGCCCAGGCGCTCGAACTGGCAGCGCCAACCGGGTTCAACTGCCGAAAGCGAGGGCTCCAGCTTGGCCCGCACCACTTCCAGCGAATCGGGGTTGACACAGGCGGTAAAGTCCTCCTCCGCGCCGGGGTTGGCCTTGGTGAACAGCAGATCGTACAGCCGCACCTCCGCGTCCACGGCGTGGGCCGCGCTCACCCAGTGCAGGGTGCCCTTGACCTTGCGGCCGTCCGGCGTTCCGCCGCCGCGGCTCTCGGGATCGTAGGTGCAGCGCAGTTCCACGATGTTTCCGGCCTCGTCCTTCACCACCTCGCGGCAGGTGATGTAATAGGCATAGCGCAGGCGCACCTCCTTGCCAGGGGACAGCCTGTGGAAGCCCTTGGGTGGATCCTCGCGAAAGTCGTCCTGCTCGATATACACGACCCTGGAAAACGGCACGGCGCGCGACCCCATGTCCTTTTCCGGGTGCCAGGGGAAGTCGAACTCATCCGTCTGCCCCTCCGGGTAGTTCTCAATGACGACCTTGAGCGGCCGGAGCACCGCCATGACGCGGGGCGCTCGCTCGTTCAGGTCCTCGCGCAGGCAGTGCTCCAGCAGGCTGTACTCCACCATGTTGTCGCACCTGGCCACGCCGATGCGCTCGCAGAAGTCGCGCAGGGCTTCGGGTGTGAACCCGCGCCTGCGGATGCCGGAAAGGGTCGGCATACGGGGATCGTCCCAACCCGTGGTGATCCCCTCCTTCACGAGGTGGATGAGCTTGCGCTTGGAAAGCACGGTGTACGTGAGGTTCAGGCGCGCAAATTCGATCTGCTGCGGGTGGAACACGCCCAGCGCGTCCAAAATCCAATCATAGAGGGGGCGGTTGTTCTCGAACTCCAGGGTGCAGATGGAGTGCGTGACGCCCTCGATGGAGTCCGACAGGCAGTGGGCGAAATCGTACATGGGGTAGATGCGCCACGCGTCGCCGGTGCGATGATGATGCACATGCTTGATGCGGTAGAGGGCGGGATCGCGCAGGACGACATTGGGGGAAGCCATGTCGATCTTGGCGCGCAAAACGCGGGAGCCGTCCGGGAACTCGCCCGCGCGCATACGGGCGAAGAGGTCCAGATTCTCCTCCACGCCGCGCTCGCGCCAGGGGCTGTTCGTGCCGGGCTCCTTGAGAGTGCCGCGAGACTGGCGGATCTCCTCGGCGCTCTGGTCATCCACATAGGCCTTGCCCCTCTTTATGAGCTCCACGGCATACCCGTAGAGCCGCTCGAAATAGTCAGAGGCGTAGTACAGCCGGTCTTCCCAGTCGAACCCCAGCCATTTCACATCGCGCATGATGCTTTCGACGTACTCCACTTCCTCCTTGGCCGGATTCGTGTCGTCGAAGCGCAGGTTCGTCACACCGCCGAACTCCCTGGACAGGCCGAAATTGAGGCAGATGCTTTTGGCGTGGCCGATGTGCAGGTAGCCGTTGGGCTCGGGCGGAAAACGGGTCATGACGCGGCCGCCGTTCTTGCCGGAGGAAACGTCCTCGGCCACGCGGGCGCGTATGAAGTTCACCGGGGCGGCAGGACAGGCCTCGCCGGAAGCATTCTCTGACGTCGTCATGCGGGGTATCCTTTCTCTGAGGATTCAGCGTTCGGGGCCGGGAGAAGCCGGGCTGCCCGACTCCCCCGAACCTGGAAACATAGGCCAAAGCGCCCCGCTGGTCAAACGCAGAAAGAAGAACCGCGGCGCTCGGCTATACCGGCGCCAGCGCGTGCGACATCTCGACCGCACGGGCGCAATCGGAAAGGATGCGGGCAAGGCAGCCGGGAACGATGAGGTTCGGCGAAGCCAGTGTGGAGAGGTCATGGCGCGAGGCCAGCACGGATGTTTCGGGTGTCAGCGCCCAAACCTGGGTGGGATGGTAGTAGCTCACCCCCTGTGCGCTGCGCTTCTTGGGGTTGTTCACCCAGTTGGGGTGGCCGCGCTTCTCCTCGCGAAAGATGGGCAGGCGTCCCGGGCTGGCGCCGGAGTTCACCGGAAGCCAGCATATGCGCCGGGGGCCAAGCTCCAGGCAGGCGCAATAGTGCGAGCGAATGGACGGGCTGCCGGTGGCGCACGCAACAACATCGAAGAGGTTGGCGTCAAGCATCACCACCCTGCCGGGGAAAATCTCCCCGAACGAAGTCAACACGAATCCTCCCGGACCCGCGCGTGGCGGGTCCGTTCCGTTGCAGGCACGGCCATGTTCGTCCTCCTGTCTACTGGTGCGGCTGCATTTCCTTCGTTGCCGGAAAGCCACGGGGATCCCCCTCCGGGGGAGGGCCGGGCGGAGGTGAAAATCCTGGAGGCGGCGGGCCTCCGGGTCGCGGCCCTTGACGGGCCAGCTTCTCCATGCGGACGCGGAACTCGTCGAACTTCACGCGCTGGTCCGCATCCAACTCATTGGCGATGCGCTCGTCAGCCTCCTTGCGCACGGCGTCCATCTGCTCGCGAACCGAAGCGTGGATGCGGTCGCCCTTGAGCACGGACTCCCGCAAGATAGGCAAAATGCGTTCCTTCTGTTCAGGGCGCAATCCCACTTCCCTGTCGATAACGTCGAGAAAATGCTCCTCCAAACGCTGGCGCGTATGTTCAAGGAGCTCCGGCAGATTCCGGACCATGTAGACGCGCATGGCGTAGGCTCCCGCCATCGCGCCGGTGAGAAAAATGACGGCCACCAGGAGCCAGGCCTTCCAGGACTTCATATGCCGCGCTCCGTCTAAGGCATCAGCCCGGCCAGGCTGAGGGCGCTGGAGCCGCCATGCAGGGACAGGGACACAAGGGCCTGGTTGAACACACGCTCCATTATCTGGGCATACCCGAAGGTCGCGGTCGCGGCGATCGCTCCCACCGGCGCAAAACGCCGGGCCGCCAATCCAAAGAGGTCCCCAAACGCGAGACGGCGCGACGGAAGGTTGCGCACAGCACGCATGACCCCTGCCGTGAAATCATCCGCGACCACGCCCCGGCGGGCGCGTCCGGCGCGCATGAGCGCCTGCTCCAGTCTGTCGAGTCTGCCATCGTCCATGATCGCACCCCCTGCGGTTCAGTCGAGCATACGTCCCAGCACATCGCGCAGCTTCCGCCGCGCCCTGTGCGAGCGCACCTTGACCTTGGAAAGACTCCATCCCATCAACTCCGCCACATCGTTCAAGGCCTGTCCATCCATATGGGTCATCACGAGCACCTGCCTGTCGTCCGGCGTAAGCTGCGCGAGCGCCCAGTCAAGAATGACCCCGGCCTCGTTTCGCTCGGCGTGCGCATCCACGTCCTCGGCGGCGGAGTCGGGAATGCTTTCAATCCACTCGCGCGCCCCTGTGCCCAACGCGCTGAAGGGCGTCTCACGGCTCCTGGCACGACCGCGCCAAAAATCCGCGCACCGGCGCAACGCTATGCGCGTCAGCCAATGCACGAAAGGGCTCTCGCCCTTGTACGTGGCAAGACGCTCAAAGGCGCGCACAAACGTGTCGTGAGCAACCTCTGCGGCGCGGTCCGGCGGCACATGCCTGGCGGCGATGCCCATGATCTGCGCGGAATGCGCATCGACAAGCAACGCGTAGGCGTTCACATCGCCATCAAGCACCCGGCGCACAATTTCGGCGTCGTTCATTCCTTCATCTCTGCGGCGTTACCCGCACGCCAACCGCCCCACACCATTTTGCATGTAGCCCCTTGTCGCCGCCCCTGTCAAAAGTGGGGGGCCGGTTGACCAGACCGACCCCCGGGAGGGCCACGATCGGCCGAGACGCTTACGCGTCCAGGGAAACCGACCGGGAATCCGCACCGCCGGAGAAAAGCCCGGCGATGAGGTTGTCAACGCTCTGATACGCACTGCTGGCCTTCTGCCGCAGCAGGAATTCCTGCAGCGTGGCCGTGGTGGTGCTGGAGTCTCCGCTCCCGCTCACCCCCGTTCCCGTGCTGAACATGCTCTGCATCATGGCGTCCATCGCGGTGCTGTCCATACTCGAAGCCGCGCCGCTCACGCCCTGCTCGCCAGCAGGCGGCGGGGGCGGCATGACCCCACCATTTTCGGCCATCATGGTCTCGCGCTCCGCGGCAAGCCCCGTGGCCAGCTCTGCCTGGCTCAGCACACCGTCGCCGTCGGTGTCCAACTCGGCGATCTGCTCGGAGGTGGCTCCGAGTTCCTCGGCGCTGAGCACGCCGTCGCCATCGGTGTCCTTCATGTTCAGAATGGTCGCGGCCATTTCCGTGTCCATCTGCTCAAGGAACTCGGACAGCGAAGAGCCCGCGTTGCTCGCCGTCTCCGAAGAGTCGGCCGCGCTCACCGCCATCGTGCCTTCGGAACCATCGGACCCGGAATCGCCGAACAGACCCGAGATCAGCTGATCAATGCTCGGAGCCTCTTCCTCGCCCTGCGCCCCGGAGAGCGTGCTCTGCAGCATTCCAAGCTGGCTGCTCTGCTGCATCTGCGAGTCCATCTGCGCCTGCATCTTCTCTCGCTTGGCCTTGAGCGCCGCGGCAAGCTCCGCGCTGCTTAAGACCCCGTCGCCGTCGGTATCGAATTCGGCAACATCGGAATCGCTCACCCCAAGCTCCGAGGCGGAAAGCGAGCCGCTGGAATCCGAATCCTTCGCGCTCACCATGTCGGTGGCGAGCCGTGTGTCCATCTCGTCCATGGAAAAGATCGAACTTGTCCCGCTTGTCGAGGAGTTGATCTGCATACAACATCTCCAAATCAGCCCCCCGCACGCCAATGACAGGGGGCGCAAAACACCAGAACGCATTGCCTGAAACGGTTACGCGTCGTGGCGCGGCCCTTGGCCGCGATCAAAGTCTTGTCATCGGCGTCCTCTCTTCGTCTCCCCTCCCCAAGGGCGACGAAGGAGTCCTTCATGGCACTATGACGCGAGCTCTTGCGGGACGGTTACAGGAAAATGCACGACGGAAATACCTGCTCCCAAGCCCTTGCGGTTGCGCCCAGCCCGGTGCTACATCCAACAGGCTCCAGACGCGCGCGCACGCGCTGCGCAAATCATGGCACCATGAGGACAAAACATGACCCCAGGCAAAAACGCACGCACGGACTTCGATGTCATCATCGTGGGCGGAGGTCCGGCCGGACTCTTCGCCGCGGCATGGCTGGGCGAGAACACCAGCCTTTCCGTGCTGGTGTTGGAAAAAGGCAAGCAGGCAAACCGGCGCGATTGCCCCGTGGGACGCACGGGCTGCATCCACTGCAAGCCCTGCAACATCCTGTCGGGAATCGGCGGGGCCGGGCTTTTCTCCGATGGCAAGCTGAACTTCATCCACAAGCTGGGCAAGACCGACCTCACCCAGTTCATGGCGGAATCCGAAGCCAGGGCCCTCATCGACGAAACCGAAGCCATGTTCAACCGCTTCGGCATGGACGGACCTGTGTACCCGACGGACATGGAGCAGGCGAGAAAGGTCCGCGCCCAGGCCCGCAAATGCGGCATCGACCTCTTGATCATCCGCCAAAAGCACCTGGGCAGCGACAACCTGCCCCGGCTCATCAGCGACATGACCGAACACGTCAAAGCCAAGGGCGTCACCTTCCACACTTCCGAGGAAGTCAAGAAGGTCGTCGCCGACAACGGCGCGGTGCGCGGGGTGGTGACCAACAAGGGTGAATACTCTGCACGCGCCGTCATCCTTGCGCCAGGGCGCGTGGGCGCGGAGTGGGTGGGCGGCCAGGCGCGCGAGCTCGGCCTTTCGCTTTCCCAGCGCGGCATCGAGGTAGGCGTGCGCGTTGAGGTTCCCCGCGAGGTCATGCAGGACCTTTGCGAGGTCATTTATGACCCCACCTTCTTCATCCGCACCAGCAAGTACGATGACCAGACCCGCACCTTCTGCACCAACGACGGCGGCTTCGTGGCCCTGGAGAACTACCAGGATTTCGTCTGCGTCAACGGCCACGCCTACATGGACAAGAAAAGCGCCAACACCAACTTCGCCTTCCTCTCCAAGGTGGTGCTGAACGACCCCGTCACCAACAACCAGGCCTACGGCGAGCACATCGGCCGTCTGGCCTCGCTCATCGGCGACGGCAAGCCCATCCTCCAACGCTTCGGCGACCTCAAGCGCGGACGACGCAGCACCTGGCAGCGCATCAAGAACAGCTCCATCGAGCCGACCTTGAAGAACGTCGTCTGTGGCGACATCGCCATGGCCCTGCCCGAACGCATCTTGACCAACATCGTCGAGGGACTGGAAAAACTGGGGCAGGTGGTGCCCGGCGTGGCCAACGACGAAACCCTGCTCTACGCCCCGGAAATCAAGTTCTTCGCCACCCAGATAGAAACCACCTCCAACCTGGAAACCGCCGTGGCCGGCCTCTTCGTCGCGGGCGACGGCCCCGGCGTGGCCGGCAACATCGTCTCCGCTGCGGCCACGGGGCTGATTCCGAGCAAGGAGATCGCCCGGCGGTTTTCACGCTAACCGCCCGGCCAAGGGCAGATCATGCTGCGCGACTCGCTGAAATACGACGCGGACCAGGCCCCGCCGCCGCATCTGGCCATCAGCCTGGCCTTCATGCATGTGCTGCTCGTGTTCGACGCCGTCATCTTCATCCCCAACGTGCTGGGCAAGACCGTAGGGGTGGAGCCCAGAACGCTGGCCTTCATCACCTTCGCCACCATCCTCACCTCGGCCCTGTTCACCTTCCTGCAGAGCCGGACCCGCCTGGGGATCGGCTCGGGATTTTTGCTGTTCACGGGTTCGTACAGCGCCTTCCTGCTTTGCTCCGTGGACGCGGTGAAGATGGGCGGTCTGCCGCTCTTGGCCAGCATGTCGCTGCTGACGGTGCCGGTGGTGTTCCTGTACACTTACTTCATCCGCCACTTCCGGCACATCATCACCCCTGCGGTAGGCGGGGTGGTGGTGCTGCTCATCGCCATGTCCATGGTGCCCATCGGCCTGGGGCTGTGGGCCGGAGACCTGGAGCCGGGCGCCGCGCCCTCCCTGGCCCGCGTGGGCACCGGGGCGGCCACGGTGCTCTGCCTCACCCTGCTCATGCTCTTCGGGCGGCCTTCCATCCGGCTCTGGAGCCCGCTTCTCGCCATGGCCGCTGGCTACGCCACGGCCCTGTTCACCGGAGGGCTGGACTTCAAGCACTCCCGCGACGCCGCCTGGTTCGGCCTGCCGGACTTTTCGGCCTGGCCGGGCGTGGCCACAAGCCTGGACACCTCGCACCTGCCCCTGTTTTTGGCCTTCGGCATGGGTATGCTGGCCAGCGTCATCGAGAGCACGGGCAACATCATGCTGGTGCAGCAAATCTCCACCCGCGACTTCCGCCGCGTGTCTTACGACCAGGTGCAAAGCGGCCTTTACTGCGACGGCCTCTCCAAGGTCATGGCCGGCCTCTTCGGCACCGCCGTGCCCAGCATCTACTGCGACAACCTGCCGCTCATCGAAATGACCGGCGTGGCCTCGCGGCGCATCGGAGCCATTGGCGCGGGCATCCTGCTCGTGCTGGCCTTCATGCCCAAGGTCGGCGGCGTCATCCTGGACATGCCCGGCCCGGTCATCGGCGGATTCCTGGTGGTTATCGCCGCCTTGCTGTTCCATGCGGGCTTCGGCCTGGTGGCCATGACCAAGCTGAGCAACCAGCACGGGCTCATCCTGGGTCTGTCGCTGGTGGTGGGGCTGGTGGCCGGGGGCAAGTCGTTCTTTCCCGGGGTGGTTCCGACAAGCTTGAGCCCACTGCTGCAAAACAGCGTGGCCGTGGGCGGGTTCACGGCCTTTGTGCTGAGCACCCTGGCCTACCTTTCGCCCAAGCGCGGGGTCTCCGGGGTGTTCCGGCCTGATCCGGCCGAGATTCCCCGCATGCACAAGCTGCTCCGCTCCGGGCGCGACCGGCTGAAGCTCTCCCAGGAGCGGCTGGACGCCCTGTCGCTGTGCTGCGAGGAGGTGTTCTGCCACATGACCCAGGCCCACTCCTCCGCCGACAACAGCCTGTCCCTGCGCGTGGCCCTGACAGAAGACGGCTGCTTCACGGAGATGGTCTGCGGCCACAAAATGGACGACATCAACAACTTCGCCCTCCCGGAGTCCCTGCTCCAGGCCAGCCAGGACGAACTGGGCAACCTGGGGCTTGTGCTCTTTGCCCGCTATGCCCGCAGCGTGAAGCACCTGGAAATCTCCGGCTACTCCTACATCTCCTTCGTGCTCTAGGCCCGCGCCCCAAAAGGCCAAGCCCTAAATTTTTTCTAGAAAACCATTGACTTCGTGTCATTTCCTTGACAGTGAGGGAGACACGGTTTGTGGACGCCATGGCTCCAGGCCAGCGTTCCGGCCGGTTTTCCAGCTCCGGCCCCTTCAGCCGCCGGGCCCATCCAGGCCCGATCCGGGCCGTCCGCCAGGCCCATCCAGGGAGGACCAATGGCGCTGAACATCGACGGCATCATCGGCAACAGCCCCGCCCTGCGCGAGGTGTACAAGGTTCTGGAGAAGGTGGCCCCCACCGACAGCACCGTATTGGTGACTGGCGAATCGGGCACAGGCAAGGAACTGCTTGTGCGGGCGCTGCACAAGAACAGCAAGCGCGCGGACAAACCCTTCGTGCCCATCAACTGCGGCGCAATCCCCAAGGAACTGCTGGAAAGCGAACTCTTCGGCCACGAGAAGGGCGCGTTCACGCACGCCATCCGTTCCCGGCCGGGCCGCTTCGAACTGGCCGATGGCGGCACCATCTTCCTTGACGAAATCGGCGAAATGGACTTGAGCCTGCAAGTCAAGATCCTTCGCGCGCTGCAGGAAAAGGAAATCGAAAGGGTGGGCGGCACGGGGACGAAAAAGGTGGACGTCCGCGTTGTCGCGGCCACCAACCGCGACCTGGAAGGCGAAGTCGCGGCCGGGCGCTTCCGCGAAGACCTGTTCTACCGCCTGAACGTCATCCCCATGCACCTGCCCCCCCTGCGCGAACGCGGGGAGGACATCATGGCGCTCGCCGAGCATTTCCTGAAAGGTTTTTGCCAGGACAAGGACCGCAAGCAGCTCTCCTTGGGCGCGCAGGCGCGGGCCATGCTCATCGGCTACGACTGGCCCGGCAACGTGCGCGAGCTTGAAAATTTCATGGAGCGGCTGTCCATTCTCTGCGAAGGCCCGCACGTGATGCCCGAAGACCTTCCGGAAAAAATCCAGCGCGCCGCAGGTGTGGAGCCAACGCCCGTGGCCGCGGCCGAGAGCCCGCAACAGGGCTTCCGCTGGCCGGAGCTCAAAGACATGCGGGACAAGGGCCAGGGGCTCAAGGAATTCCTGGACGAAATCGAGGAGCGGCTTTTGCAAGAAGCCCTGGCCGAGGCCTCTGGCGTCAAAAACCAGGCCGCGGAGCTTTTGGGCATCAAGCGCACCACGCTCATCGAGAAACTGAAGAAGCGCAACCTCCTGGACAGCTGAGGTTGCAGGGGATCGGCCTGCCCGTGTCCTTGAAACAATTCACCGCGACCCTGGGCCTGATGGCGCTCCTCGCCGCGACGGACGCCGCGCGGCCTGCTTTTGTGCGCGCCGCAACCGATGCCGACACCCTCACCCTCTCCTCCGCAGGGGGGACGCTGCCCAAGTACACCGTGCGGCGCACCGGCCCACAGGAGCTCACCGTCACCTTTGCGCCCAAGCCGGGAGAAACCGCTCCGGACGCTCCAGGCGTAGGCGGGACCAAGCTTGTGTCGGGCGTCAGCCAAATTCCCGGCGGCTTCAAGATCCAGCTCAAGACCAGCGCCTTCGGCTACGTGAACTACCCGGTCAAAGGCAAGCCGCAGCTGCAAATCCAGATTTTTCCCGATGCCGTGGGCGCCACCTGGGGGCAAAGCGCGAAGGCCGCAGCCCCGGTCAAGACGGACCTGGCGCAAGCCGAAAAAAGCAAGGCCGACAAGGCCAAGGCCGAGCAGGCAAAACACGCCAGGGACGCCGAGGCCAAAGCGGCAAAGGCCAAGGTCGACCAGGCGGAAAAGGCCGAGCAGGCCCGCCGCGCGGCCGAGGCCAAGGCCCAGTCCGAAGCAGAGGCCCACAGGAAACAGGAGGCCAAGGCCGCTGCGCAGCCCCCCACGCAGGCAGCACCGACGCAATCGGCTGCCCCTGCACATCCTCCCGTGGCCAAAGATGCAGCGCCACAACCGTCTCCTCCGGCCCCACAAGCGCTCAACCGTCCGGCCCCACCGGCCGCGGGCACCGATGGCAAGCCGTTTTTTTCCGTGCCCTATTCCATGCGAATGCCGGTCAACAAGACCGTGCTCGGCAACAGTGCGGCCAACATCGCCACCCTGCCCCAGGTGGAAGGCTCCCCACCTGCTGCGCCAGAGCAAAAACAGCCGTTCCCGCAACCTGCGCAGCCGCAGAAAACCCAGCAAGGCGGCCGGGTACCCCCCGGCGTTGTGGAACGCCCGCTCCTGCAGGAGCAGACCACAGCAATGCCCGCTTCCCGACCGGCCGAGGGCTCGGCCCCGCCAGTGGTTTCGCTTTCCCCGCCGCCGCCACCAGCGCCCCAGGCCAAGCCTGCGGATCTAACCCCGGCCAAGGGGCAGAACGGGCTGCGCTTCCGCGCCGAACACAAAGGCCCTGGCGACTCGCGACCGGCCGAACTGCTTTCCGCCGCGGATCCTTCTCGTCCTGCGGCGCTGGCCCCGGCGCAGGGGCTGCCGCAAGGCCAGCCAGCCCAAGCCCATTCGCAACCTGGCAAGCAGTGGGAGCTGCGCCAGCCGGTGCAGAAGGTGCTCGCGCCCAGCGGCTCCACCGGCGCGACCCTGCCGCAGGTCGGGACAACGCCGCCATCGGAACTCCACGCCGAAAACGCTACCGGTCCGCAGCCCGAGACGCACACGGCCAACGCCACGGCAGCCTCTGCGGCCAACGCCACGACTCCCGCGCCGTCGTCTCCGCCTCCTGGAGCCCATAACGGCCACAACGCCACCGCTCCGGCGGACGCACAGCACAACGCATCGGCCCCGGCTGGCGGAGACGCCCACGCAGCCCCGGCCAAGGGCGGCAAGGACAAGGAGCAGCAAGGTCCGCTCACCGAGCAACAACTCAAGGACGGCCTGCTCCAGGCACAGTCCGACATGATGGGCGGCAAATGGCAGGAGTCCGTGAAGGCGCTGGAGGCGCTCCTGCGCGAGCCCCTCATGAAGGGCGAGCTGCGGGAAGAAACCCTGTACGCCCTGGCCGACGCCACCATGCAGGCCTACAAGGACAATCTCGCCGCGAATTATGACCGCATCGCCGCCGCGCAGCAGGCGGCCATGAACGCCAACCAGAAGTCCAACCGCGTGCCGCGGGCCCTCATCAACCTGGGCCTGCTGAACCTCAAGGTGAACAACCTGCCCGAGGCCAAGGCCTACTTCAACATCATCCGCAAGAAATACCCACAGGACCAGAACGCCGCCATCGTTCCCTTTTCCCTCGGCGAATACTACCGTGAAAAGGGCGACCTCAAGAAGGCCGCGGAACATTACCAGGACCTCATCCAGCAGTATCCCGACGCGCGCATGGCCAAGGAGACCGCCTACATTCTGGCGCAGGTGCTGCGCAAGCTGGGGCAGTTCGAAAAGGCCTTCCAGATCGTGGACTACCTGGACAAGCGCTGGCCGCTCTTCTACATGGAAAACCCTGCGTTCCTCAAACTAGCTGCCGAGGTTGAGGAAAAAGTCGGCAAGCTCGACCTGGCCAAGGACCACTACTGGACCTTCTACAACCTGAACCCGGAAAACGAATACGCCGATGTCATCCTGGTGCGCATCGGGGACGTCTACCTTCGCCAGAACAAACGCGACCCGGCCAAAGAGGTCTACCAGAAGGCCCTGCACGACTTCCCGGACCGCGAGGGCGGTCTGGTGGCGCGGATGCGCCTGGCCGAGGAAGGCATCTACGACGACCCCACCATGGGCGAGATGGTGTCCGTGTTCGGTCGCACAGGCGCCCCCCGGCCGGACGAGACCTACACCTACATCATCACCCGCCACCCGCAGAGCCCGCTGGCGCCTCTGGCGCAGATCAAGCTCGGCATGTGGCAGTTCCACAACAAGTCGTACCTTGACTCCCTGAACACAGCAGCCACGTTTCTGCAAAAGTATCCCAAAAGCAACCTTGTGGTGAAGGCCGAGGAGTTGGGCTTCCAGTCCTTCCTCCACGCCCTGCCCGCACTGGTGCAGGAAGGCAACTACGCCCGCGTGATGCAGCTTTACGACAACGCGCCCTTCGTGAAGGAGAACCAGGGACTGGTGGGCGACGAGGCGCAGATGGCCATAGCCGTCAGCGCCTGGAAACGCGGCCAGCCCGACCGCGCCTTGAAGCTGGCAGGCCGCTTCCTGGGAAAGAAGCAGGTGCCCAAGTACTCGGAAATGGCGCTGGATCTGGCCATGAACATTTTCATGGAACGCAAGGAATGGAAGCGCATCTCTGACCTTGCCGCACGGGCCGGCAAGGCCTGGAAGCTCTCGCCCCGGCAGAAGGCCCAATTCGAAAACGCCCGGGCCATGGCCCTGGAGAATCAGGGCGAGATCGAGAAAAGCCTGCCGCTCTGGACGCGCATCGCCGGGGATCCGGCCACGGACCCCGCCACCCGCGCCCACGCCACCTACGTGCTGGCCAAGGACGCCGCCCGCAAGCAGGACATGCACCGACTCTTCGCCCTTTCCCAAGAGGCCCTGACCCAGCTGCTGGCCGCAGGGGGCGACAAGGACAAGGTCAAGGACTGTCTGCTCATGGCCATAACGGCCACGGAGCGCTCCGGTCGGTTCGGGGAGACGGTCAAATGGGCCAGGGAATTCGACCGCATCATCCCGCCCAGCGATCCGGATTGGGCACCGGTGCGCCTGCGCTTGGCGGAAGTGTACCGCAGGGGCAACATGCTGGACGAATGGAAGGCGCTGTTGACCGACATCGCCAAGAAGAAACCCGGCACGGTATACGCGCGCATGGCCACCCAGGCGTTGGAGAACAGCGCACTGGACCAGCGCCTGCAGAATTATCTGGTGAAGCCGCCCATGTAGCCGAAGGAGGGCCCTATGCCCATGCCCCACGCACGCAGCCACGACCGCCAGCCCGTTGTGGCAGGACAGTTCTACCCCGCCGGAGCCGATGCCCTGATGCGCGAGGTGCGGGGCTACCTGGCCCAGGCCAAGCCCAAAGGGCAGGCCCCCACCATCCTGGCCATGGCCCCGCACGCCGGGTACTGCTACTCCGGCGCGGTGGCCGGGGCCACCCTCGGCCAGGCCAATCTGGCGCGCACCGTGCTGCTGCTCGGCCCCAACCATACCGGCCTGGGCAAACCCTTCGCCATCTGGCCGGACGGCCGCTGGACTTTTCCAGGCGGCGCGCTTGCGGTGGATGCGCCACTTGCTGCGCACCTGTGCGAGAAAGAGCCGCGCCTGATCCCGGACACCCTGGCCCACCAGCGCGAGCACTCCCTGGAAGTCCTGCTGCCCTTTCTGGCAGCTCTGGATCCAGAAACCAGCATTGTCCCGCTGTGCGTGTCAAACCCATCCCTGGACACGCTCATGGCCGTGGGCGCGGCCATAGGCCAAGCGTTGCGCCAATGGCAGGCCCCGGTGAGCATCGTGGTCAGCTCGGACATGAGCCACTACGTGCCGCATCAGGTGGCGCAAGCCCAGGACGCCGAGGCCTTGGAACCCGCTCTGCGTCTCGACGCCACCGCCTTCTACGAGACGGTGCGCGGCCGGGGCATCAGCATGTGCGGGGTGCTCCCCATGACGGTAGGCATCTGCGCGGCGCGCGAACTGGGGGCCACGCGGGCCGAAGTGGCCGCCTACGCCACCTCCGGCCAAGTGAACGGTGACGCCGACCGGGTGGTGGGCTACGCCGGGCTCCTTGCCGACTAGCTAGTCCTTGTCGCGCGTATCGATGACGCGCTTGGTCTTGGCGAAACTGCGCGGCAGGGCTCCAGGCTCCAGCACCTCGACACGGCTGCGGACCAGTATCTGGCTGCGTATGTCATCGGCAACCGCCGCGGCGAGGCCCGCATCCCGGTCGGCGTCGGCCGCGGCTCCGGGCCGCTTCTCCACACGCACCACCATGTGGTCCAGCCCGTCCACGCGGGAGAGCTCAATCTGGTACTCGCTGTTGAGCTCGGCGTGCTTTTCCAGCACGCTGGCCACCTGGCCGGGGTAGATGTTCACCCCGCGGAAGATGATCATGTCGTCGCTGCGGCCCTGGATGCGCTCGTGCCGAGGCATGGCGCAGCCGCAAGGACACGCGCCGGGAATGAGGCGCGTCATGTCGCGGGTGCGGTAGCGGATGAGCGGACTGGCCTCCTTCCTGAGGCTGGTGATGACCATCTCGCCCAACTCGCCGGGGGCCACGGGCAAAAGCGTCTCCGGATCAACAACCTCCAGGATGTACATGTCGGCCCAATAATGGATGCCCTGGTGCGCCTCGCACTCGATGCCGGCGCCCGGGCCGTAGATCTCGGTCATGCCGGAGATGTCGAAACTGTGCTCCAGGCCCAGGGCCTCCTCGAAACGCTGCCGCATTTTCTTCGTGTGGGCTTCGGCCCCGAAGATGGAGCGTTTGAGCTTGAGCCGACCACGCAGGTTCTGCTTCTCCACTTCCTCGCCCAGCAGGAGCGCCATGCTTGCCGTGCTGCACAGACAGGTGCTGCCCAAGTCGGTGAGCATCTGCAGCTGGATGTCCAGCATCCCCGGCCCCACGGGCAGGGCCATGGCCCCGAAGCGCTCGCAGCCGAGCTGAAAACCGGCCCCGGCGGTCCACAGGCCGTAGCCCACGCAGATCTGCACGCGGTCAAGGGTGGTGAGCCCGGCCATTTCGTAGCAGCGGGCGAACATATTGGCCCAGTCGTCGATGTCCTTCCGGGTATAGGAGAGGATTTTGCGCTTGCCCGTGGTTCCGCTGGAGCCATGGATGCGCACCACCTGCTCCTCCGGCACGGAGAGAAGCGGAAGGGGATACCCGGCCTGGAGATCGTAGGCCGTGGTGAAGGGCAGCCGGGTGATGTCCGACAGGCTCTTGATGTCGCCTGGGGCCACGCCCTTCTCGTCCAGGCGGGCACGGTAGAAGGGATTGCCCGCATAGGCGTGGGCCACGGTCCACTTGAGTCCTTCAAGCTGGATGTGCGCCAGTTCGTCTGCGGAAAGCGTGGGAATGAAGCGGGCGGTCTCAGGCATGGCTCCCCCTCGAATACACTGGATTGGCGGGCTTGTGGACAGGGCGGAAATGCGCTAGCGCCTTCACTGGCGCTCGGGTCCACAGGCCCGGCGCATCATGCAGCAGAACGCGCCGTTCGGCAAGAGCGCGCCCGACGCGAAAGGAGCACCATGACCGCAGTTTCCGCGCTGCCCAACGCCCTTGCCCTGCCGCTGGCGGCGCTCTTGGGCCTCGCCCTGGGCAGCTTCGCCGCCTGCGCGGGACACAGGCTTGCGCGCGGCGGCAGCGTGCTCTCCCCTGCGCGCTCCCACTGCCCGGCTTGCGGCCATACTCTTTCCTGGCGCGAGAACCTGCCGTTGCTGGGCTGGCTGCTCCTGGGCGGGAAATGCCGTTCCTGCAAAACGCCCATCCCGGCCCGGTATCCCCTCGCCGAGTTGGCGAGCGCCCTGTTCGCCCTTGCCGCGGCCGCCGTGTTCGGCACCACGCCGCACCTTGCGGCGGCGCTCCTGTTCGGCACGCTCTTCCTCGTGCTCTCCCTCATCGACCTGGAGATCCGTCTGCTGCCCGACCGGCTCACCCTGCCCGGCGCGGCGGTTGCGCTGGCCTGTTCCGCCCTGCTGCCGCCCCTGTGGACGCTGGGCATCGGATGGGAGCGGGCGTTCCTGGGCGCCCTGCTCGGCGGGGGCGGTCTCTGGGGCGTTTCGGAACTCTACCGCCGACTGCGCGGGGTGGACGGCCTTGGCCTGGGCGACGCCAAGCTCATGCTGCTGATTGGCGCGCTCCTTGGCCCAGCCGCCGTGGGCATCACCCTCTTCGCCGGGGCGCTGCTGGCCCTTCCTGGCGGAATCGCCGCCATGCGAACCTCCAATGGCCGGGGGATGCAGACCAGCCTCCCCTTTGGCCCCTTCCTGTGCGCCGGGGCCGCAGGATATCTGCTGGCAGGGCCATGGCTGCTGCACTGGTGGCTGGGACTGCCCCTGCCCTAGTCCATTCCGTCCGCGAAGCTGTTGACGAAATTTTTGACCCGGCATAGCATAGACAAAAGGAGTACTCTCCATGTCACCGCATCCACCAAGCCGATACGCCACAAAAGCGGTGCTGTCCGCCCTGGCCCTGTTCTGTCTGTGTTCCCTTTCCTCGAACTCCGTCCTTGCGGCCGATGCTCCTGCCGGAAGCGTCAAGTCCGTTGCGGGCGAGGCGCTGGTCACGCGCGCCGGGGCCGCCGCCCCCCTCAAAATCGGGGACCGGGTCTATGAAAGGGATGTGCTCACCACGGGCAAGGGCGCCACTCTGGGGCTTGTGCTGCGCGACAACTCCACCCTGTCGCTCGGCCCAGGCAGCCGCCTGGTGGTGGAACGCTTCCTTTTCGAACCGGAGAAGGGGGCGCTGGCCCAGGTGCTCAAGCTCTCACGCGGATCCATGGCCGCGGTGAGCGGAGAAATCGTGAAGCTCAACCCGGAGGTGGCCAAGATCGAAACGCCGGTCTATTCCGTCGGCATACGCGGCACGCACGTTCTGCTGAACGTCGAACCCGGCCTGGAGACCGCCGAGGACAAGGCCCAGGTGACGGGGGCAGCCAAATGAACGCGCGCAAGCTGCTGCTCTTGGCCGTGCTTGTGGCGCTGCCGCTGCTGGCGGCGTGCGGCAAGCCGCGCAACGTGGTGCTGCTCCTGCCTGATCCCGATGGCCACGTGGGCCAGGTGAGCATAACCAACACGGCTGGCGCGACCCGGCTGACCCAGGCGGGGACAGCCGTGCGCGTGGCCGATGCCCAATCCGCTCCATCCGCGCCGGAAACGCTTTCCGAGGCCGAAACCGAAGCCCTTTTCGGTCCGGCCCGCCGGGCTTTGCCGGAAAAGCCGGTGCGCTTCGTCCTGTATTTCGATAGCGAGACCACCCGGCTCACCAGGGAGTCCCAGGCCCTGCTGCCGCAGGTACTGGCGACCGCCAAGGACCGGGACTCCCGCGACATCGCCGTTGTGGGCCACGCCAGCGCCGCCGGAGACGAAAACTACAATATCGACATCTCGCGCAGGCGTGCGGAATCCGTGCGCAAACTGCTGATCAAGGCAGGGCTGCCGTCGGAGGGCATCGAAGTGGCGTCGCACGGTTCGGCCAATCCTCTCGTGGTAAGCGCCAACCCGCACGAACCAAGAAACCGCCGGGTGGAAGTCACCGTCCGCTGACGCACGCTCCCCGCGTTCCAAACCAACGCATCCACGGCCCGCGCCCTCGACAAGCGCGGGCCTTTTCCGTAGATTGCCCCTTCCGCAACACACACGCACCGCATGGCAACCCCTTTCAGGAGGTCCAGATGATCCTGCTCGACGGCAAAGCCACCGCCCAGTCCATCCGCACAGAACTCAAGGCCGAAGTGGCCGGGCTGACGCCCAGGCATGGTCGCGCGCCAGGGCTGGCCGTCATCCTTGTGGGCGAGGATCCGGCCTCCCAGGTGTATGTGCGCAACAAGGAACGCGCCTGCGCCGAGGTGGGCATCGCCTCCTTCCCGCACAGGCTCCCGGACGACACCACGCAGCAGGACCTGGAGGCCCTCATCGCCAGGCTCAACGCCGACGAGGCCGTGGACGGCATCCTGCTCCAGCTTCCCGTGCCCAAGGGCCTGGACAGCCGCCGCTGCCTGGAGCGCATCCGTCCGGACAAGGACGTGGACGGCTTCCACCCGGAGAACATGGGCCGACTGGCCCAGGGGCTGCCCGGCTTCGCACCCTGCACCCCGGCCGGGGTCATGGAGCTGCTGCGGCGCTACGGGCTCTCCCCGCGCGGCAAGCGCGCCGTGGTGGTGGGCCGCAGCAACATCGTGGGCCGTCCGTTGTCCATCATGCTTTCCCAGCCTGGCGAGTACGGCGACGCCACCGTGACCCTGTGCCACTCCCGCACGCCCGACTTGGCCGAGCAGTGCAGGCAGGCCGACTTCCTCTTCGCCGCCATAGGCAGGCCCAAGTTCATCACCTGCGACATGGTCAAGCCCGGCGCCGTGGTGGTGGACGTGGGCATCAACCGCGTGGACGACTGCCTCATGGGCGACTGCGACTTCGAGTGCATCTGCTCCAGCGCCGGGGCCATGACTCCGGTGCCCGGCGGCATCGGCCCCATGACCATCGCCATGCTGATGCAAAACGCCGTGCTGGCGTACAAGGCCCATGTGGGCGCGTAGGCGCCGCTGCAAGAACGTCCAAGACCGCAAGCGCAGCCTTTGGCAAAAGGAGGGACAAACGTCCCCCATTCAACCAAAGGAGTCTGCGATGCCCAACGATCTTTCCCTTCTGCCCGGGACCATGCGTCTGGCCGCACCGGGCCGCGAAAAGGATCTTGCCGCCCTGCCTTGGAACCCGCACGCGAGCTTTCCTGGCGTTGCCCTCAAGCACCTGCTCACCGCTGCGGATACGGACGGAGCCATGAGTGCGCACCTGGTACGGGTGGAGGCTGGCTGCGTCCTTGAGGAACACACGCACCCCGCCAACATGGAACTGCACGAGGTTGTGGCCGGGGCGGGAACCTGCCTATTGGCGGGCGACAGCGTACGCTACGAGCCCGGCGTCTGCGGGCTGATGCCAGCGGGCGTGCGCCATGCAGTGAGGGCCGATGCCGGACACGACCTCTACATCCTCGCCAAATTCGTGCCGCCCCTGCTCTAGCGGCGGACGAACTCCGCGCGCCGGGCGGCCAAGGCTGGTCTGCCCGGCGCATTTGCCTGGGGTGTGTCTGGTCATGGCCGACCGGCACCCGCCAGAGCAGCCGCGCCATGCCCACGATTCCCTCACCGTGGGCCTCGTCACCAACGGAACGCGCAGCATCAGCACGGCGGAGGGCCATACGCAAGTCGCTCTAGGCGAGGTGTTCTCCCTGCCGCAAGGTCTGGCCCATTCTTGCACGGCGTGCGGCCCCTGCGCCTACCTCGCCTTCAGCTTCACGGAGGCCTCGCTGCCGTTGGGCTTCCCCACCCGCCTTCCCCTGCGCATTGCGGACGCTGGCCTGGCCGCCTGCCTTGCGGAGCTGGCGGCGTGCTGCGAACGCGCCGCTGGCGCGCTGGAAATCCAATCCATGCTGGCGGAAGTGCTGGAACGCCTGGCCGACCACGGCGTCGAAACGCCATGCGCCACAAGACCGGATCGGGAAGAAATGACGCGCGCGGTGGCAACAGCGCGAGAAATCATCGAGAAAGAGGACGGCCAGGGTGTGGGACTGGAAGAACTGGCACAGAGCTGCGGCGTGGACGCCTATGCCCTGCACCGGGCCTTCACGCGTCTGGTCGGCCTGCCTCCGCACGCCTTTCAGACCCATGCGCGTTTGCGGCGCGCCAAGCGCCAGTTGCGCGAAGGAATGGCCCCGGCGGAAGCGGCCATCGAAGCGGGATTCTGCGACCAGAGCCACCTGAACCGGCACTTTGCGCGGGTGGTTGGCCTTACCCCGGCGCAGTATGCCAGGGCTTACGCGCGGCGGAAATGCCCCCCCCTATGACACCTTGCGGCAGATGAGCAGCCCTGCTCCAAGAGGCAAGGTCACCGCATCCACGCGCGGGTCCACCTCCACATCCAGGAGAAACTGCGGAAAGCGCTCCGCCCCGCTCACGGCCTCGCCCACAATGACGAGCCCGCCACGGGGCAGGGCCGCCAGGGCCGTTTCAAAGGCCTCCCGCGCGCACTCCGGCCCGGCGTCGATGAAGCAGAAGGACAATCCGGACAGGGAGTCCAGGCCGGCCACGCCGTCCTCCTGCCGCAGCTCCACCACGTCGAACACCCCCGCGGTGTCCAGGCAGTGCCGGGCAAGCTCGACCTTTGCCGGGTCCGGCTCGAAGGTGACCAGTTTGCGGCCTGTGGCGCGGCAGGCCAGGGCCAGCCACAGGGCGGAATAGCCAGCGCCCGTGCCCAGTTCTGCCGCATCGCCCGGCGGACAATTGGCCAGCAGCAAGGCCAGCAGCTTGCCCGCTTCCGGCTCCACCTGCGGCAAAAGCCGCTGGGGCTCCACGCCCTGCGCCTTGCGCCAGGCTTCCAGGGCCTTCATGTGTCCCTGGGTGACCTCGACGGACTGGGGAATATCTCTGAACATGCGGCGGACCTCCGGGTTGTCCGGGGGGTGTACCCAAAATCGCGCCGCAGGTGAAGGGAAAAGTCAGCCGCGCACGGGCAGCGAGGACAGTATCGAGGCAAGTTCGCCCTCTTGAACTGGTTTGCTCAAATACCCGTCCATGCCGGCCGCCAGAAAACGCTCGCGGTCCCCGGCCATGGCATACGCAGTCAGCGCAATGACCGGGGTCCAAGGCTTGGTGCCAGTGTTCTGAATGGCACGAATGCGCTGGGTCGCCTCCACGCCGTCCAACTCTGGCATCTGGATGTCCATGAGCACACAGTCGAAATTCCCCTCGGCAAAGGCCCGCACCGCCTCCAGGCCGTTTTCGGCGGTCACGGCCATGTGCCCCATGCGGGTGAGCATGGTGCGGATGGCCAGGCGTCCCACCTCCTCGTCCTCAACCAGCAACAGTCGCAACGGCCCCGCAACAGCTTTGGATGCTGTCCGCGCCTCAGGCGATGTCGACGCGAATTCTTCTGGGAGCTCCAGCACAAGCCGCAGATGGATGCTCGTCCCCCGACCGACCTCGGTGTCCACAACGATCTCGCCGCCCATGAGATCGGCCAGACGTTTGACTATGGCCAAACCAAGCCCCGCGCCCTCGTACTTGCGCGCAAAACTTGCATCAGACTGGGTGAAGCGCCGGAACACATGGTCCACCTGCCCGTCCGGTATGCCGATGCCCGTGTCGCAGACGCTGAGATAGAGCATCACCGACCGGGGCTCGCGGGGATGGGGGGCGCTCCAGGCCTCCACCCGGACCTCGCCGCTCGGGGTGAACTTCACCGCGTTGCCCACGAGATTGAACAGTATCTGGCGAATCCTCGCCTCGTCGCCCAGAAGAACCTCCGGCGTGCCGGGCCAAACCCGAAAGGACAGCCCAAGCCCCTTGGGCGCACAGGCCAGGCGGAAGATGTTCTCCACGGTCTCGAACACCACATCCAGGCGCAAGGGGGCGAGGTGCAGCGCAAGCCTTCCAGCCTCCATGCTCGAAAAGTCCAGGATGTCGTTCAGCAGCCCAAGCAGCCTGCGCCCGGCGCCAAGGGCCATGTCGACATACTCCTGGCGATCCTCGCTCGCGGGGTCGCCCTGCAGCAGTTGGAGCATCCCCAGCATACCGTTCAACGGGGTTCGTATCTCATGGCTCATGTTGGCCAAGAACTCGCCCTTGGCGCGGTTCGAGGCCTCGGCCACGTCACGGGCGTCTGCCAGGGCCAGCTCCATGCGCTTGCGATCGGTTATGTCCGTGTTGCATACCCGGCGTCCAAGAGGCTCGCCGTCCTCCCGGACGATGCTGACGCATTTGTGGTTCACCCAGATGGTCTCGCCAGACCTGGTGATGATGCGCAGGTCCATGGTGCACAACTCCCTGCCGGGATATGCGTGGTCCTCAAGGTGGCAATGATAACGAGCCTTGTCGTCCGGGTGGATGATGCGGAAAACGAGATCGCTGTCAGACATGAACTCGGCCGCGGTATAGCCGCATACGCGTTCGCAGGAGGGAGAGGCCCAGATCATGCGGCCATCGACGCCGCGCCAGTACTCCCAGTCATACGTGAAGTCCGCCACCGTGCGGAAGGTCAGCTCGCTGCGCCGCAGGGCTTCTTCGGCGCGCAAACGCTCGCTGATATCGCTGAAGGTGGCGACGAAGCCGTCTCCGGTGGCGATTGCAGTGACAAGGTACTCGCGCGGCTTCCGGTCGCGCCCGGCCAACAGGTACATGCGCGGAGCGGCCACTCCCGCTGGGGCGCTCCCGCGCATGTCGTCCAGCAAGGCCTGGCTGGCCTCCTGGCGGCGCTCCTCGTCCGGACAAACGAAGCCCCACCATTGTTCCAGGGTGGGGATGTCCTCCAGGGAACAGCCGAACGCCAGTACAAAGCGCTGGTTCACATTGAGCACACGCCCCTGGGCATCCACGGAACAGAGCGGGATCGGCGCGCGATCGAACAATTCTCGATAACGGCGCTCGCTTGCGTACAGGGCGACTTCGGAGAGCCGACGCTGGGTCACGTCCTGAAAGACCACGCCGAACACTTCGTCCCGCATGGGGAAGGCGGAAACACGGAAATGCTTATCTAAACCGGGAACATGGGTATCGAAAGAGACTGGCCGCCCTCGCTGGAGCATGGCGACGAAGGCGTGAAGATTCGGCGGCTCGGCCAGACCGAACGCCTCCACCACCCGCCGCCCCAGAACCTCCGTCCGCTTCACCCCAAGAATCCGTTCATAGGCGGGGTTCACGTCCAGAATGCGATAATCAACTGGCGTGCCGGAGGCATCGCGCACCAGCTCCAGCACGCACAGGCCCTCGTTCATGGACTCGAACAGGATCCTATAGCTCGACTCGCTCTCGGCCAACACCCGTCGCGCCCGCAGATGCCGCTCGCTCAAGACGCTGACGAGCAGGCCGGTGAAAATGAGCGCCAGCCATTGGAGCAGGTCGTGCCCGGCCACGATGGCGAGACTGCCTTCCGGGGGGATGGCCTGCAGGTTGATGCCCAACGCGCAAAGCGCCGTGGCCAGCACGCCGGGCCAAAGGCCGCCGAGCAGCGCGACCACGCCGATGGGCGCCATGAACAGGATGAGCAGGGGCCGCTCGCCGAAATCGACGGAAAGAGCGGAACGAAGGCCAAGCGTGAGCAGGGGCGCGCAAACAGCCAAGGCGTATACAGCCCAGATCGGCATTCTGCCGTGCCAAAGCCCCCCGGCCATCTCCCCCCCCGCATGGCCCCGCTTCGAGCCGGGGCCAAATCCAGTTCTCGTTCGTCTCTACAGAAACAGACGACTTCTGGCAACGGGCTGGGAAAAAATGGCTGCTCGAAGCCAGGTCACGATGAGCGGCGTTCCAGTTCCGAAATGTAGTCGTCGATGTCCCCGCCGTCGAACACGGTCTGCGGCTCGTCCGGCTCCTGGCGCCGCGATGGCTGAGGCGCTGCGCCAGGACAGGGGCGATAATCGTAGTCGAACAAGCGCGAGGAATGCTCGCGCGGGGCGTTGCCGGGGGCGGTGGCGTGGAGCACCTGCGGCTGCCGGAAGTCCGTGCGCGCGGCGAGGTAGTCGTCGCGGTAGGCGGCGAAGGTGAACATGCCCTTCGCCTTGCACGTCTCCAGCGTGCTGTCCAACTGGGAAAGCTTGTTCTCGCGGATGAGGGTCGCGATGGCCCTGGTGTTGCGCAGGATGGACAGCAGCGGCACCGAATGCTTGAGCCGCGGCATGTACAGCAGTTGCTGGTTCACAATGCCCGCCAGACTTTGCGCCAACTGAAGGCGGATATGCTCCCCGGCGAGGGTGCTCAGGCTGCACATGCGGTTCACCGCTTCCTCGTGGGTGCCGGCGTGCATGGTGGCGATGACCAGATGCCCGGACTCGGCGGCGTCCAGGGAAAGCTGTATGGTTTCCGGGGCGCGCATCTCGCCCACCACGATGACGTCCGGAGCCTGGCGCAGCACGTCGAGCAGCCCCTGCTGATAGGAATGGAAATGCTTGCCCAGCTCACGCTGCTCGATGAAGGCCATGCGCGAGGTGAACAGGTACTCGATAGGGTCCTCCAGGGTCATGACGTGACACGCCCTGGTGTTGTTGATCTCGTTGATGAGCGCGGCGATGGTGGTGGTCTTGCCGCTGCCCGTGCTGCCGCAAATGAGCAGCAATCCCGAACGAGCGGCGCAAAAATCCTTGAGGGAAGGGTGCAGGTTCAGGCTGTCCAGGTCGGGAATCACGGACGGCAGGAAGCGTATGGCCAGGCTCACCCCCCTGTGGGAGCTGAAGGCGTTGATGCGCAGGCGCTTATCCTCGACCGAAAGGGCGAGGTCCGTGGACCAGTGTTCCTTGAGCTGACGTTTTTGCCTCTGGTTGAGAATGCGATCCACCAGAGCATCCACATACTGGTGCGACAGCACATGCTGTTTCTGAAAGAAAACCTCGCCGTCGCGTCGGCACACAAGCGGATGGCCGCCAGTGATATGCAGGTCCGAATAGCCTTTTTCATAACAGGCGGTGATGATCTTGGTGAACGTTTCCATGGGGGACGTCCTGGGCGGTTGCAGCCGCAAGTGGTGTCGGCCGTGGGGGCCGGTGCGGGCAATACGTACACCTGCGCAATGCGTCTGCCAAGCCCCTGGAAGCGAGAAAAAAAGCCCGGTCAAAAACCGGGCTCAACTCAACGCAGTGGATGATTTAAAAGAAAGAAATCAGCGTATCAGAAGAACGGGGCAATGGGACGATGACAGCACGCGGTGGGCGTCGCTGCCCATGAGCATCCCCTGCAGATCGGAGAGCCCGCGCGACCCCATGACGATGAGGTCATAATCACCGCTTTGGGCCTCGCGGACTATGCAGTCGCCCGGACGCCCCTCCTTGATGAACAGGGCCGGTTCGATGCCCGCCTCGCGCAGGCGCTTGGCGTAGGGAGCCAGCAGTTTTCTCGCCTCTCGCTCCATCTCCCGCAGCAGTTCTTCACGGGGCTCGCCGCCAATAAGCATGGGGATGCGCCCCAGGCAGTGCAGCAGGGCGACGTGAGTCTCCTGGCAGCGGGCCACGGCGATGGCGTGCTGCAGCGCCCGGCGGGAATGTTCTGAGCTGTCGACGGGAACAAGAATCTTCCTGTACATCACATCCATTTGGCCTCCTGGCGCCGAGCCCGGCGCAGCGTGAAAATGCCCTACGCGCGACAAGGAGTCAACAACGGAACGGTTCGCAGAAAACCCTGGCGGTTGCGGCCAGGTCCCATGCGCCTCGCCGTTTCTCCCGCCGCGATGCCCTGCAATGCCCCCAGCCAACGGCTTCTACTTGCGCAGCAAGGCGACAACCTGGCTCAGGCTGAGTTCGTTTGTGGCCGGTCCAACGCGCACGAAATAGTGCTCGTCCTCCCCGCTCTTGACGATGACCGGCGTTTCGGCCTTGCGGCACGTGACGGCCAGCACGACCCGATCCTCAACGTTCACGGCCTGTGCCGAAACAAAGCGTGCGTGCTCTGCGCCGATATGCTGGTTGAACAGATTCACAAAATGTAGCAGCAGGCGGTCGCGGCTGGGAAACCCGTCGGCCTCGGTGCCGAGCACCGCTCCGGTGTCCTCCACGCCCACCAGCAGCACCCCGCCCTTGGAATTCAAAAAGGCGGCGATGGTCTTGAGACAGGCCAGCTCAATGCGCTTGTCGGCCTTGCCGGAGTACAGGTTCACGCGCAGGGTGGATTTGAATTCCACGTCCTCGCGCTCCCCGGCGCGGATGACAGCCAGGACATCGGCCTCGGCAAGCGGCCGGTCCAGGCCAACGGTAAGCAGGCCCGCGCGCATACGCCGCCGCACCAGAGCAAGGGCAAGCAGCGCGAACACGCCGATGACGACGCTCACGCCCGACAGCGCCCAAAGCAGGTCCGGCCCCCAGCCGAGGGAGCCCTGGGCCTTGCCGCGCGGCACGGCGTAGCCCACGAAGGATGTACGGTCGATGAGGGCCAGCTTGTCGAACACTCCGCGCCAGCTCTTGCCTTCCCACGCAAACTCCACCACTTCCAGATAATCGCGCCCGGAAGCGGCGAAGGCTTCGGCCGCGGCCCCTGCAACGCCTTGCAGAAGCCCGTCCCGCGGTGCGGTGAACCCGCCCGGTCCAAGGGCGCCCACAAGCGTGTCGCCGTATCCGAAAATAATGACCCCGGACTCCTCGCCGCTTGTGGTCCGCAGCGGATCGTCCAGCCCGGACAGGTCCACCCCGAAGGTGGCGACAACGGGGCGTCCATTGTCATCGGGCAGGCGCAGACTGGCGAACACGCGTTTGGCCTGCCCCCCAGCGGGCCCCGGCGACCAGAGAAGGTCGCCATCGCCCTTGTGCACCGACCCCAAGCCTTGTGGAACTGCGAGGGCGTCTGGACCGTCCGGGACATCGGGCCGGGTGGGCGGACGCAAGGCAAGCCGGGAGGCGATCTCCACGGCAAAGGGAACGGTCTCCTGCGGCAACGACACCACACGCCCGCCATCGCGCCGCAGGTGCAGCAGGGTCTCGCTCCCGCGCGTCACCAGCACGGAATCGATGAAGCGCAGGCGCGACACCACGGGCCGGTACAGACGGTCCAGGCCTCGCGTGGTGAGGGGCTCGCCCTCCGCAGCAGCCACATGACGCGAAAGAAACACGGTCTCGGCCATGGAACTGGAAATAAGCGCCAGTCTGGCCTCAAGGCCATCAAGGGTCAGCAAAAGCCCGCTGCGCTCCGCGTTGCGCCCAAGCTCACGCGCGCACAACCCAAGGGCCACGGCCAGCAGCAGGGTCCCCAGTGCGATGGTCCATTGCACCAGGCGGTATCGTCCCGGCGTCATTAAGAGCGCTGGCGAAATTCTCATGCGGGGAAATCCTCCGGAACGCTAGAGGGACACAGGCCCCCAAACCACCCGCCGCACTCTCCGGGCGCAGCGGACCAAGCCTAGCCGAGGTCGAACGCGCGCGCAACCTAAACGCCTCAACGGCTGCTTGACATGCCCAACCGCAGCGGGCAATGTGCCTTTCCTGCCGTAGGGGCCTTGCCACTGCCCAACGCGGTATTATCTGTCCAGACAAGACATGTTCTTTGAAAGGGGGCGCACCGGTTTCGACGGGGACAGTCGATGCCGTGGCTGCAGGTCGAGGCGCCGCTGGCCTCGTAAAAAGCGGCAAGCACTCAAGTGCCAACGACTACGATTACGCTCTGGCTGCCTAATACCCAGCCACGATCCTTCTGACCGACGTCCGATACGTCTTAAGGATCGACAAAACCCATCGGGACGGCGTGCAGATGGCGTCCGCCGTATGCACGCGGCACAAGGCGGACATGTCGTTTCATGCCTGGGCAGGGGCTAGTGAAACGACGAGAATCATACCTGCCCTAAACCTGTAGACGCCACGCGCAAAGCGTTCTCGGACGAGGGTTCGATTCCCTCCGCCTCCACCAAGTCCCTCGCAAGATACTGACTTCTCAAGGACTCCTTGGCATTACTGGTCTTGCAGGCTTCCAACTGCTCCACAAAGCTGCTACACAGCGGAGCATGAAGGATATGCCAAAATGCCAAGGAGTCTTCCGCCGGAAGGCATCCACCCAGTTCCACTACCGTCGCCGCATCCCACTCGATCTTGTTGACCACTACGATGGCCGCAAGGAGCTGTCTTACAGCCTGGGAACCGCCGACTACAAGACAGCCTGCGCCAAGGCCCGCCTTGAGGCCGTCCGGCTTGACCAGGAATTCGAGGAACGCCGCGCCAAGGCGCAGGCGACGGCCCGCCCAAAGGTCAAAGCCCAGCCGCGTTCAAGCATTACTGAGCTTGAGATGGATCGCTTGGTCCTCCTGCTGGAACACAGCATGCTCAGGGCCGACGATGAGATGCGCCAGAACGGTCTTGATGACTTCATGTTCGACAGGATGGACCAAGAGCACGAAGAACGCCTTGCCCTTTTTCGCCGCGCCCTGGCGCGTGGTGACATCAGCGTAGCTGCTGAAGTCGTCGAAGATTGGCTTTGGGGCCATGGTTTTGACTTGGATCGAAACAGCGAGGCCTTCAAGACCCTGGGCTACCGCTTTCTGAAAACCATCGTCTCGGCCACCGACCGACAGGCCAAGCGCCATCTTGGCGACGTGGTGGACACACCGCCTCTGCCAGCCCCCTTTGGCGCTCTCTCAGAACGCCCTACCATCCCACCTCTTGCCCAATGGACCACTTCGCCGATCCAGGCCACCATCTCCTTGGGCAAGGCCGTGGACCTTTACACCCAGGAAAAGCGGGAGTCCGGGGAGTGGCAGAACGGCACAGAGTACAAGGAGGGCGCGAAGGTCCGCCTGTTCGCGGAGATCATGGGGCTGGACCGCGACCTCGCCAGCCTGACCATCGAGGACATGCGCGACCTGAAGGCTGCCCTACTCCGCTTCCCCGCCAACAGGAGCAAGCTCGCCCCTTACCGGGACATGACCATGGAGGAGGTGCTGAAGGCCGAGGTGCCGGAAGCACAGCGCCTCCAGCCGACCACCTTGAAGAACTACTTCAACAAGATCGGGGCGTTCCTCAAGTGGGCCAAGAAGCACCGCTACCACAACGACCCGACCATCGCCTCGGACATCCTCACCATCAAGACCACGAAACAGGACCACGAGCATCGCAGCCCCCTCACCCCCGAGGACATCCGGCTGTACTTCTCGCCGGAGACCTTCGTTTGTTTGATGTCAAGAGGTGGAGGGTACGTCCTACGAAGCCGCCAGGGGACGACGGAGCCGACCATCCGCACCCCAAGCCCAGCCCATCCGCGCCAGACCCGACGCCCCGCACGGGGGGAGAATCGGGATCGGACCAAGTACGATGCGGCGCTCAAATTTTTGCGTCAAAAACTCGGGGGAGGGCCAGCGTCCGATCCCGCCCAGGTGTCATCCTTGTTCACTGCCCCAGAGCTGTGCTAAGCAGCCGTAACCGCCGTTGGACTGTCCACGGCGCACACCACCGGAGGCAAACATGACCCAGTTCATCACCACAATGCCGAAGGCCCCCGCCGTATTTGCGGGCTGGCCAAAGGCGGGGAGGGCGCGCTCCCTATGACCACCCGCGCACTCCCGTCCGGTCCGGACGGGTCCACCACAGGCCCTGAGAAGTCGCCCCTGCACCCCACCGGTTTTCCCAGCCCCACCATTCGCCTGCACCTCTGGCTTGAGAGCCAAGGCGAAGTCTTCTTCGGCATAGGCCGCGCCCAGCTCCTCTTCTGCATCAAACAGCACGGCTCCCTGCGCCAGGCAGCCAAGGCTCTCGGCATGGGGTATCGCGCCGCCTGGGGCAAGCTCCAGCGAACAGAGCAGGCCCTTGGCCTCAAGCTCGTGGAGAGCCGTGGGCAGCGCCGCGATGGTGTGCGCCTGACACCTGAAGGTGAGGAGTTGGCCGACACCTTCCAAGTCTGGTTCGAGGCGGTGGAGCGCTGCGCTGAAGCCTCCGCCAACTCCCTGTTCCCATTCAAAGTGGCCCGGTTCTCCAACCCGACCACTTGAACGAACCGCAGCCCGCCTTCTGATCCCGACCACCCTGGCCGGGCGCTTTCTTGCGTCCGGACCTCCTCACACCGGATATGTGCCAATGTCGGCATATATGCCAAATAATTGCCATTTTGTGTCAACACTTGAACGGTTGGCATTTGCTTGTGCTCTAGCACGTATTGGTGAATGACACTAAAGTATCCGTGGAGGAGACCATGAACACACCGTCCAACGCCCACAGCTCCACACCCGGCAGGCCTTGCCGTCCGTGCTTATCCGCACGACCACAGCGCTTGCCGCTGGCCATTGGTCGCGCACCCGCCGCGCACCCGAGGACCACGGCATGAGCCGTGACCACTCGGGCGCAGGTCGCGCCCGCAGCACCTCGAACTCCCGCAGGCCTTGGCCTGCTGCTCCGGTTTTGCCGGGAGACGCGGGGGGGCTGAGACTTTCACCCAAACCCCAGGAGGCATCATGACGCTCACACGCCGAGGGTTCATCAAACTCTCCGCAACCGCCGCCCTCACCACCGCGTTCAGCGGCATTGGCTTTGCGGCCAAACCGGCAAAGGGCAAGCCCGCTGCAGGCACCCCAAAAGTCGATCGAATCGCCCAGCTCAAGCCCGAATGGAGCAAGCAGACCACGACAATCTGCTGCTACTGCGCTGTCGGCTGCGGCCTCATCGTCAACACCGCCCTTGAGGGCACCAAGCGCGCCATCAACATCGAAGGCGACCCGGACCATCCCATCAACGAGGGTGCGCTGTGCCCCAAGGGCGGCAGCATCTACCAGCTGACCGAAGGCACGCCTGGCCAGCCGAATCCGCGCCTGCAAAAGGTCATGTACCGCAAGCCCTACGGCACCAAGTGGGAGGAAAAATCCTGGGACTGGGCGCTGGAGCGCATCGCCAAGAACATCAAGCGCGACCGCGACGCAACCTTTGCTCTGAAAAACGCCAAGGGCCAGACCGTCAACCGCTGCGAAGGGCTGGCCTCGGTCGGCTCCGCAGCCTTTGACAGCGAGGAGTGCTGGGCCTACCAGGCCTTCCTGCGCTCCCTCGGCCTGACTTTCATCGAGCATCAGGCACGTATCTGCCACAGCGCCTCGGTAGCGGCCTTGGCCGAAACATTTGGCCGTGGGGCCATGACCAACCATTGGATCGACATCAAGAACAGCGATTGCATCCTGATCATGGGCAGCAACGCGGCCGAGACCCATCCCATCTCCTTCAAGTGGATCACCCGCGCCCAGGAGAAGGGAGCCACCGTCATCCACGTGGACCCGCGCTTCACCCGCACCAGCTCAAAGGCGGACATTTACGCCCCTCTGCGCTCCGGCACGGACATCGCCTTCCTGGGCGGCATGATCAACTACATCCTTGAGAACGACTTGATCTTTAAGGAGTACGTGGTCAACTACACCAACGCATCCTTCGTCGTGGGCAAGGCCTTCGACTTCAAGGACGGCATGTTCAGCGGCTTCGACGAGGCCACCGGCAAGTACGACAAGAGCAAATGGGCCTTTGAGCTGGACGCCAGCGGCGCGCCCAAGCGCGACAACACCCTGGCCAACCCGCGCTGCGTGTACCAGTTGATGAAGAAGCACTACAGCCGCTACACCATCAAGAACGTGACCAGCATCACCGGCACCCCGGAAGACAAGCTGCTCGCGGTCTACAAGGCCTACTCGGCCACGGGCAAGCCGGACAAGGCGGGCACGGAGCTGTACGCCATGGGCTGGACCCAGCACACAGTGGGCGTGCAGAACATCCGCACCATGAGCATCATACAGTCTCTGCTGGGCAATATGGGCGTGGCTGGCGGCGGCGTGAACGCGCTGCGCGGCGAAGGCAACGTTCAGGGGTCCACGGACCAGGCCCTCTTGTACCACATCATCCCCGGCTACATGCCTACCCCAAGTACAGCCCAGCCCACGCTGGACGACTACCTGAAGCTGATCAAGCCCGTGTCCAAAGATCCCAAAAGCATGAACTGGAAAAAGAACTACGGCAAGTACGCCGTGAGCCTGCTCAAGAGTTTCTACAAAGACGCCGAACCCGCCACGGCCTACAACTGGATGCCCAAGCTCGACGCCGGACAGAACGCCTCCTGGCTGGTGCTCTTCGATGAGATGTTCAAGGGCAAGTTCAAGGGCTTCTTCGCCTGGGGCATGAACCCTGCCGTCTCTGGCGCGGACTCCAACAAGACCCGCCAGGCCCTGGCCAAGCTCGACTGGATGGTCAACGTCAACATCTTCGACAACGAGACCGGCAGCTTCTGGCACGGTCCGGGCATGGACCCGGCCAAGGTCAAGACCGAGGTCTTCATGCTGCCCTGCGCAGTGTCCACCGAGAAGGAAGGCTCCATCACCAACTCGGGCCGCTGGATGCAGTGGCGCTACCAAGGCCCCAAGCCCTTGGGCGACGCCCGTCCCGATGGCGAGATCATCTACGAGTTGGCCCAGAAAGTGCGCGAGCTGTACAAAAAGGAAGGCGGCGCGTTCCCCGAGCCTGTGCTGAACATGAACTGGGAAGACATGGGCAACGGGCACGAGTTCGATGTCCACAAGACCGCCAAGCTCATCAACGGTTACTATCTGAAGGACGTTGAGGAGAAGCAGCCCGACGGCTCGGTGAAGGTCTACAAGAAGGGCAGCCAGGTGCAGAGCTTCCTGTTCCTCAAGGACGACGGCAGCACCGCCTGCGGCAACTGGATATACTCCGGCTCCTACGTCGGCCCGGACCCCAAGGACAACCGCGCGGCCAAGCGCTCCAAGGAGCAGACCCCGGCCCAGGCCAACGTCGGCCTGTATCCCAACTGGTCGTGGTCCTGGCCGGTCAATCGCCGCATCATCTACAACCGCGCCAGCGTTGACCAGACCGGCAAGCCCTACAATCCGCAAAAGGCCGTGCTGGCCTGGAACGCGGATGGCAAAAAATGGGACATCGACGTGGTGGACGGCGGCGGTGCGCCGGGCACCGTGCACCCGTTCATCATGCAGCAGCATGGCATGGCCGCGCTCTTCGGCCCCGGCCTGAACGACGGTCCCTTCCCCGAACATTACGAGCCCATGAACTGCCCCGTGACTTCGCACCCGTTCTCCAAGGTGCTGAACAACCCTGCGGCACTCCAGTTCAAGGGAGACAAGTACGCCGTGTGCGACCCGCGCTATCCCTTCGTGTGCAGCACGATCCGCGTGGCGGAGCACTGGCAGACCGGCCTCATGACCCGTTGGCAGCCTTGGTTGCTCGAGGCTCAGCCGCAGATGTTCTGTGAGATGAGCGAGGAACTGGCCGAGCTGCGCGGCATCAAGAACGGCGAGAAGGTCATTCTGGAGAACGGACGCGGCAGCAACTGGGCCATCGCCATCGTGACCAAGCGTTTGAAGCCGATGACAATCCAGGGGGACACGGTGCATCAGGTGTGCATCCCCTGGCACTTTGGCTGGCGCTTCCCCAAAGACGGCGGCGATGCCGCCAACCTGCTGACCTCTGCCGTGGGCGACGCCAACACCAGCATACCCGAATCGAAGGCCTTCATGGTCAACGTGCGGAAAGCCTAAGGAGGCATGTCATGAGTGGTAAGAGCTTCCTCGTCGATCTCACAAAATGCACAGCCTGCCGCGGCTGCCAGATCGCCTGCAAGCAATGGAAAAAACTGCCTGGCGAAAAAACAAAGAACACCGGCAGCTATCAGAATCCGCCGGACTTCGCCTTCAACACCCTGCGCGTGGTGCGCTTCAGCGAAAAGGAAGTGGACGGCCAGATGAAGTGGTTCTTCACGCCGGACCAGTGCCGCCACTGCCTGGAGGCCCCGTGCAAATCCGGCGCGGAATTGCCGGACTCCATCGTCATTGACGAGGCCACCGGCGCGGTCGTCTACACCGACAAGACCGCAAAGGAGAGCTTCGACGCGATTCAGGGCAGTTGCCCCTACAACGTGCCGAGGATGGACAAGAAGAGCAAGGTCATCGCCAAATGCGACATGTGCATCGACCGCGTGAAGGCGGGCAAGCTGCCTGCCTGCGTTCAGGCCTGCCCCACGGGAACTATGAACTTCGGCGACCGCGACGACATGCTGAAGCTGGCCGAAAAGCGTCTTGCCGAGGCCAAGAAGAAGCATCCCAAGGCCCAGCTGGTGGACGCCGACAGCGTTCGCGTCATCTTCCTCACGGCGGATGAACCGAACCTGTACGCCAAAAACCTGATGGCCGACGCGTCGAATGCACCCGCGCGTGCCCCGCGCGAGTACACCCGGCAGGAGCTCTTCGCCGGACTGATGAAGCCGGTTCGGAACATCCTGGGGTAGACCAGACGTAAATCACAGCATCCACCTCCACAGGCAGCCGCTGGCACGGACGTTCCGTGTCGGCGGCTGCCGCCCAACATGCCGCCCGCGTGCAAAGCAAAGGATTCGCAAATGCCAGCCGACCCCCAGGCCGTACCGCCCATTGACAATGATGCCGTGGCGGCGGCGTTGTCCACTATCCGCGCCCAGCAGATCATTCCGGCCGAACTCATCACCCTGGTCGAAGGTGTGATTCTGCTGTCGGAGAGCGCCCGGAAGCAGGCCAAAGTAACGCTGCCAGCGCGGGAGGCCATGGCTTCCGACGAAGAGCTGTTTGCCGGACGCCCGCTGTTGCCGAGCCGGGACTTTCCCTGCGACATGAATCAGGCGCTGGAGCTGTTCCCCCGCCTGCTCGCCCTTATGGCCGACAGTGGCGGAGAGGCCGCCCTGGCGGCGAGGGCGCTTCAAGATGCCGTGGATGCCGGGGAGATTAGCCCTTCCGTGGCCTTGAACGCACGCCTTCATGAAGCGGTTCCCAGGCCGCCAAGGGCGTTGGACTTCGTCACCACCTCGGCCCTTGCTCCGAGTCTCGCGCTCGCGGCGGAGCAATTGGCCAAGCTGGTCCCGGAGAACATGCCCTACGAGCATGGACACTGCCCGCTTTGCGGCAGCCAGCCCCTCATCTCCTTTCTGCGCGGCGCAGAAGGCCAACGCCACGCGGTATGCTCCTTGTGCGCGCATGAGTACCGCATTCGCCGCATCGCCTGTGCCTATTGCGATGAGGCTGACCAGGATAAGCTCAAGCTGTTCCGCGTGCAGGATTATCCGGGCGTACGGGTCGATGTGTGCGACACCTGCAAGGCGTATATCAAGACGCTTGATTACCGCGAGCAGGACGGGAACCCCATTCCATCTTTGGACGACCTGGCGACGGTCGCGCTGGACATCATGGCCCAGCAGCAGGGGTACAGCCGACCCGTGCTCTACGCCTGGGGTTTTTGATGGCCTGACAGTCGAGAAAGAGAGCACGCATTAGCGCTACCTCCATATCAGACCTGGATCACCTTCCCCGCCAGGCCCAGGCTCGTCACCACGTCGAGCATGTTGGTGGTCTCGCCCACGCGCTTCTCCTTTCTGGTTTAAGGGCCGGTTCTGCCGAAGTGTTCCCTGTTCGGCTTCACCGCCAGCTCAGTGTCCTGCACTGCTCGCCTTTGCAGCCTTGGGGCTTGGAGCCGGGACCTTCGCCGTGGCATCTCATGGCGTTGGTGAACGAGGCCAGCCCGAACCATCGCAAGAACAGGGCGTCCGACCTGTACTCCCTGGCCTGGGGTGCGGCTACTTCGCCGGGCGCTCCTTGAACGCCTTCGTCCTCGTGGCATCGCCACGGTTTTCGGTGAGGCTGCTGTGCTGCCTGGCTGCCTCCAAGCCTGAAGCGCCATGTCAGGCCTCAGGCTGGAGATCAGAGGGCCGTAATCCACGGAGTGCAAGTTTTTCCCTTTTCGGTGTGATCACGCGCAGGATCAGATTCAGCGCATCATATGGCAGGCGACCCGCGAGGCCGTTGTGGGCAGCAGGAGCTTCACGCCCGACCTCGCATGGACCTGTTCCCAAATGTCCAGAACCACGTCCCGCAGCGCAGCGACCTCTTCAAGGCTGCACCGCACCTGGCAGCGGCCTGTATCCAGGGCCTGGACGTCGAATCCCGGCAGGAGCTGAGCGACCCGCAAGGCGCTGGCATCGCGCTCCGGGTCAACGGACAGAGCGAATTCTAGGACAAGGGCATGCGTCGGTTCCGGCATGGTCATCCCTCCCTGCCCGCCTTCCCGGCCTTGGCGATGCGCGGGGCCAGGATCAGGCCTGCCACCACGGCGGCCAGGGCCACAGTTCCGCCCAAACGGAACGGCGCGGACGGGCTGACATGGTCCCACAAGAGGCCAGCCACCACGCTGCTTGCCAGGGCGGTGAAGCCCAGGCTCATGTGGAACATGCCCAGCGCAGTTCCCTTGCGCAGCACCGGCACATGGCCGCTGATGAGCGCCTTGCCCACGCCTTCCGTCAGACCCATGGACAGCCCGTACAGCGGGAACAGCCACCAGATGCTGCCCCCATCCGAGACGGAAAAGCCGAAGTACACGGCGGCGTACAGCACCCACCCGCTGATGAGCATGCGCCAACGTCCCATGCGGTCGCTCAAGATGCCCAGCGGATAGGCGGACAGGGCGTAGGTGAGGTTGAAGAGCAGGTAGCCCACTATGACCTGCGTGTCGTCCCAGCCGAGGTTCCTGGCCCGCAACAGGAGCAGCGTGTCGCTGGAGTTGGCGAAGGCGAAGAGCATGAGCAGGCCCAGGGTGAGCCAGTAGGCAGACGAGAACCCAAGCGTGCCTACCGATTTGGCCTGGGCCGTAGCCTCCACGCTGGGCTGTGTGGCCTGCTCCGGCCCAGAATCCACTGTGGAGCAGCCATCGCCAGGATCGTCCGCCCAGCGCAGCTCTCGCAGCCGGAATGAGAGCCAGATGGCGGCCAACCCCGGCAAGCCCGCGATGAGGAAGATGAGCCGGTACTCGCCCGGCAGGAGCTTGAGCAGGAGAAGGGCCACCAGGACGCCCACGATGGCCCCGCCGGTGTCCATCATGCGGTGGAAGCCGAAGGCCCGCCCCGCAATCTTGCAGTCCACGGCGTCCGCGATCATGGCGTCGCGGGCCGTTGTGCGCAGGCCCTTGCCCAGTCGGTCCAGGGCGCGGGAGAGGAACACCATGGGCCACGCATAGGCCAGGGCCATGAGGGGCTTGGACAGGGCCGCCAGCCCGTACCCGGCCCGGATGTAGGGGACGCGCTTGCCCGCCTTGTCGCTGTGCCAACCCGAGAGGCCCTTCATGACGCTGACGATGGCCTCGGCCACGCCCTCGATGAGGCCGAGGACGGCCACAGGCGCGCCCAGGGCCGACACCAGGAACAGCGGGACCACAGGGTAGACCATCTCGGAGGCGAAGTCGGTGAAGAAGCTGATCCAGCCCAGGTTGCGGACCGGCTTGGGAAGCTGTTGTGGCATGGCGTGCCTCCTGCTGTTGCGCGTGGTTCTCCCACGTGGTTCGTACAGCAGGAGTCATCAGCGGCATTCGCGGTTCAAGGGGGACTCCATCCCCTGCGCCCTGTGGGCAAGATCACACTGGCTAAAAACAGGGTGGCTGTCCACAGAAGGACAGCACGAAGCTGGCATTGACCCTCTGCTCGGTTTCAGTCAAAAGACATACGAGGAATCGAACCGTGGTCCATAGAGGGGAACCGCATCCAGGCCTTCCGCTGAAGGCTTTGAGACTGCGGACAGGCCAGCCAACCTGCCCCACAGGGCTGCTACACACGGAGCCTGCTGGAGGCCATTGCGAGCAAGTAATTCCAAGCGCTTAGACAGTCAGCGGGCGTTTCCCTCCGCCTCCACCAAGTCCCTCATTCCGACATGCTGCACAGCCCCCTTCCCGGCGAGGGGGCTTTTGCTTTCTTGGCCCGTCACGTCTGGGAGGCTCCTGGTCGGTCTCTACTCCGCCACGACCAGGCTCATATGCCGCCCAGGGATGATTTCAACAGAATATTCTAACGCACTCCGGCGACCCGCACCATGCGGCCGGGAATGCGTCGCCCAGGCTCACGCGCGCCTTTCTCCGCACATTCGCAAAACAACGGAATCCCATCTTTTCCTGCCACACGCAGGTAACCGACGCACTCCACCACGCGCTCTGCCGGAACGCCGCCAAACCGCTTGCCGATAAAACGCAAGACATCCTCAGCCCGCTGGACCCGGACTTCCTCGCTCAGGCGCACATGCAGATTGCCGTCCTGCATGGCCAGACCCGTCAACCGCATGTCCGAGGCGGGAGATGCGCCTCCGGCCTTCACATCGCCATAGAGGGTATCACCTCCGGGACGAAGCACCAGCAATGGCAAGGAAAGGCCGTCCTCGGTCTCCAGCCGCCACGTCCCGGCCAGCCGGGCAAGTATGGCGGCGCGGTCCTCCACCACAGGCCGTGAATCCGATACGGCGGACGGCGAAACAGCAATTCCGGATTTCCCAGGCCGGGAGGCTACCGCCGCAAGAGGCGGGCTATCCGGAACAGCGCCATGCGCCGTGCTTGCGGAAAGCGCGCCCTTCTCCACCTTGGCCCGCGCCTCGGTCAACGCTTGGCGTTCCTGCTCCAACTTGCGGCGTTCGGCTTCCAGAATGGCGAGTTGCTCACGCAGACGCGCCTCCTGCGGGGCCTGAGCCTGCTTGAGCCGCTGTGCGGCCTCCGCGTCCAGTTGCTGCCTGCGGCGCAAAAGCTCCGCCTTCTCCTGCTCAACCTTGCGCTTTTCGGCCTCAAGCCCGGCGATGTACTCCTTGAGCCTGGCGTCCTGCGCCTGGCGTTGCCGCTCCGCCTGGGCCGCGGCAAGCTGACTTGCCGCCACGGCCGCCTGTCCCTGGGGCTGCCCACCTGCAAGGTAAAAGTACCCCGCCAATGACGAGGACTCCCAGGGCACCTGCTTCTTCCCCGTTTCCCCCATGACGCCGATGCGCACGCGCTTGAACACTTCCTCGATCGGCACTCCGGGCGTGTTGAGATTCTTGAGCAGGTGCTTGGTGTACAGGCCGTTTCTGCCGCCCCCGTCCGAGGCCACCGAGTTCGGAGCCGTGGCGTAGGCCACAAGCGACCCCGTGGGCGCGTCCATGCGGGCCAAGCCCTGGTCCGCCGACCGGAAGCTGCTGGCGAAGGGATTGTTGCGGCAGGCGTCCAGGATGACGATGTTCAGTTCGTTGCCCGCGTCCTCCATCTTGCCCAGCACGCGTCCCGCGTCCACGCACTCGTAACGCGCATCGGATTCGCTGGCCAGGCGCGCCCCGATGGGCACGAGATAGTTGGCGCCATTCACCTGGATGCCGTGGCCGGCATAATAGAATATGCCGACCCCGCCCCCTTTGAGCTTGACGCCGAAGTCTCGGATGGCCTCCTCCATGTTCCGTTGGCCAACGTCCGTTCTGAGCAACACGTCAAAGCCCAGGCGTTCCAACGCGGCGGCCATGTCGCGGGCATCGTTGACGGGATTTTTGAGGGGCTTGCGGTCATAGGCGGAGTTGCCGATGACCAGGGCATGGCGGCCCTCGGCCGCATGTGCGGGCGCACTGAGCAAAAACATGGCGCAAAGCGCAAAAATAAGTCGCATCACTGGACGCATCCGGTCCCCCTTGTCACGATTCGCATCGGCAAAGCCCATGCATCCAGCTATAAATCAGCGCAACGGGCATGGCAATGGCGCGCATTTCCGGCGTGTTGCAGCTGGCAGTTCCACCGGCGAGGCGTCCCGCCGCCCTCACCTGCGAAGCAATGATCGGACCACTCACATGCCTGCAAAAAAAGAATGTGCGCAGCAGCCGCCCCCCCTGGCGCGGCTGTCCGTTTGCATGTACCAATCTGCATGGCCCACCAGGCTGAAACGCCCCCACTTTCCTCAGGCAGGACCGACCATGACCGACGGACTCATGTACGAAATTACGGAATGCAGGGCCAGCGGAGACAGGCGCATGACCATTGAGGCCATCCGCGAGGTGCCCCTCACCATCTATCTGAACGACCGCGAAGTCGTGACGCTTTTGTGTACAGGGAAATACCCGCGACATCTGGCGGTGGGGTTCCTCAAAAGCGATGCGCTCATTTCCGATCCCTCTCAATTGCTTGCTGTGGACGTTCAGGACGAGGGAGCGCGCATCACGGCCAGGGTGTCCGTACGCCACGACCCGTGGGCAGACGGCCGCACCATCCAGCGCTCCATCACCAGCGGCTGCGGCAAGGGAACCAACTTCGACCGCAACGTGGCCACCATCTCCAGGCGAAGGGTCACCTCGGACCTCAAGGTGACTCCGGCGCAGATCCTGGCCCTTGCAACGGAGCTCAAGCGGCGCAGCACCCTGTACGCCCGCACGCGCGGCTGCCACAATTCGTCGTTGTGCATGGCCGAACGCATGTTGCTCTTCCGCGAGGACATCGGGCGGCACAACGCCATCGACATGATCGTTGGCGAATGCTTTTTGGAGGGGATTCCCACGGCGGACAAGATGATCGTCTCCACAGGACGGGTGGCTTCGGAAATTCTGCTCAAGACCGTGCGCATTGGGACGCCGCTCCTGGCGTCCACCGCCGTGGCCACCAGTTTTTCGGTGGAGTTGGCGCGCTCCATCGGCATAACGCTCATCGGCAACATCAAGGAAGACAGCTTCTGGATCTACAGCGACCCCGCCCATATCATCCAGTCGTGACAGCCACGGATTGCGGCTAGGGACACGCCGGAGCGCAAACCATGTCGCGCAGCCACTCGGCGGTCAGGCGCGAGGCTTTTTTCGGCACACCGGCATGGTCGGCCTCCACCTCCTCATACCGGCTCATGCGGTGCGCAGGAGCCTTGGAGAAAGCATAGGCACGGCCCAGGTGGCGCAGGGGATCCCCCAATCCCACCACCCACAACAACGGCAGCGGACTTTTCAAGGCGGCGCAGGAACGCGGCATCACCGCCGCGCCATCGGGGTCGTTGAAGCTTAGATACACTTCCGCGGTAGTGGAAAGGTCGTAGTCCTTGTCCTGGGCGATGTCCGTAAAGAGCGAACGGGCCGTGCGGCCGTTGGTGCTCAACAAATTCCGTGCCTTGCGCACATCGGGCAAGAACACTTCGCGGTGTCGCTCCGGATCGTGCGACGGAGCCAGGGCCACGAGGCCGCACACCCCGCCGCGGCTGGCCGCATAGCCCAGGGCGGCGTTGGCTCCCAGGCCATGGCCGACCAGGGCCACTTGGGTGGCCCCGCCAAGGCGCAGTTCCTCCACCGCCAAGCCGATCTCCAGCAGCGCCTGCTGATAGGTGGCGTCAAAGCCACGACGTCTGGACCAGGGCATCTCCGGAACCAGCACGCTGAACCCGGTGTTGCGCAACTGCCGTTCCAGCTCATCCAGCTGCTTTTCCGGGTGTTCGTTCTTGTCGTGCAGGAGCACCACCCCCAGGCGCTCCTGACAAAACGCCCCATGCGGCGCGGCCGCCACGGCCAGGCCGACAAAAACGAGACAGGCGAAGAAGCGTGCGAGAGGTCGCAGCATGGGGGCTCCGGTGCGTTCCACGTGCCGGAAGAATTCCGACAACATGATAACACCATAGCCACAGCCAATATTTTTGGCAACCAAAAGCAAGGGATGTGAGCAGGTTCAGCCGCCGCAGCGCTCCATGAACTGGCGCAGCCGCCGGTCGTAGGGCGGGTGCCCGAAGAAGGCCGAACCGGACACCAGCACATCGGCTCCGGCGGCGACAAGCTCCGCGCAGTTGTCCAGGGTCACGCCGCCATCCACCTGGATGAGCGTGGAGGCTCCGGCCTGGATGATCATATTCTTGAGTTCGCGCACCTTGTCCAGGCAAAAGGGAATGAACGCCTGTCCGCCGAAGCCCGGGTTCACGCTCATGACAAGGACCATGTGCAGCTGCGGCAACAGGTAGCGCACGGCCTCAAGGGGCGTGGCCGGGTTGAGGGCCACGGCGGGCTTGCACCCGGCCTGCGCGATGGCCGCGCAGGTGCGCTCAAGGTGGTTGGTGGCCTCGACATGCACGCAGATGAGGTCCGCACCGGCCTTGGCGAAGTCATCGACATAGCGGCCGGGCTCGTCGATCATGAGGTGGCAGTCGAAGAACAGGTCGCTGGTCTTGCGCATGGCGGCGATGACCGGCGGACCATAGGTGATGTTGGGCACGAACGAGCCATCCATGACATCCAGGTGCGCCCACTGGACCCCGGCGGCCTTGAGCGCGGCCAGTTCGTCGGCCAGGCGGGCGAAGTCTGCGGAAAGCAGCGAGGGCGAAAGAATCATGGCGTCTCCTTGGCGTCTATTCGGCGGCCTCGCCCATGGCGAAGTCCACCTTGATCTTGAAAAGCTTGCTGGCGGGCAGGTTCATGATCGCCACCCCGGTCTTGTCCGTTATATCGGCCAGGGTATCCTCCACGGCCTCGCTGGAAGGGGCGATGAGGGCGAACCAGACGTTGAACCGGTGATCGCGCAAATAATTGTGCGTCACGCCGGGGTGGCGGTTCACTTCGGCCACGAAGGCGTCAAGCTTGTCCTGGGGCACCTCGGCCCCGCAGAGGGTGCTTTTCCAGCCCAGCTGGCGCGAGCCGAAATTGGCCCCCATGCGGCGGATCACCCCCTCCCCTTTCAGCCTGCGCACCCGGGCGAGAACCTCGGCCTCGGTGAGGCCGACGGCTTCGCCCACCACGGCGTAGGGCCTTGGGTCCAGGGGGAAGTTCGACTGGATGATGTCCAGGATCTCCTTGTCGTAGGCGTCCATCAGCCCTCCTGGCCCTTCTTGGCCAGCCTCGCAGGGGTGTAGGAACACAGCGGTTCCTCGCGCAGATAGCCGCCGCGCATGGTGGCCGCGCGCGCGCGGCAGCCGCCGCAGACCTTCTCGTACTCGCACACGCCGCACTTGCCCTCATACATCTTGGGGTTGCGCAGGTTCAGGAATTCCGGGCTGGAGCGCCATATCTCCGGAAAGGGCGTCTTGCGCACGTCGCCGCAGGGCAGATCCAGATAGCCGCAGGGCTGCACGATGCCCGAGTGCGAGATGAAGCAGAACCCCACCCCGCCCAGGCACCCGCGCGAAACCGCGTCCAGCCCGAAGGTCTCGAAATTGACCGGAACGCCCTCCGCCTTGGCCCGCTGCCGCAAAATGCGGTGGTAATGCGGCGCGCAGGTAGCCTTGAGCTGCATGTTCGTGGTCTTGCGGAAGTCGTAGAACCAGTTGAGCACTTCCTCGTATTCGGCGGCGTTGATGACCTGCGCGCCAAGTTCCGCCGCGCGGCCCGTGGGCACGAGCAGGAAGATATGCCAGGCCGAGGCCCCGAGCCGCTCCGCCAGATGAAAGATATCCTTGAACTGGTGCAGATTGTCCTTGGTCACGGTGGTGTTGATCTGGAATTCCAGGCCAACGGCCTTCAGATGCTCGATGCCCTTCATGGAGGACGCGAAGGCGCCTTTGACGCCACGGAACTCGTCGTGCCCGGCGGCGTCCGGGGCATCGATGGAGATGGAACAGCGCTCGATGCCGAGTTTCTTGATTTTTGCGGCATTCTCCGCCGTGAGCAACGTGCCGTTGGGCGCCATGACGCACCGGAGGCCCTTGCTCTTGGCGTAGGGGATGAGCTCGAAGATGTCGTGCCGCATGAAGGGCTCGCCACCGGTGAAAATGATGATGGGGCTGCCTGCGTCAGGGAAGGTGTCGATGAGGGCCTTGGCCTCCGCGGTGGACAACTCGCCCTCGTAGGGCTCGGGGTGGGCCTCGGCGCGGCAGTGCTTGCAGGCCAAATTGCAGGAGCGGGTCACCTCCCAGGCGATGAGGCGCAAGGGAGGGGTTCCGTCCACGGCGGGGCCTATGGGCTGCTCGCCGGGATGCTTGCCCACGCTGCCGGGGTGCCCTGTGGGATGACCGGGGCGCATGGAGGAAGGGTGGCCGCCGGGATGTCCGTTCATCTGCTCGCTCATGAAACCCTACCTGTTCAGCCAGCGCAGAACGTCTTCCGCGTGGTAGGTGATGATGATGTCTGTCCCGGCGCGCTTGAAGGAAGTCATGATCTCCATGACCATGCGCTCCTCGTCCACCCAGCCGTTCTGCGCCGCGGCCTTGACCATGCTGTACTCGCCGGACACGTTGTACGCGGCGATGGGCGCCTCGAAACTGTCGCGCAACTGGCGGATGACGTCGAGATACGGCAAGCCGGGTTTGACCATGAGGATGTCCGCCCCCTCGTCCAGGTCGGCGGCGGCCTCGCGCAGGGCCTCGCGGCTGTTGGCCGGATCCATCTGATGGGTCTTGCGGTCGCCGAACGTGGGCGTGCTCTCCGCCGCCTCGCGGAAAGGCCCGTAGAAGGCCGAGGCGTACTTCACCGCGTAGCTCATGATGGGCGCGGAGACGAAGCCGCCATCGTCCAGGGCCTCGCGGATGGCGAGAACCCGGCCGTCCATCATGTCGCTGGGGGCCACCATGTCGGCCCCGGCGCGCACGTGGGAGAGCGCGCTCTTGGCCAAAAGCTCCAGGGTGGGGTCGTTCAGGATCTCGCCGCCCTTCTGGACGATGCCGCAATGCCCGTGGGACGTGTACTCGCACAGGCAGACGTCGGTGATGACCACAAGCTCGGGGAAACGGTCCTTCAAACGGCGCACGGCCTCCTGCACGATGCCCTCGTCGGCGTAGGCCTGTGAGCCAAGCTCGTCCTTCACCTTGGGGATGCCGAAGAGCAGGACGCTGTTCAATCCGTTCGCGACAGCGCCCGCAACCTGCTGCTCCAACTGGTCCAGGGAGAGCTGGAACTGGCCCGGCATGGAGCCGATGGGCTTGCGGAAGCCGGGATCGTCGGTCTCGGCCACAAAATAGGGCATCACCAGGTCCGCGGGGCGGATCTCGTTCTCGCGCACCAGCGTGCGCACGCCGGGGCTCATGCGGAGCCTGCGGCCGCGGTGGAAGTCGGATTCGAGCATGGCGGAAGTCTCCTGATAAGACGGCGGCGGGAGTCCGGGCCGGTAAGAAGACTGCGGAGGCCCCCGGCGCCGGAGGCCTCCGCTAGGGTGGCTAGTCTTTCCTGATTTCGTCGTCGGTGAGGTAGCAGGCCGGATCCTGGGCCCACACGTCCCCGTAGTAGGCCTCGGCCCTGGCGCGGAAATTGCCGCCGCAGATGTTCAGGAAACGGCATTCGGCGCAGCGGCCCTTCACGTATGGCTTCTTGTCCTTCAGCTTAGCCAGCAGTTCTATGTTCGGGTCGTCCCAAATTTCGCTGAAGGGGCGCTCCAGGACGTTGCCGAACACGTGCTGCCGCCAGAACTGGTCGGCATGGACCTTGCCGTCCCAGGAAATGCAGCCGATGCCGCGGCCGGTGCTGTTGCCCTCGTTCATCTGCAAAAGCTCCATGACCTCGGCCGCGCGCTTGGGGTCCTCCTTGAGCAGACGGTAGTAGACCAGGGGGCCGTCGGCGTGGTTGTCCACGGTCAGCACCTCCTTGGGGCGTCCCTCGTCAAAGAGCTTGCGCGTTTCATCCATGATGAGGTTCACGACGGCCCGGGTCTCGGCGTGGTCCAGGTCCTCCTTGATGAGTTCCGAACCGCGACCGGAGTAGACCAAGTGGTAGAAGCAGATGCGTGGCACATCAAGTTCGCGAACAATCTCGAAGACCTTGGGCACTTCGACCTGATTGCGCTTGTTGATGGTGAAGCGCAGGCCCACCTTGAGCCCTTCGGCCATGCAGTTTTCCACGCCCTGCAACGCCTTTTTGAAGGCGCCGGGAACGGCGCGGAACTTGTCGTGGATCTCCTCGCCGCCATCGATGGAGATGCCCACGTAGGACAGGCCGACCTGCTTGAGCTCGCGCGCCTTCTCCTTGGTGATGAGCGTGCCGTTGGTGCTGATGACCGCGCGCATCCCCTTGCTGGTCGCGTAGCTGGCAAGCTCGACCAGATCCTTGCGCACCAGGGGTTCGCCGCCGGAAAACAGCATGACCGGGGCCCCGTAGGCGGCCAGATCGTCGATGATGACCTTGGCCTGGTCCGTCGAGATGTCGTCGGTCCCTTCCGGGTTCACGGCTTGGGCGTAGCAATGCACGCATTTCAGGTTGCAGCGCTTGGTCATGTTCCAAACGACGACGGGTTTTTTGTCCGCCGAAAATTGCAGCAGGTGCGACGGCAGTTTTCCGGACTGCCGATTGTAGCGCAGGGCGTCGGAAGCCTCGACGGCTCCGCAATAGAGCTTCGATATGCCGATCATGTGAACCTCGTTCGTGAAAACGTTTGGTGTCGCGAAGGGCGATTGCTACCACAATCGAGCCCGCGCGCAAAGCCGAAAAAAGGGCGGCCTGCGCCGCCCTTGATAGGAATCCTTGCCGGAAAGGTAAAGAAGAAATCTAGCCATCCCCGTCCAGACGGACCTCAACCCTTCGATTCCTCTGCCTGTTTTGTGGCGTTGTATTGGGCACAAGGGGCTTGCTTTTCCCAAAGCCGACCGTGCGCATGACCGCTTGGTCTACGCCGCCCTTTTGCGCCAAATACGCTTTCACGGATGCGGCACGGCGCTCGCTGAGCTTCTGGTTGTACTCCTCGGTGCCCACGATGTCGCAATGCCCGGAGATGACGACCTTGCGCCCGCGCAGGGCCTTGGACTTGAGCGCCGTGGCCAACTCATTCAGCAAACCGTACGATTCCGGGCGGATGCGCGCGGAGTCGAAATCGAACTCGATTTTGAGGCGCAAACCATCCGTACCGCCGCCGGAAATGCCGTCGCCCATGGCCGCCGAACTGCCGCCACCGGAACCTCCGCCGCCACCGGAACCTCCGCCGCTGCCGGAGCCTGCGCCGCTGCCGAGTATAGCGCGCGTCATGGCCTGGGAGGTGACCACGAAGCCGAGATCCTCGTCCGTGGGCGGGGCCCACGACTTGAGCGGTACGGCCATGTCCTGGGCGATGGAAGCGAGGGCCTCAGCCAGGGGCGAATCCGAAAGCCTGGTCTCGATGGTGAACAGAATCCAGTCCTGGGTGCGCTTGGCGTTCACGCGCGCGCTCTGGTCCATGGAGAACAGCAGCGCCCCGCCCTTGGTCTCGTAGATGCGAATTTGCAGGGTGATGGCGCTGGAATCCACCGAGCCGCCGGTGATGAGGTAGGGCACGATGCCCACGACCACGAGATCGGCCCCGGCGGCACGGGCCACGTTGATGGCCTGCTCGGGTCCACGGTACACTAGCTGCGAATCGTAGGCCAGGGTGGGAAACACCTCCAGCCCGGTCCAGGTCTGATGGACGATGCGCGCCATTTCGCGCCCCACCAAAAGGTGGTTGTCCATTTTCTGGGCGATCCAGAAGGGATACATGAGCACACGCGGCGAATCCGTCAATCGTGCCTTGGGCCGCACGTTGACGGCCAGACGCGACTTCTCAACCGGTGCGTCGCGGTAGACCTTGGTCTGCTGCGTGACGCCCGGCTCCACGTGGGCGCAGGCCGCAAGGGCAAGCGCGGCCAGCGCGGCCAGGCAAAAAGCGCGGACGATCTGCTTCATGGCGGCTCCAGATACTGACAATGTTTGCGGCCGAGCGCGCCGGATTCCCGACGCTCGCACCGGCCCCGCCAGACAGAAAGCAAGATGCGTACCGAAGCTTATTGCAGGGTCCGGGTGGGCACGGGCACCTGGCCCATGACGCGCAGCAACTGCTCACGCGAGCGCACAAGGCCTTTGCGCAACTGCTGGCGCTGGCCAGGATCCAAACGGCGGAACTCAGGCGTGGCGGCTATGGCCGTCAGGCGGTCCATCTCCTCAAGCACTGCGCGTATGCGCGCTTGCAGCTTGCGCTCCGGCGGACACACGCGGCAGGCGGCCTCGGCCAGGGTGCGCACCTCGACGGCAAGGCGCAGAAGCCCGCCGGGGTTCTGCTCACGCATGGCCCTGCGCGCCGTGCACAGCGCGCGCCACGTGCGCACCAGCCAATGCAGCACCCGGCGCTCGCCGCCCATGGCCTCACCCCGCCTGAACCAGGCCCTGCATCAGGCCGACGAGCGCGGCCAGCAGCAGCAGGATGGGCACGAACACGGCGAACATGGAGGCGGCCATGCTGGTGCGGTGGACAACCTTGAGGCCGAGGATCGTGAGGACGATGCTCCAGATGCCGCCCACCAGCGGCCCCAAGACGGGGAAGATGCCCAAAGCCAGAGGCGCCGCGGAATAGCACAGCACGCGGAAGGTGGCCTCGGCCCCGGCGCCGCCGGAACGCAGCAGGCGCAGCAACAAATGGACCACGCCGGTCATGAGCATGAGCCGCAGCACCAGCAACAGCGGGTAGACGACGAGGAGCAGCACGGGCGCGGCTCCCGATGCTCCAAGCCCCATTTGCATAAGCTCTGGGCTGCCAATATACTGGGCCGTGGCTCCGATGCCCGCCAAGCTCCAGACATACTGGCAGGCCACCATGAACTCGGCCAGCAGCACGTGAAAGATGAGCGGTTTGGCCATGCCGTCGGCCACGGGCATGGCGCGGAAGAACTCTCCGGGCTTGGTCAGCAATGTCCGTATGGTTGCCCACAGGCCGGAAAAAAAGCCATGGCGGGGGAGATCCTCGAAGGGCACGGGCGAACCCGTTGATTTTGGCGCTCCGGGTTCGGGCCAAGACTGGCCGCCTGCGCCGCTTGGACCAAAGGACGGGCTGGACGGAGCTTCCGATGCCGGGCCAGGGGCCGGGCCGGATGAAGGGCCAAAGCTTCCGGTGGTGTCGACGCCGCCCTCCCGTTTCGGCGAAGCCGGGAATTCCGGCCCTGGCGTCGCCTGGGCCTGGTCATCCTGGTCCGGCCGAAGCGCATCGGCTCCGGGGGCATCCAAAGATTTGCCCGGACGGCTGTCCTGCAACCGCTTCCAGGCTGCGGCAGCGGCTGCGCGCTGGGCGGCCATGGGGTCGGCGGGAGCATCGACAGGCGTCCCCAGGCCCTGCTCTCCCTGCCTCGCGGCGGCAGCTTGGCCAGCGTGCGGGGCGCCGGGCGCGCCCGCCTCCGGCTCCAGATCATCCACCACACGAAAGCGAAACTTGTGCGCGCACTTGGGGCAGGTGGCCATCTGGGCGCGCGGGGGTATCTTGCTCTCGTCCACTTCCCGTGCAAACCCGCACAAGGGGCAAAGAATCCGCATCCGTGGTCCTTCCGGTGTTGACGTTGCTGTAGAAAAAACAGTCTAGACGCTTCGCGCAAGGGAAGCAAGCTTCGGCGCACTCACGCCATCGCGTCTGGAAGCAAGAGCCCCCTGGGCAGCATCGTCCGATGCGACGTCAGCAGCGAACGGGGCACGCTCGGATACTCCGCGCTCAGCGTATGGCGCACGCTTCCCGCAGCGGCCTCGTCGAATCCCTCCAGCTTGCGGCGAATTTCCGCCTCCCCCTTGCGCAGGCGGCTCAAGTGCTCAATCTCCAGGTCCAGCGACACGGCCTGACGCCCGGCAAGCCCGGTAAGCCGCTCATGCACCGAGCCGACGTAAGACAGGCCAGGCGCGCGGCGGAACAAGCGCAGCTGCACGTCCGGCCAAAGGCCATACCCAGCAAGGGCGCGGCCCGGGGTCGGGTAGACCGTCACGCGGGGCAGATGCCAAGCGCAAATGTCTGGGTAGGCACACAAAAGCGGCAAAGCCGCCCAATCAATATCCGACAGCCGCTCGTCAGCATCCAGGCTGAACACCCAGTCTCCCGTGCAGGCGGCAAGCATGGCGTTGCGCTGGGCCGCGAAGTCGCGGGCCAAGGGCCGGGCCGTCTGCCAAACGGGAAACGCGCGCGGGAGATTCATGGAAGGCAGGTGCTCCGCATCCCAGACCAGAACCAGCTCATGCAGCCAGGGCGGCAACTGGGCGAAAAAGCACTGGAGTTCCGGCTCGGCTGGCGAAACGATTGCGGCCACCGAAAGACGCGGCGCAGGGACTTGCGGCGGCGGCCCCAAAAGCCGTGACCGGCAGAGCAGGGTCTCCAGCGTCCGCAGCCGGACCTTGCGGGCCGGGTCCAGTTCAGGATTGGGCAGCACAAAAAGGTCATCGAGCCGGATTGCGGCACGGTCGAACAAAAACAGCAGCGCCCAGGGGGAGGCGTCCAGGGCGAGCCGCGCCCCGCCTTCGCGCCGCCACCAGCCAAGCCGACCTGCCCGGGACAGGCTTCTGGCCAATTCCACGTCCTGTTCGCACACCACCAGCGCCCCGTGGGGCAGCGATGAGGCCAGGGCTTTGGCCACGAAGCCCGACCCCAGTCCAAGCAACGCCATGTGCTTCCTGCCCGAACGGGCAAAAGCCGCCAGGCAACGGGCGATGATGCGCTCCATGGCGTCCGGCGCGCCCTGATCGGGCGGAACGGCCTCCGCAGCATCCTTAAACCCGAAGGAGAGCACCTCGGCCGCATACTCGAAAAGCGGATCGTCCACGCTCATGCTCCCTCCCTCTTGCGCGCCAGTAACTCCTCGTACAGGTCGCCAAGCCTGCCCGCGATGTCCTGAGCGCGGTACAGCCGCCGGGCTTTATCCCGCCCGGCGAGACCCATGGCGCGCGCCTCGGCGGAATTCTCAAGCAGACGTCGCACGCAGGCCGCGTACTCCTCGGCGGTTTCCGCCACAAGTCCGGTGACACCGTGCTCCACAAGCTCCACCTGCGCGTTGTCGCGCTCCTCGCGGCTTGGATGCGTCACCACGGGCAGGCCGCAGGCCATGGCTTCGGCGATGACCAGTCCGAAGCTCTCACCCGCGTCGTTGGCGTGGGCCAGCACGGCAAGTCCTCCATAGAATCCGGCGAGCTCGGCGTCCGTGGACAGCGGCGGCAGAAACTCCACATGGGGCGAAAGACCGTGCGCACGCACAAAGGACATGGCCTCGGGGACGCCGCCCACCACACGGTAGCGGAACCCCGGCGTTGCGCGCGCCAGGATGGGCAGAATCTCAAGGGCCAGACGCGACCACTTGCCGGGATCGGCCCGGGAAATGCGGCCGACGACCGGCTCGGAAGGCTGCGGTCCATCGGGCAGGGCGGCGGCGAAAAAATCCGTGTCCACTGGGTTGTAGAGCACCCCGTAGCGGGGCCAGGAAACAGCAACGCCCGTATGCCTGGCGTAGCGCTCGGCGCAGAAATGCGAAACGAACAGGTGCGTGTCGATGACGCTCCCCGAAGGCGAGGGGTCGTGTCGGCCGAAAACATTGGTCTCCACCACCAGGACAGGGTTCCTGGCTGCGTAGTCCCGCACTGGGCGGAGGAACTCCGGTTCCGGCCAGCCCGCCCGGTGCAGATGCACCACCTGCGGGCGAAAGACGGACAATGCACGGCCAAGATCCATGCCCACGAAGGTGGCGCTGCCGCCCTGGCGGATCTGCGCGGCGCGGGGGCCGTCCTCCGGGCTGTGGACGGCGGTTTCGAAGCGGTCCCTGTCCAAATGCGCAAGAAACGACTGGGCGACCTTCTCCGTGCCGCCAAGCCCCAGGGACTTGAGCACATGGAGCACCCGCACCCGTCCGCTCATGCCTTGCCCCCGGCTTTTGCCCAGCCCTGGCACGCCTGCGGAAGGGGAAAGGGAACCGCCAATATGGCCGTGATGTCGGACAGCAACTTGTCGCGCATGGCATCGGCCGCTCCCCTGTCGGCCATGGCCATGTCCAACTGTCTCGTGTGCACCAGCAGGTAGCCAAGGATGCGCAGCCTGTCGAGGATGAAGCCATGGTCGCGGCTCTCCGCCTTGGCGAAAAGGTTGTCGCCGCGCACCTTGGCGTGAAAGCCGTGCCGCTCCAGCACATCGGCGATAAGCTCGGCGCGCAGCACCCGGCGGCCCGCGTCCGCCGCGCCGCCGCTGAACTTGAATCCGGCGTAGGAATCAAAGTCGCCATCGGTGAGCATGGATTCAATGGTCGTGAAATGGAAACCGAAACGCGAGCTCAGGCAGGCGTAGCGGCTGGAGATCATGAACACGTTGCGGTCGCTGAATCCCCCCGGTCCGCCTTCGGCCAGCTCGGGGTTCATGGTGGCTTCAAGGAAGACGTTCATCATGCCGCGCGCGCTTGCCGGCGGGGGCCCGGCCCAAGGCACCGCGCAAATGCCCGCCCAGATGGCCAGCATGGGCGCGCTGGAGATGTCGGCAAGGTGGACGAACCGTTCCGGCACCGGGCCGGTGAAACCGTCGTCCAGGTTGACCACCCACCACTGCATGGGCACTTCGCACGCCAGCTGCTTGCTGGCCTGGCTGGCCAGACCGCTGCGCGCGCCGAAGTCGAACATGTCGCGCACGCTCATCTCGTGGGCATAGCGGGTGATGTCGTGGTAGGTGGAGCAGTTTTCCGGCCGGAACTCCGGCGACTCAGGATCCGTAAGGTTCAAGGGCAGCACAAGCCGTGAAACCTCGCGCAGGCATTCAAACACGGGGCTGCCCGCCATGACCGTCGCCCGCGGCGCCTGCTTGGACAACAACGCATCCACGCGGCCCGCATAGATGCGTCGCCCCAACGCGTCCACCGTCACCTCGACGCCCTCGGACAGCGCATCCGCCGCGCCAGGAACATCAAAAAGCGCAGGCACCCCGAACTCGCGCGCGACATTGGCCAGATGCCCGGTGATGCCCCCCTGCTCCGCCACAAGAGCTGCGGCGCGCGGCAACAACGCCGCCCAGCGCGGCAAGGCCATGGGAACCACAAGCACGGCCCCGTCGGGAAAGCGCAGGGCGTCGATCTCTTTTCTCGCCACGAATACCGGCCCGGCCCCGGCTCCGGCGCAGGCGGCCGCTCCACCGGCGAGAAGCTCCGTGGCGCCAGGAACGGCGCGTCCCGTTGGAATGCCGGTCGCGTCCGGGGCGGCCAAGGCAAGCGGACGGCACTGCAACAACTGCACGCGCCCGGCCGGGTCCACAGCCCACTCGATGTCCTGCGGCCCCCCGTAGGCGCGCTCCAATCCATCAGCAAAGCGAGCCAGCTCCAGGGCTTGCGCATCGGTGAGCGAAGGCTCCGCCGCCAATTCGGCAGGCAGGACCTCGCGCCGAAGGCCCTCGCCTTGGTCCGGCACGGTCCGCTCGGCCTTGGTCTTGATCTCGCGCTCGCGCAGGGCGAAACCGTCCCCGGACACGCGCTCGACCACGAACAGATCGGTTGGCGTGGTGCCGTCCACCACGGCGGTGGGCAGCCCCCATACGGAGTTGATGACCACGGCAGGATCGCGGGGGGCCAGCGGGTTGCGCGAATACATGACCCCTCCTGCGCGGGCGTCCACCAGCTCCATGCAGCCCACGCACATGGCCACATCCTCGTCGCGGATGCCCCGGTTCAGCCGGTAGGTGATGGCGTGCAGAGTGTGCTTGCTGGCGACGATCTCCTTGTAGGCGTCGAGCAGGCCTTCTTCGGGCACATTCAGGATGCTCTTGAATTGCCCGGCAAAGGTCGTTCCGGCCGCATCCTCGCCCAGGGCGCTGCTGCGCAGCGAAACCCTCACCGTTGCGCCGCCCAGTTCCTCGCGCAGGCAGGCATAGGCCCCGCGAATGGCGTCGGCCAGGGGTGGCGGCACCTGGGCGGCCATTATGCTCTGGCGGATTTCCGAGGAAACGCGAAACCGCGCGGCCACAGCCTCGGCATCGCCCGGTGCGGCGTCTTCGGGCAGGGATTGCAGACGGGCGTTGATTTCGGCCTGCAGGTCGCCTGCGGCCATGAAGGCCTCGTACCCTGCGGCCGTGACCACGAACCCCGCGGGAACCGGCAGGCCAAGGGAGGTGCGCATGTCGGCGAGATTGGCCATCTTGCCGCCCACAAGGTCGGCGGCATGGCGGTCGATGCGGGACACATCAAGGACCAGGGGCGCGGCTTGCCGCCCGGCCTTGCGGGAAAGGATGGCGTCAATCTCGGCTTGAATGGACGCGAGTCGGTCGAAAAGCGGCTCGTAGCGGCCGGGCTCCAACTCGGTGAGGGACCGCACGAGCTTGAACACGTTGACGCCAACGGCGGTAGTGTTTGCCCGAATGAAGCTCATGCCGAATATGCGCGATCCTCCGAGCGCCTCCTCAAGATCGCTCATGATCTCAAGCGCCTTGTTGTTGGCCGACAGAAGGCGCATGAAGGCCTGTGAACGGGCGGCGAACAGGGTTCGCAGCTCCTCCTCGCCAGGGGGGGGAGCGCACGCGTCACCGCAAAGGGTCCGCAGAATCCGGCGAAAGAATCCGGGTCGGTCGGCCATGGTTCAGCAATCGCAGATTTGTCTTATCAAGACAAGGGCTCGCGCGCCATGCTTTGGCGTTTCCCCCTTGCATATCGCGCACCCAGAGGGTAATCATGCACCCTGGAAGCGGGTTTCGACGGGCCGTGCGGACGCGACCGCCAGCCCACGCACAGCGCAAAGCGGGGTGGAAGGCATGATCGAAGGTTCGGGCTACACGAAACTGCGCATCAAGATGGTCCTGACCACACTGGGGTTCTCGCTCATTCCGCTGCTCATCCTGGGCTACGCCATCTTCCGCCAGTTCGAATCCGCGCACATTGGCAAGGTGGTGCAACACTTAAGCCACCTTACCGAAAACAAGCGCCGCACCATCGACCTGTTCCTGAACGAGCGCCTCTCGCAGCTCATGGCCATCGCCTATACGCACAAGCTGCAATACTTTCTGGAAGAAGGCACGCTTGAGCGGGTGTTCACCCTCATGCAGGCGCGCAGCAAGTACTACATCGACCTGGGCGTCATCGACCAGGACGGCGACCATGTGGTCTACACAGGCCCGTACCGGGCCATACGCACCGCCAATTACAAGGACGAGGACTGGTTCAACCAGGTCTCGGCCAAAGGCTTCTACATCAGCGACGTGTTTCTGGGCCGCCGCAATTATCCGCACTTCATCATCGCCGTCAGCCGCCGCGAGGGCGACCGCACCTGGATTCTGCGCGCCACCATCGACTCGGACATCTTCGACTCGCTTGTGCAGAGCGACCAACTGGGCACCAACGGCGACGCCTTTTTGCTCAATGCCGACAATGTGCTCCAGTCAAAGCCTCGCTTTGGCCCAAAGCTGCTGCAACGCGTAGACTTCGGATCCTTCCCCAAGTTTTCCGGCGTGCGCACGGAGTCCATCAACGTGGACGGCAAGCCGTTTCTCGTCGGCTTGGCCTGGCTTGAAAACAAGAACTGGCTGCTCGCCATTCGCGACGACCCCTCAGAGGAGCTGATGCCGCTGGCGCGTACGCGCTCCATGGTCTGGCTGCTGCTGGCCGGGGGCTTCTTGCTCATCGCCGGAGGCACCATCCTCACCAGCAACACCATCCTGGGGCAGTTGATGCAAGCGGAACGGGAAAAGGCCGCGCTGAACGCCAGCCTCACCCAGTCGAGCAAGCTCGCGTCCCTCGGCAAAATGGCCGCCGGCGTGGCCCACGAAATCAACAACCCCTTGGCCATCATCAAGGAAGAAGCGGGGTGGATGCGCGACCTGCTGGCCGAGGAGGACATCAAGGCCAGTCCGAATTTCAAGGAATACGAAGGGGCGCTCGCCAAAATCGAACAGCACGTCACCCGCGCCAAGGATGTGACCCATCGACTTTTGGGCTTCGCCCGGCGCATGGACCCCATCCACGAGGATGTGAACATCAACGAGGTCATCAACCAGACCATAACCTTCCTGCAGAACGAGGCGCGGTACCGCGGCATCGAGATCCACACCGGCTTCCAAAAGAACCTGCCGTTCGTGGCCAGCGACTCGTCCCAACTCCAGCAAGTGTTCTTGAACATCATCGACAACGCCATCGACGCCATCGGCAAGGACGGGCATATCCACATCCGCACAATGGCCGTGCACGATCCCGAAGAGGTCATCATCACCATCAAGGACTCCGGCCCCGGCATCCCCAAGGAAAAGCTCGACAAGATATTCGACCCCTTCTTCACCACCAAAAAGGTGGGCGAGGGCACGGGCCTTGGGCTCACCATCAGTTTCAGCATCGTCCAGAAGCTGGGCGGACGCATCACGGTGGAAAGCGAGGAAGGCCACGGGGCCACCTTCATCATCGGTCTGCCGCTGAACAAAGACTAGCCTTTGCGCAAAGGCTTCAAGGAGCGCGAATGGACATGAACATCCTGCTTGTGGACGACGAGGCCGACTTCGTCGAAACCATGACAAAACGCTTCCGCATCCGCAAAATTCCGGTGGCCACGGCCGGGAGTGGTGCGGAGGCCTTGCGCCTTGTTGACGAGCAGGATTTCGACGTGGTGATTCTGGACGTGCGGATGCCCGGCATGGACGGGCTTGAAGTGCTGCGGCAGATACGCGCCAAGCGCCCCATGACCGAAGTCATCATGCTTACCGGGCACGCCTCGCTTGACGCCGGGATGCAGGGCATGAGCCTTGGCGCGTACGACTACGTGCTCAAGCCCGCGGATTTCGACGATCTGCTGGACAAGGTGCGCCGGGCGGCCGAGCGCAAGGCCCTCAATGTCAGCGCGCAGGCCAGGGGATAACCCTCCGGGCGGCGTGCGCGCCCTGCTCGCCAGGGCCACGGGCACGCGCGTGGGCGGGGAGCGCCGCGCGGTGCTTTGGCTACACTTTCTGCTGCCCCCAGCCCTGGGCGCCCTGGTCGTTGCGGCGGCCTTCGCAAGTCTGCCGCTGGCCGCGCTTTTGGCCATGGCCGCCCTGGTCATGGCCGCAATCCACGCCCGAACGCTGATGGAGCGCCTTACCCAGGCCGAAGAGGCCAAAACCTCCCTCAACGCCCAACTCATCCAGTCGCAAAAGCTGGCCGCCGTGGGCGAACTCTCGGCGGGCATCGCGCACGAAATCAACAACCCCATCGCCATTATCGCCCAGGAAACCGAATGGGCCGGGCACCTGGTGGGCGAGGTCGAGAAAAACAGCTCCGCCGACTTCACCGAAATCAAGGACTCGCTGCGGGAGATCCGCGCGCAGGTGGACCGCTGCAAGAACATCACCCACAAGCTGCTGGACTTCGCGCGCAAGCGCGAGCCCATTTTGCAGGAGGTGGATGTGGCGCGGCTCATCGACGACATGGCCAGGCTGGTGGACAAGGAAGCCGCGTACAAAAACGTCTCGCTCGCGCGCAATATGCAGCAGGACCTGCCGATGCTGCGCACGGACTCGCCGCTGTTGCGCCAGGTGGTGCTGAACCTCATGACCAACGCCCTGCAGGCCGTTGATCGCGGCGGCGTCATCGAGGTGGCGGCCGAGGCCGACCAGAACGAGATCCGCATACGCGTTTCGGACAACGGGCCAGGCATTGCGCCGGAAAACATGGACAAGATATTCAACCCCTTCTTCACCACCAAGCCGCCGGGCCAGGGCACGGGCCTGGGCCTCTCCCTGTGCCACAACCTGGTCAGCGGCATGGGGGGGCGCATCCGCGTGGACAGCCAGCCGGGCAAGGGGGCGGCCTTTACCGTACATCTGCCGCGCATTCCCACCAGAGGCCGCAAATGATCCGCATCGCCACCAGCGACGGCAGAGTCCTTGAACGTGTGCCTGACCCGCAGCTCACCCTTGCCCAGGCCATCTTTCTGGCCGGGCTTTGGGATGGGGTGCCCCTGTGCGCGGGCCTGGGCAAGTGCGGCCTGTGCCGCGTGCGCTTCGTCCAGTCCGCCCCGCCGCCACGCGACGAAGAACTGCGCAGGCTCGGGGCCGAAGCTCTGGCCCAGGGCTGGCGGCTCTCCTGCCTGCATCCGGCGCAGGCCTGCGACATCGAGCTTCCAGAGCCAAAACGCTCCGGCCAGGCGCGCCAGCAGTCCGGTTCGGCCGGGACCGCGCACGCGCGCGACGCAGCCGCCCTCGCCGTGGACCTGGGCACCACCAGCATCCACTGGACCGCGCTTTCCGGCCACGAGGCCATTGCCTCCGGCCAGGAGCTGAACCCACAGATGGGCCTGGGCAGCGAGGTCATGTCACGCCTGGGCTTCGCGGCGCGGCCCGGCGGAGCGGACATCCTGCGCGGCCTTGTGCTGGACCGTCTGCGCCAGCTCGTCGCGGCGGCCGAACACAAGGCGAAAGCACCCGTGTCGCGGCTGTGCGTGGCGGGCAACAGCGCCATGACCTGTCTGCTGCTCGGCCTGCCCCTTGAGGGGCTTTCACGCGCTCCCTACCATCTTGAGTATACCGGGGGCGACGAGCGCGAGCTTGCGTCAGACCTGCCGCCCGCGCGCATCCCGCCCCTGCTCGCGCCCTTCGTGGGCGCGGACATCAGCGCCGGACTGGCCGCCGTGAGCCTGGAAACGACGAACCCGGAGTCCGGGTCGCCACGCTTTCCCTTCCTCCTGGCCGACCTCGGCACCAATGGCGAGTTCGTGCTGGCCCTCTCCCCGGACGAGTATCTGCTGGCCAGCGTGCCCATGGGCCCGGCCCTGGAAGGCGTGGGCCTGCGCCACGGCCGCACCGCCGCTCCGGGCGCTGTGCGCGCCTTCGCCCTGACCCCGGCTGGCCTGCGGCCCGAATACGTGGAGCGCCCGCCACAGCCCGGCGAGGACGGCGGCATCACGGGCGTGGGCTACCTGTCGCTTGCGGCCGCGCTGCTGCGCGCCGGGGCGCTGGACGAGTCCGGCCGCTTCGTGGTACCCGCCACGCCTCTTGGCCGTAAAATCGCCGGGAACACATCCGAACAGGGCGGCGAGACCGTTCTCGACCTTGGCGGCGGCCTTGGCCTGCCCGCCTCGGACGTGGAAGAGCTGGTGAAGGTCAAGGCGGCCTTCAATCTGGCGCTCTCGCGCCTGCTGGCGGAGTCCGGCCTGCGCGCCGGGGCGCTTACGGCGGTCTTTCTCGCCGGGGCCATGGGCGAGCATGTGGACGCCCGCGACCTGGCCGCCCTGGGCTTTTTGCCCGAGGCGCTCGCCGGGCGGCTGGTGCGCGCGGGCAACACCTCGCTCGCCGGGGCGCGGCTGCTGCTCAACTCCCCCCAGGCCTGGGACTGGGTGCGCGCCCTGCCCGGAAAGTGCCGCGCGCTGGATCTGGCCTCGGACTCCGGCTTCGGCTCCCTGTACGTTGAAAGGATGGTGCTGCGACATGTTCCCTGAGCAACTCTTCCCGCGTCCCGGCGGCGACTTCCTCGCCCTGCTGGCCGCCCTGCCCCGGCACCTGGACGCGGCCATGCCCATGCGCAAACAGCACCGCCGCGAACTGCCCGGCGACATCCGGCGCCTGTCGCACCTGCTCACCGATGAGCGCGGCGACCTCCGTCGCGACTATCTCTCCGACCCGGCAGCGCTCTCGGCCTACATGCGCTATTTCCTGCCCTGGAACATCTACCGCCTGGGCGTGCTCTTCAACGGCCTGGCCCTTGATCCCGGCGGCGATGCGCCGGAAGCCGGGGCCACGGTCATCGATCTTGGCACGGGCCCGCTCACCGCGCCCCTGGCCCTGTGGATGAGCCGCCCGCATCTGCGCAAACGCCAACTGACTTTCGTATGCGTGGACCGCGCGCCCAAGCCCATGCGCCTGGGGCTCGACGCGCTTTCCAGCCTGGCGGAAGGGCACGGCGGCCTGGCCCCCTGGAAGGTCACCCTGGTCAAAGGCCCGCTGGACGCCCGCCTGCGCGAAAAGGCCGACCTCCTCATCATGGCCAACGCGTTGAACGAGGTGCTGCACAGAGGCGAGGACCAGGACCTGCCAGAGAACGCCGATGCGCTTGCCCAGCACCTGCGCTCCATGCTCACCCCCACGGGCGCGCTGTGCGTGGTTGAGCCCGGCGTGCGGCCCTCGGCGCACCTCATCGCCGCGCTTCGGCGCGGATTGCTGCACCATGGCCTGAAGCCGCTGGCCCCGTGCCCGCATACCGGTCCCTGCCCCATGAGCGGGCGCGGCTACACGGCCTGGTGCCACTTCAACTTCGAAGCCGAGGCGGCCCCGGCCTGGCTCAAGAAGCTCTCCGACGAGGCGCGGCTGCCCAAGGACAACGTCAGCCTCTCCTTCCTACAGTTCTCGGCCAAGGGCAGAAAGCTCGACGCGGCAGAGGGAAAAAGCCTTGTGCGCGCAGTGTCCGGGCCTTTCGAGCTGCCCGCGCCCGAGGGCGTGGACGCCCCGCGCCGCTTCGGACAGTATGCCTGCTCCGAGCGCGGCCTCACCCTGCTGAGCCTGCCCAGGAAACATCTTGTGCCACAGCCCGGCGCGCTGCTGGAAGCCGCTTGGCCCGAGGAACCCGCGACCGACGCCAAGAGCGGGGCGCTGGTGTTGCCCATGAGCGGCGATGCGTCGCCGCGGCCATCGGGACAACGCCCGATGGGCCAAGCCCAACCATCGCCCAAGCCCACGCCCAAAGCCGGGGCTAAGGCCGGTCCCAAGGCCGCGCCCAGGTCCGCAAACGGCCCACGCCGCCCGACAGCGCCCGGCAAAACGCCCCAAGGCAAGGCCCCTGCCCGGCAAAAGGGCCAGGCGCTTACCGTGGAATCCATGCTGGCCGAAGGCTTGGCCGACGAACTGGCCCAGGATCTGGGCGCAGCCGCAACGCCCGCGCCGCGCCCGTCCAAACGCCTGCCCAGCCAGCGCCCTGCAAAGCCAACAGGCAAGCCTGCGGGCAAGCCCGGCCCCAAGGGCGCAGCAGGCAAACGCAAGGGGAAAGCCTAGGCCATGCGCATCGTGGACCTGGGGCTCATCCCCTACCGCGAGGCCGAGGCCCAGCAACTGCGCACCCTGGCCGAGGTCCAGGGAGGCGGCGAGGAAACGCTGTACCTGCTGGAGCACCCCAAGGTCATCACCCTGGGGCGGCAGGGCGGCGGCGAAAACCTGCACGTGGGCGAGGCGCATCTGCGCGCCCAGGGCATAGAGCTGGCCCAGACCCTGCGCGGCGGCAACATCACCTGCCACTTTCCCGGCCAGCTGGTGGCCTACCCCATCTTCCGCGTGGAGAAACGGCCCGGCGGCATCCGGCAGTTCTTTTTCGACATGGAAGAGGCCGTTATCCGCACCTGCGCGGCCTTCGGCCTTGATGTCGCCCGACGCACAGGCTTCCCCGGCGTGTGGACCGGGCCGGACGCAAGCGCACGCAAAATCTGCTCCATGGGCATCGGCGTCAAGCGCTTCGTCACCTACCACGGGCTGGCGCTCAACGTCGGGCACGATGTCAGCCTCTTCGACCTCATCACGCTCTGCGGCATCGGCGGGGCAAAGGCCACCTCCATGAGCGCCGAGGCCGGACGGCCGCTTGAATCCCCCATTGCAATCAAGGAAGTGAAGGATGTCCTCGCCAGAGAATTCCGCGCCCGCTTTGCGCATTCCACCCTGGCTGCGGGTGAAGCTGCCCAGTAGCCGCGACTACGGCAACACCGGCGCGCTGTTGCGCGACCTGGACCTGAACACCGTGTGCCAGAGCGCGCGCTGCCCCAACAAGTGGGAGTGCTTCTCGCGCAGCGTGGCCACGTTCCTGGTGCTTGGCCGCGAGTGCACGCGCAACTGCGCCTTCTGCAACATCAGCCCCGGCCGACAACTTCCGCCGGATCCGGACGAGCCCCGGCGCGTGGCCGAGGGCGCGGCGCGCCTTGGCCTCAAGCACGTGGTCATCACCTCCGTCACGCGCGACGACCTGCCCGACGGCGGCGCGGAGCACTTCGCCCTGTGCATCCGCCTGGTGAAGGGACGCATGCCCGACTGCACCGTGGAGGTGCTCATCCCGGACTTCCAGGGCGACGCGGCGGCGCTGGAGACCGTGCTGGCCGCGCGGCCGGACGTGCTGAACCACAACGTGGAGACCGTGCCGCGCCTGTATGCGTCGGTCCGCCCGCAGGCGAACTATGCGCAGAGCCTGGACGTGCTGCGGCGCACGGCAGCCTATAAAGGGGAAGACAGCCGGGGCATACCGGCCAAGAGCGGGCTGATGGTGGGACTGGGGGAAACGGACGAGGAGCTTCGCGCGGTCATCCGCGACCTGCGCGACGCGGGCTGCACGATGATAACGGTGGGGCAGTACATGCGGCCCTCGCGCCTGCACCCGCCCGTGCAGCGCTACATGCCGCCGGAGGACTTCGACGCGCTGGCCGAGTACGGCCGCTCAATGGGCGTGCCCAAAATGTTCTGCGCGCCGCTGGTGCGCAGCAGCTACCACGCGGCGGAGCTGGTGGGGGGGAACAAAAATGTGGACCTTATTCAAACAGCGGATCCAAATAGCGCACATGCTCACTAGAGGCTCGCGGAGAAATATGATCATAATCCCTATACATTAGCACACCATCCTCTGATACGACTGGACAGAACACACCGTTGCATAGCGTCTTCATTGGGTCGATAATTGTTGCCCCAGCCTTGCCCGCGATGGAAATGATCCTTGAACGTATGGGCTCCGTCCGTTCTATGGCAATAGTCCGAGCAAGTGGATTCGGGATATTGAGACTGTACCCCATCCAGGACCTCTTAAAAAAAGTAAATGGATCGAACTCTACGCCAAACGGATTATCAAGGATGAAAACAACCTCTTTTCCGTTGCGCTGAGCAGACTTTGCGGCAGAAAGAATCCTTTCGTCCAACTGCGCCATGTCATCTGCAGGCATTTGTTTCATGAAAGGGACATTTCTGTTTGGCCCCAAGCCCGCCCCCCGGGCAGCATAGTCCACCTTATCGCTCCCATATCTATATGCCCAAAAATATGAAAACACGATCCTATGGATTGATTTATCCGCCAGAAACTTGGCAGGAACAGGCTCGCCTATCGGCAAATCTATGTAGGCCGCAGAATATGGTTTAAGACTCTTATTACGCACACGTTCCCGTGCCCCTTGCATGGCGTGCCAATAGTGGGTTGCATGGGAATCACCAACAAAAAGTACAGTTCCTGCAAAATCACCATCGGAACGCAATACGAAAGCGCCTTGAACGAAAGAAAAGGCTTCTGGTTTCTTTATCTTGCCGATGACAAGTTGCTCAGCAACTTTTTCAGCCAAGACGGCATCGTGGCTAAAAAACATTTCCTTATTGCTAAAAAAAATAGCACATGATATAAAAAAAACAAACAGCATTGAAGCAATAAGAAATTGTGTACTTTTTATTTTATTAATTTTGAATCGTAAAGGATATTCGACAAGATAATAAATCACAACCGCGCAGACGATAGAAACAGAGACTAAAAGAAGAGCCTGCTGCGACGTCAGGTCTCCGTGATTAATTATATGTTGAAAAGAAAGCAGAGGCCAGTGAATAAGATACAATGGATAACTGAATACCCCAATTCTTACCAGAACCTTATTGGAAAGCATTACTCTATTGACCAAAGGGGTAGGACCTGCGGCAATAATAAGCACAGTACCAATCACAGGCAGCAAAGTTAGCCATCCAGGAAACGCAGACTGAGGGGTAATCAGGAATAGTGAATAGCCGATTAGCGTCAAGCCAGTGACCGAAAGCCAAGGTAAGCACAACCGCCCCCAATTTATAAAACGAGATCGCAATATGTGGACGAAAGAATAAAAAATAAACCCTGAATTTGTTTGGCAGGATTTGTTCTTTATGAGCGCGAGCGCAGCTCCTGCACCAAGCTCCCAAAATCTAGAAAATGGTGAAAAAAATACTGTAGCTTTGTCAGCCTGAATAGCAATTAGATTGTATCCAAGAGAGAATACAACCAATACAAAAGAAGCAAAAAATAAGCTTACCCTATTCTTCCAAAAAAACCACAAAAATAATGGCCAAAGAAGATAAAACTGTTCTTCAATCCCAAGAGACCAAAGATGCAGCAACGGCTTAACTGTCGCTCCAGTGTCGAAATATCCTGACTCTGACCAAAAAACATAGTTTGATAAAAAGAATGAGCTGAACAATGCGTGCTTGCCCAGTTGCTTGAGCTCGACAGGCAAAAGCACCAGCCAACCTATAATCACGACACAGACAAGCGTCACGACCAAAGACGGAAAAATGCGCCGGATTCGTTTTCCGTAAAACGAAAAAAAACTAAATGAACCGTGTTGCAACTCCTCAGCAATCTTGGACGATATCAAATACCCTGAAATCACAAAAAAAATATCGACTCCAACAAAACCGGCAGGCACCATCGTCGGGTATGCATGAAACCCGATGACAAGGAGCACTGCCAGCGCTCTTAGCCCATCAATGTCTGCACGGTAGTCCGAGCCTTTGGCGTGAGCCAACATAAGCCTCTGACCAGGGTGTCGCACCTTTGCTCCCCTACCCCGCCACCAGCCGGGTCATGCCGCGTTCCACCTCGCGGTGGCGGATGTTGAGCCCGCAATCCTCAAGCTCGGCCGCCAGCCAGTCCGAGCCGATGCGCAGCTTGCGGTAGCAGCCCTTGGCGAAGCGCCACGCCTCGCCCTCCCGCGTGTACACGATGTCGTGCGCAAGGTACGCATCCTCGCTTTCCTGCTCGATGAAGCAGTGCGCCACGCGCTCAAGGTCGGCCTTCACAGGGATGAAGCGGTCCAGCCCCTGCGGCAGCGCGCTCATGTCGCGCCAGCCGATGACCACGGTCGCGCCGGGCTCCAGCATGGACTTCACGTCGCGCAGCAACTGCCGCACGGCGTCCTTGCTTGGCAGATGGGTCAGAGTGTCGCCCATGCACACGGCCAGGCACCACGGCCCGGGCGCAAGGTCGCGCAGGTGCGCGATGTCGCCCACCACGCCGCGCACGTGCAGGTCCATGGTCTGCCGGGCCATCACGTCCAGCAGCTTGCGGCTGGTGTCCAACCCGGTGACGTGGAAACCGAGCCGCGCCAGCGCCACGGCCTGGTAGCCGGGGCCGCAGCCCAGGTCCAGCGCGCGCGCACAGCCGCCGGGCGCAATGCCCAGGCGCGAGAACAGCGCCTGCTGCTCCTCGGCCTTCACGTCGAACGGCCCCATCATCCAGGGATACACGTCATCCAGAATGGCCTCGTAATGCTCCTGCGCGGAGCCCACGCCCATGCGTTCGTCCATCATTCGTCCCAGTCCTTTACTTGCAGTTCGATTTTGGGAATGCCGTCAAAACGGTCGATGCGCGGGGTGAAGGCAAAGCGCATAAGCTTGCCCAGCACCTCGCGCGGAAGATCATTGGCCTTGCGCCAAGCCTTGGCGGGCAGCACCGCGCCGGGCCGCCCTGCGTCCGCCCCCACCTGCTCGGCCAGATTGAGCTTCACGTGGTCCTTACCGAACACGCGGTAGTCCTTCACCAGCACCGGCGGCGAGACGAACAGCGGCTCCGGGTTGCCCATGCCGAATGGTTGCAACATCTCCAATTCCTTGAGCAAAGTGAAGGAGATATCGCCGAAGGACAGCTCGCGGTCCAGCTTGAGCGAGGGCTTAAGGGGCGTGGGACCGAGGGCGGCTTCCACGGCCAGGTGGAAGCCTTCGCGCAGGGCGTCGAGGTTTTCAAGGCGCATGGAGAGCCCGGCCGCCTGCCTGTGCCCGCCAAAACCCAGGAACAGGCGTTCCAGGCCGGAGAGGCCTTCGTGCAGGTCGAATTCGGCCACACTGCGGCCGGAGCCCTTCCAGTGGCCGCCGCCGGGTTCGTCGGGCGCGTCCTCGCGGCAGAGCATGAGCACGGGCTTATAATGCCGCTCAACAACGCGCGAGGCCACGATGCCGATGACGCCGGGGTGCCAGTGCTCGGCCGCGAGCACAAGGCCCAGCCGCTCCTTCTGCTCCTCGGCCTGGGCCAGGGCCTCTTCAAGGATGGCCTGCTCCTCGCTGCGGCGCTGGGCGTTCAGGCCGTCGAGCTTGGAGGCCAGCGGATTGGCCGTGTCCATGTCCGGTGCCAGCAGCATGGAGAGGGCGGTTTGCGGGTCGTCCATGCGCCCGGCGGCGTTGATGCGCGGGGCGAGGCCGAAGCCGATCTGCCCGGCGCCCAGGTCGGCCAGCTTGTCGTAGCCGCTGTAGACCTTGAGAGAAGCGATGCCGGGCCGCCGGGCCTCCTTGATGAGCAGCAGCCCATTTTTGACCAGGATGCGGTTGGGGCCGGTCAAATCCACCACGTCGGCCACGGTGCCCAGGGCCACCAAGTCCAGGAACTGGCGCATGTCCACAGGCTGGCCGGGCAAAAGCCGGTTCAGGGCGGCCATGAGCATGAAGGCCACGCCCACGCCCGCCAGGTTGCACAGGCCGGTGCAGGCGTCTGCGCAGGCCCCGCCGCACAGGCGCGGATTGCAAATGCCATGGGCCTTGGGCAGTTCGTCCGGGGGCAGGTGGTGGTCGCTCACCACAACGGTCATGCCCAGCTCGCGCGCGCGGGCCACCTCGGCCACGGCGCTTATGCCGCAGTCCACGGTGAGCAGCAGGCGCACGCCTTGTCCGGCCAAGCGCTCCACGCCGTCCAGGTTCAAACCGTAGCCGTCATTCACGCGGTTGGGCAGGTAGTGGCCGATCTGCTGCGCGGCCACCTCCGGCCCCAGCCGCTTGGCGAAGAAGTCCTTCACCAGAGCCGTGGCGGTGATGCCGTCCACGTCATAGTCGCCCCAGACGCAGAAGCGCGCGCCGGCCATGAGTTCGCGGGCCAGGACCTCCGCGGATTCCGAAAGGCCGGGGATTGCGGCGGGCTGGGGCAGGTGCCGCAGGCCGGGGGAAAGAAAGCGGTCCATGTCCTGGGCGGACTCGTACCCGCGCCGCCACAGCAGCTCGGCGATGACACGGGTGATGCCCAGGTCCTGGGCCATGGCGTCGATGGTGTCCGGCACCTTCGCGCCGGAAAGCAGTTTCCAGTTGCAGGGCATGGCGTCAGCGCCCGGCCGATGCGGCTGCCCGGGCCATGCGCTCCAGGATGCCGCGCGCGGCGGCCGCTGGCCCGCCCTTGTCCCTCGGCGCGCGGGTAATGGGCCGTCCCACCACCAAAAAGTCCGCTCCGGCGGCAACGGCGGCTTCCGGAGTCATGACGCGGCGCTGGTCGTCGCCCGGCACCGCGTCGTCGGGGTCTGGCACGCGGATGCCCGGCGTGAGGCACACGAAATCCGGCCCGCAGGCTTGCTTGACGCGCGCGGCCTCCTGGCCGGAGCACACCACCCCGTCCAGCCCGGCCTCGCGGCTTTGGCGCGCAAGCTCCAGCGCCACTTCCGAGGCAGGACGGCCGCGCAGGATCGGATTGTCCACATCCTGCATACTGGTGAGCACGGTGACGGCCAGAAGCAGCGGCCTCGCGCCAACGCCGCCCAGTTCGGCAAAGGCCTCGTCCCGCGCCGCGGCGGCGATTCCTGCCATGTCCAGACCGCCAGCGGCATGAATGTTCAGCATGTCCGCCCCGCTCTTGACGGCCGAACGCACGGCTCCGCGCACGGTGTTGGGGATGTCCAGAAATTTGAGGTCGAGAAAGACCTTGAAGCCCATGCGCTTCAGCTCGCGCAGCACAGACGGCCCCTCGGCCACGAAAAGCTCCAGCCCCACCTTCATCCACAGGCCGGGCTGGCCCGGTGCCGCCAGGGACGAAAGGGCGCGGGCCATGTCCAGGGCCTCGGCCCCGGTCTGAAAGTCCAGGGCAACCACGAGTTCGGGCCTGGGCATCAGCCGCGCCCCCACTGGGCCAGCAGGCCGGGCAAAAGCCCCGGACGGCAGACGGCCCGCGCGCGCCCGGCCACGTAGATGGCCCGCAGTTCGTCGGCCGCCTCTTCAAGGTCATCGTTGACCACATGGTAGTCGAAGTGTCCGGCCGCCTCCAACTCGCCCAAAGCGTTGGTCAGACGCTTGGCGATGACCTCCTCCGACTCTGTGCCGCGACCGCGCAGGCGCTGCTCCAACACCTCCCGCGAGGGCGGCAGGATGAACACGTACAGGGCCTGCGTGAACACCTGCTTGAGCTGCAGCGCGCCTTGCACGTCGATGTCGAAGAGCACGTCCTGCCCCTTGGCGAGCATGTCCTCCACCGGTCCCTTGGGCGTGCCGTAGAAGTTGCCGTGCACCTCGGCCCATTCGGCGAAGAACCCGGCGTCGCGCCGGGAAATGAAAGTCTCGCGCGAGAGGAAGTGGTAGTGCACGCCGTTCTCTTCGCCTTGGCGCGGAGCGCGCGTGGTGCAGGAAATGGAGTAGGCGAAGGCCGGGAACTCGGCCCGCAGCCGGGCCACCAACGTGCTCTTGCCCGCGCCGGAGGGGGCGGAGAGCACCAGGCACAGGCCCTTGCGGCCGCCGTGCAGGTTGTCGAGCGGGGCGTCGGTTGGACGCATCATTCCTCCTCGCGCTTGCTTGCGCTTTCTTCAGCCAGGAAGCGCTGGCCGATGGTCTCGGCCTGGATGGCCGAAAGGATCACGTGGTTCGAGTCGGTGACCACGATGGCGCGGGTCTTGCGGCCCTGGGTGGCGTCGATGAGCCGCCCCTCCTGGCGCGCGTCCTCGCGCAGGCGGCGCATGGGCGCGCTGGCCGGGTCCACGATGGCGATGATGCGCCCGGCCACCACGAAGTTGCCGAAGCCCAGGCTCACCAGCCGCTGGCGCGCCGCGCTCTTGCGTTCGCTTCTGTCCATATGCCTACTCGATGTTCTGCACCTGTTCGCGACATTTTTCCAGTTCGACCTTGAAATCCACGGTAAGGCGGCTCACTTCCACGTCCTGGGCCTTGTTGCCGCAGGTGTTGATCTCGCGGAAGGCCTCCTGGATGAGAAAATCAAGGCGCTTGCCCGCCTCGCCCTTGGCAGCCACGGCCTCGTCCAGGCGGTCCAGGTGCGCGGCCAGCCGGGTCAGCTCCTCGGAAACGTCCAGGCGGTCGGCCAGAACCGCCACCTCCTGGGCCAGGCGGTCCTCGGCGAAGCTCATGCCCGCCTGGGCCACCAGGGCGTTCAGGCGCTCGGCCGTGGCGGCCTGCTTGTCCTTCAGCACCACGGGCACACGCAGGGTCACGGCGGCGGCCAGCTCGCGCAGCCGGGCGAAACGGGCGGACAGATCGCGGGCAAGCTCCGCGCCCTCCACGCGGCGCGAGGCGTTCCAGTCGTCCAGCGTCTTCTGGAAGCCCAGCTCCAGGCTCTTGGCCAAACGCGGGTCCGGCTCGGCGGCGTCGTCGCGCCAAAGGTGCGGGGCGGAAAGCAGGCGGTTCATGTCCGGCGCGAAGGCCACGCCCTGTTCCTTGGCCAGCGCGCGCAGCTGATCCAGCATGGCCCCGGCCTGCGCGGCGTTCAGGCTCACGCCCAGAAGCGCGGCGCTGCGGGTATCCACGGAAAGGTTCACGTCCACACGCCCGCGCGAGGCGTTCTTGCGCAATATCTTGTCAAAGCGGGGCTCCAGGCCGCGCAGCACCGAGGGCATACGCCACTTCACATCCAGGAAGCGGTTGTTTACGCTGCGGATTTCCCAAACGTGGCTGAAATCCTCTTCGTTGGTCTCCACGCGGCCGAAGCCGGTCATGCTCATGGGCATGGTCATTCTCCTTGGCCGGGCCGGGTCTCTCCAGCCTCGACTGCTGTTTTGTACAGAGTGCGCAACGCCGTCAAGCGCCGTTTCATGTCTTCCGTGGCGTAGTCCGGGAAGGTCCAAGGCAGGGTCACCCAGCCCTCCCGCTTGTTGTAAATCAGGGTGAGGTCGGCCCAGACCCCGCCGCCCTGGTACACCCGGTGCGTAAAATTCTTGCCCGAGGCCAGCACCAGCCGTTCCAAGGTCAGGATGCCGGGGTCCACGTTCACCGTGCGCGTCCCGTCAGCGCGCAGGCGGGCCTGCTCCATGGCCACGGCGGCCAGCTTCATGGCCTTGAGGCCATCCAGCGGCGCAAGCCGGACAAAGCCCAGAAGCCGCCGCAGCAGCGGACGCCCCAGTTCGTCGCCGTAATAGTCCGTGTGGTCGAAGGGCATGAGGCCGGAACGGTAGTCCACCGGGCCGAAGCGCTCCGCAAGCTCGGCGTGCAGGGACGGCCAGCCGCCTCCGTCCCACCAGGCGGCCTCGGCCAGAAGCGAGACAAGCGCCTTGCCGGGCCGGGGCTCGCGCAGCACGCTCACGGCGCAACCTCCGCAAGGCCGACCACACGGCCATCCTCCACTCCTTGCGGCCGCAGGGCCACAAGCCCGCCTGCGCGCAGATTCCCGCCCTGCACCGCGCACGGCGCGTAGAACTCGCACACGCCGTGTCCGTTTTGCGTGTTCTCCACCAGTACGGTAAGCTTCTGCAGCATCGCCAGTTCCTTCAAGAAGCTACGTTTCTTGCCCTCGGCCAGGCCGCGCAGCCGGGCGGCTCGCGCCGTGCGCTCGGCCTTGGGCAGCGGGTCCGGCAGCCGGGCGGCGGCCGTTCCCGGCCGGGGTGAAAAGGGAAACACATGGGCATAGGTCAGCGGCAGCTCGCGGCAGAAGGCCAGCGTGGTCTCAAACTGCTCCGCGCTTTCGCCGGGGAACCCGGTGAGCAGGTCCGCGCCAAGTCCCAGCCTGGGCCAATGGGTCGCCAACTGCCGCAGGAAGTCCAGCACCTGGGCGGGGCGGTAGTGGCCGCGCCCCATGCGCCGGAGCACGCCCTCGTCGCCGCTTTGCAGCGAGATGTGCAGATGCGGGGCGACAAGACACGAGGTACCAAGCACGTCCAGGGCACGGGAATCAAGCTGGCCCGGCTCCATGGAGCTCAACCGCAACCGTGCGCGGCCAGCCCACTCGGGCGCAAGTTCGGCCTCGATGCGCGCAAGCAGCGCCCAGAAGTCGTGCGGTTCCGGCAGATCGGCCCCGTACTGGCGCAGGTTTACGCCGGAGACCACCAGTTCGCGATAGCCAGCGGAAAGCAGCGTGCGCATCTCGGCCACGGTCGCGGACGGGTCGCGACTGACGGAAGCCCCCCGCGTAAGCGGCACAATGCAGTAGGTGCAGTGGTGCGAGCAGCCGTCCTGCACCTTGACCACGGCCCGCGCGCGGCGGAACGCGCCGATCTCGAAGGGGGGAAAGCGCGGGGGAGCCGACAGGGCCGACGGTTCCGGCAACGGCGCAAAAGGTCCGGCCAGCAGCTCGCCCTTGCGCGACTGCGGCACCACGGCGTCCACCTCGGGCATTGCGGCAAGCTCTTCCGCAAGCACCTGGGCCGCGCAGCCGGTGACGACGATGCGCGCTGCCGGGCTCTGCTGGCGCAGGCGGCGCACTGCGGAGCGCAGATCGCTCACCGCGCGGGCGGTGACGGCACAGGAATTCACCAAAAGCACCCCGGCGCAGGCCGGGTCGTTTGTCTCGACCATGCCCCTGGCCCGCCAGGCCTCGCTGATGGACTCGGATTCGTACTGGTTGATCTTGCAGCCCAGGGTGGCGACGAAAAAGCTCTGGGCGTCCGGCGTGTTCGGCATGTGTGGCGTCATTTTTTCCTGGATTATCCAACGCGTCTGGGCGACAATGGAGCAACGCTGTCCACCATCAGGAGGCTCCAATGCGCACCCCGTTCCTGACTCTGCTGGCCCTGGCCGCGCTGTGCGCGCCCCTGCTCACCGGTTGCTCCCCGTCCGTGCGCGGCAGCATGGCCCTGTCCAGCGGAGACTATGACCGGGCGCTGGGCCTCTACGGCGAGGCGCTGGCCAGCGACCCGGACTCCATCTACCTGCGCCAGCGCATCGGGCTGACGCATTTCGCCAAAAAGGACTACGCCAACGCCGAGACCAGCTTCCGGGAGATCCTTTCGCTTCGGCCCGGCGAGCCCAACGCAGCCTTCTACCTGGGCCTGTCCCGCATTGGCAAGGGTGAACGAGGTCCAGCCCTTGAGGAATTGCAGGGCTTCTCCTGGCCGGACAAATACTACCAGCAAAAATTCGTGCGCGAGGAGGCCGAGCGTCTGTTGCGCCACCCGGACATGCCCGCGGCCGAGACCATCTCCTGTCTCAAGGACGCCCTTGAGGAAGGACGCAAGAAGCAGGAGGAGTCGGAGCGCGAGATGACCTGGGGCCTCAGGCGATGATCGCCCCGGCCAGCACCACGCCGTCAGCATCGTAAAGCGCGGCCACCTGCCCCGGCGCGGGGCGGATGTGCGGCTCCACAAAGCGCACGCGCAGCGCCCCGCCGGAAAGTTCCGCCCGCGCGGGCCGGGCGGACTCGCGATACCGGGTCTGCACCAGCGGCTCATCCGGCCACAGGGCCGGGTCCACCAGCACATTGGCCTCGGCCGCCTCGAAGCCCCCCCCCAGGAGCGCCTCGCGCGGGGCAACGACGAGAATGTTGCGCGCCATGTCCTTGTCCAACACGTAGAGCGGCTCGCGCCAGGAGAGCCCAAGGCCGCGCCGCTGGCCGATGGTGCTGCGCCACAGGCCCTGATGCCGTCCCACAAGCGTGCCGTCAGGCAGGCGGGCCTCGCCAGGGCCGGGCAGGGCTTCGCCACGAGCGGCGAGAAAGGCCCGGTAGTCGTCGCCGGGCACGAAGCAGATCTCCTGGCTCTCCTCCGGCAGCGGGGGGACCACCCCGCGAGCGGCAAGCCCGGCCCGCGCGGCCGACTTGGTCCGCGCGGCAAGGGGGAAGCGCGCCAGCATAAGCCGCTCACGCGGCACAAGGGACAGGAAATAGCTCTGGTCCTTTACCGGATCCGCCCCGCGAGAGAGCGCCCAGCCATACGCAGGATGCGCCCCTGCCGCGGCGAAGTGCCCCGTAGCGAGGGCCCCGGCGCCCAAGGCCAGGGCCCGGTCCAGCAGCAGGCCGAACTTCATGGCCGCGTTGCAGCGCGCGCAGGGGTTGGGCGTGCGGCCGCAGAGATACTCCGCTGCAAAGGGGGCCGCCACCAACGACTCGAACTCCCGGCGCAGGTCGACGACGTGCAGGGGCACGCCAAGCCCGGCGCAGGCCACTGCGAGCTCAGCCTCGGAGCGCTCGTCGGGAGCGGGCAGAAAGCGCCCATGCAGGGCCAACACCTCGCGCCCGGCGTCTCGCAGGGCAAGAAGCGCGGCCAGGCTGTCCCCGCCGCCGCTCACGGCTACGGCCAGCGCGCCCTTCTCCGCCTCTGTCACGCTTTCGCCCCCCAGTCGCCCTGCTCGGCCACGCGCACATGCTTGATGAAGGCATAAACCGCCCCGTGCACCGCGTTGGCGAACCCGGCGCGGCCATCCAGCACGCCCGACTTGAGCACGCAGATGTTGAGGAAGCGCGCCAGCCCGCGCAGGGTCATGAAGCCCGCCGCCTTTCCGAGCGCGGCAATGGCCGCGCGGATGGAGGCGTTAAGCGCATCCGTGAGGCATTCGTCCTGGTCCAGGCTCACCGCCCAATCCCCCTTAGGCGCCATGGCGCGGAGATGCTCCAGAGCGAAGCGGAACTGCGGGTCCGGCCCCTCCCACTTGCGGAAGAACACCATCGCCCCGGCCGCGCGGGCGATGTCCACCGTGGCGTCGGTGCTTACGGAATCCACCACGTCGAGCGTGTCGCAGAAGTCCAGCGCAGCCAGGCAGCGTTCAAGCAGACGCTCGCCGTTGTAGGTCAGAATCAGTCCGGCAGTGCGGGGAGCCATTGGCCCTCTGTGGGTGCTGCGGGTTGCGAAGGTGCGCGTCTTGTACGACGGGCCTCCCCGCCGGTCAAGGCGCGGAGCCCCCGCGGGGACTCCAGAGGGGGGGCCGGAGCCATGGCGTTTGTGCTTTTCGCGCGTGCAGGCTATGAAACATATATGAGACGCGACGCGAACGACATGGAACACGCAAAGGGAAACAAGGCGGCAAGCCATGCCACCGGGACGCTGGAACGCAAGGCCGTGCCCGCAGAGGCCGGGATGCGCCTGGACCAGTACTGGGCCCGGGAAATGGCCGAACGCGGCGCATCGCGCGAGCGCGTGAAGGAATGGCTCCAAGCGGGGCTTGCGCGGGTGGACGGCGTTGTGGTGAAAAAACCCGGCTACAGGCTGGAGGGCTTCGAACGCGTGTCCCTGGACGCCCCGGACTTCTCCACCGAGATCACGCCCGCGCCGGAGCCTGGGGAACTGACCGTGCTCCACCGCGACGAGACCCTGGCCGTAGTGGTCAAGCCCGCCGGACTGACCACGCACCCCGCGCCCACCCAGCCAGCCGGTACGCTGGTCAACCGCCTGCTGCACCACTTTCCGGAGCTTGCGCCGGAGGTTTCCGCAATGCACGGCGAACGGCCGGGCATCGTACACCGGCTGGACAAGGACACCAGCGGGCTCATGCTGGTGGCCCTCACCGAGGCGGCGCGGCTCGCGCTCTCGCAGGCCTTTGCCGACCGCCGCGTGCACAAGACCTACCTGGCCCTGGTCCACGGCAGGCCCAAAGGCGACGAGGCCGGGCCGCTCGGCGAAGACGCGGGCTTCATCGACCTGCCCATGGGACGGCACCCGACCCTGCGCACCAAGATGACCGTGCTGCGCAAGGGCGGACGCGAGGCCCGCACCGGCTGGCGCAGACTGTGGACCGACCGGCTCGGCCGGGCCAGCCTGCTGGCCGTGGACCTGCACACCGGCCGCACCCACCAGATCCGCGTGCACTTGGCGCATCTGGGACACCCCCTTTTGGGCGATCCCGTGTACGGCCCTTCGCAGCACGCCCGCTGGCTGGCGGAAAAGGGACCGCTGGCGCAACTGGCCACGCGGCAGATGCTGCACGCCTTCCGCCTGGCCTTCGAGCATCCGGGCAGGGCCGAAGAGCTCGTCTTCCGCCAGGATCCGCCGGAGGACTTCATGGCCCTTTTGCGCGCACTGGGAACCGACTGCCAGCGCGTGGTCCTTACCGGAGCGCCCCTTTGCGGCAAGTCCGCACTGCTGGCCGCCCTTGAGGCCATGCCCGAAGGCCCGCCTACATTCAGCGCCGACGCCTGCGTGGCGCGCCTGTACGCCCCCGGCGGCGACGGTGCGGCGCTCCTGTCCCGCAGCCTGGGGCGCGGCGTGCTTGGGGCCGATGGCGGCGTGGACAAGGCCGGGCTGCTTTCCCTGTTGCGCAAGACCCCCGGCCTCCGGCGCGAGGTGGAGGACATCGTCCATCCGCTGGTGCGCCACGCCCTGGACCGGTTCTGGGCCGCCAACGCCCATGCCCCCCTGGCCGTGGCCGAAATTCCGCTCTACTTCGAGGCTGGATGGCAGGGCCGCAAAGGGGGCGAAGCCCGCCGCATGGCCGATGTGGTGGTGGGCGTGCGCTGCCCGGACGACTTGCGCCGCGGGCCGTTGCGCGAGGGCCGGGCCCTGCCTTCGGAGACGCTGGACGCCCTTGACTCCTGGCAATGGCCACAGGAACGCAAGCTCGCCGCCTGCGACATGGTGGTCGAAAACGCCGGAACGCTGGCCGCCCTTGAGGCCCAGGCGGGACCGCTGCTCAAACGCCTGGCCGCCCTGCGCGGGGAGCGCGAAGCGGCCTTTGCCGCGCGCATGGCCGCCCTGCTGGACCAAACGGCCGAGAAAGGCGCGGACGTGCCCTGCCCCGGCCTGCCCGCCACGCAGGCGGACGACGAAGACTGGTGGGACGAGGCGGACGGATGATCCCCCTGCGCGACGACATTCCGCGCGTGCACAAACCCGTGGCCGTTGTGCTCGTCATTGCGGCCAACGTGCTGGCGCATGTGCTGGTGAGCAGCCAGGATCCCTACCTGCGCGAGGCCCTCTACCGGCTCTTCGGCGTGGTGCCCGCGCGCTACGCCTTCCCCGACTGGGCCGCCTTCGCCGGATTCCCAGCCATGGGCGCCCTGCCCTTCTTCACGTACATGTTCCTGCACTCGGGCTGGTGGCACCTTGTCCTGAACATGTGGATGCTCTGGATCTTCGCCGACAACATCGAGGATGTCATGGGTCCGGTGCGCTTCCTGGCCTTCTACCTCCTCTGCGGCCTGGCCGCGCTGGCCCTGCACATGCTCTTCAACCTCGCGGGGCACGCCCCCATCATCGGGGCCAGCGGAGCCGTGGCCGGGGTCATGGGCGGTTACGTCACCCTGTACCCGCGCGGCAAGGTGGTCACCCTCATCCCCATCATCATCATCCCCTACATCGTGGACCTTCCCGCCTGGCTGTTCCTGGGCGTCTGGTTCGCTTCCCAGGTGGTCTCCGGCCTGGTGGACCACCTGGCCCTCGAGGCCGGAGGCATCGCCTGGTGGGCGCACGTGGGCGGCTTCATGGCCGGAATGCTCCTGGTGCGCCTGTTCATGAAGCCCGAACGCTGCTACCATTGCGAATACAAGGGCTTCGGCAAGGGCTTCACCTTCTCCGAATAGCCCGGTTCGGCCCAAGACGACACGCCTGTGGAAAACTCCCTTGACAGGGCGCAACCACACACTATTTTCCACGATGGAGCGAGACCGCGGCAACCGCCGCCAAGGAGTTGCGTGCCCATGAGCGTGGAATACAAGGACTACTACAAGATCCTCGGCGTGGACCGGAAGGCCAGCCAGGAAGAAATATCCAAGGCCTTCAAGAAACTGGCCCGCAAACACCATCCGGACTTGAACCCTGGCGACAAAACGGCCGAGGCCAAGTTCAAGGAGGCGGGAGAGGCCTATGAGGTGCTCAAAGACCCGGAAAAACGCAAACTCTACGACCAGCTTGGCCCGAACTGGCAGCAGGGGCAGAACTTCCAGCCGCCTCCGGGCTTCGAAAACACGCGCTTCCGGTACTCCGGGGGCGGGGCTGGCGGTCCCGGAGATTTCAGCGACTTCTTCGAGACGCTTTTCGGCGGCGGAGGCGGGGCGCGGGGCGGCTTCTCCGGCTTCGGAGGCGGTTTTCAGCAACGGCCGCGCAGGGGCCAGGACGTGGAAGTCTCCTACGAAATCGGCCTGGAGCAAGCCTATGCGGGCGGACCGCAGTCCGTGAACCTGCAGGAGCACGTGCCCGGCGCGGACGGCTATCCCGTCATGCAGACGCGCACCCTGAAGGTCAACATCCCGCCCGGCGTCAAGGACGGGCAAAAGATCCGCCTGGCCGGACAAGGCAGCCCCGGAGGGCCCGGCGGCGAGCCCGGCGACCTGTACCTGCGCATCAGGCTGCGCGAACACCCGCACTTCAAGGTCAAGGACGACAACATCGTCTACGACCTGCCGCTGGCCCCCTGGGAGGCGGCGCTGGGAACCACGGTGCGCGTGCCCACCCTGGACGGCGCGGTGGAAATGAAGATTCCGCCGGGCGTGGGCTCCGGGGCGCGGCTGCGGGTGCGCGGCAAGGGCCTGGGCGCCGCTGGCAAACGCGGCGACCAGCTCGTGCGCGTCATGATCCAAAGCCCCAAGAGCGTAAGCGACGAGGCGAAGCGGCTCTGGGAGCAGCTGGCCAAGGTTTCGGACTTTTCCCCGCGCGGATGACCGGGCGCGATTGAATTCCTGAAGGAGTGACGCCATGACCGAGCTCAAGATCAACACCCCCGGCCAGCCGCCCAGCCGCTCGGAGCTCATCGCCTGGAGCCGCTTCGTGGAGCTGGCCTGCGTGGAGCCCGGCACCGTGGCCGAGCTCATGGAAATGGGCTGGCTCGACCCCGTGTGCACGGGAGCGAATCAATACCTCTTCCGCCCGCACGACGTGTACCGCATCCAGAAGCTCATGCGTCTATGCCGCGACCTGGAGATTCCCCACGCCGCGGGAAGCATCATCGTGGACCTGCTGGAGCGCGTGGAGCGCATGGAGCAGGAGCTCAACGAACTCAAGAGGTTGCTCTAAACAGCGGGTCCAAGCGCCCCGCGAACAATGGGAGGTCATGCAATGGATCCCAACAAACTGACGCAAAAATCCCAGGCCGCCCTTGCCGAGGCCCAGAACCTCGCCATAGCCAGAGGCCACCAGCAAGTGGACACCGCGCATCTGCTCTGCGCGCTGGCGATGCAGGACGGCGGCCTGACCCCGCAGATCCTGACCAAGTGCGGCCTGGACGCCAAGGCATACGCCCAGGCGGCCGAGGCCGAGCTCTCCCGCCTGCCGTCCGTGTCCGGACCGGGCGCGCAGCCCGGCCAGGTGCACATCACCCAGGCGGCGGGGGCGGTTCTTGTGCGCGCGGAGGAAACCGCCAAGCGGATGCAGGACGAATTCGTGAGCGTGGAGCACCTGTTCCTGGCCCTGCTGGACGAGCCGCCCTCCTCCGCCCCCGGCCGGGTGAACCGCCAGTTCGGCCTCACGCGCGACAAGTTCCTCGCCGCCCTCACCGAGGTGCGCGGCAACCAGCGCGTCACCTCCGACAACCCAGAGGCCACCTACGATTCCCTGAAAAAGTACGGGCGCGACCTGGTGGAGGAGGCCAGAAGCGGCAAGCTCGACCCGGTCATCGGCCGCGACCAGGAAATACGCCGAGTGATCCGCATCCTCTCGCGCCGCACCAAGAACAACCCCGTGCTCATCGGCGAGGCGGGCGTGGGCAAGACGGCCATCGCCGAGGGCCTGGCCCAGCGCATCGTGAAGCAGGATGTGCCCGAAGGCCTGAAGGAAAAGACCATCTTCGCACTCGACATGGGCGCGCTCATCGCGGGGGCGAAATACCGCGGCGAGTTCGAGGAGCGCCTCAAGGCCGTCTTGAAGGACGTGCAGAAATCCGAGGGCCGCATCGTGCTCTTCATCGACGAGCTGCACACCATTGTGGGCGCGGGCAAGGCCGAGGGCGCCATGGACGCGGGCAACCTGCTGAAGCCCCTTCTGGCGCGCGGCGAGTTGCACTGCATCGGCGCCACCACCACCGACGAGTACCGCAAGTACATCGAGAAGGATCCGGCTCTGGAGCGCCGCTTCCAGCCCGTCATGGTGGACGAGCCCTCCCTTGAGGACACCATCTCCATCCTGCGCGGCCTGAAGGAGCGCTTCGAGGTCCATCATGGCGTGCGCATCAGCGACTCCGCCATCGTGGAGGCTGCCACCCTGTCCAGCCGGTACATCAGCGACAGGCAATTGCCGGACAAGGCCATCGACCTCATCGACGAGGCCGCGGCCATGATCCGCACGGACATCGACAGCCTGCCCACGGAGTTGGACGAGACCAACCGCCGCGTGCTCCAGTTGGAGATCGAACGCGAGGCCCTGAAGCGCGAAACCGATGCAGCCAGCCGCGAGCGCCTGGAGAAGCTCGAAGAGGAACTGGCGGAGCTGAAGGAAAAACAGGCCGGATTCATGGCCCAGTGGGAACGCGAGAAGAGCGCCATCGAGGCCGTGCGCCGCGTCAAGGCCGACATCGAGCAGACCCGGCTCGAAATCGAGGAGGCCGAGCGGGCCCTGGACTACAACCGCGCGGCCGAGCTGCGCTACGGCAGGCTGAACGCCCTGGAGCGCCAGCTCTCCGAGAGCGGCGACACCGTGGACGAAGGCCCGCGGCTGGTGAAGGAGGAGGTGGGGCCGGACGACATTGCGGCCATCATCTCCCGCTGGACGGGCATTCCCGTCACCCGCCTGCTGGAGGGCGAGCGCGAGAAGCTCTTGCGCCTGCCGGAGCTGCTGCACCAACGCGTGGTGGGCCAGGACCAGGCCGTGCAGGCCGTTGCCGACGCCGTGCTGCGGGCCCGGGCCGGCCTCAAGGATCCGAAACGCCCCATCGGCAGCTTCCTGTTCCTGGGGCCCACAGGCGTGGGCAAGACCGAGCTGTGCAAGACCCTGGCCGAGGCGCTCTTCGACACCGAGGAGAACATGGTGCGCCTGGACATGAGCGAGTATATGGAGAAGCACTCCGTGGCGCGACTCATCGGCGCGCCTCCGGGCTACGTGGGCTACGACGAGGGCGGCCAGCTCACCGAGGCCGTACGCCGCAAGCCCTACGCCGTGGTGCTCTTCGACGAGGTGGAGAAGGCGCATCCGGACGTGTTCAACGCGCTGTTGCAGATTCTGGACGACGGCAGGCTGACCGACAGCCACGGCCGCACCGTGGACTTCAAGAACACCATCCTCATCATGACCTCGAACATCGGCTCGCAGGCCATGCTGGCGGGCATCCAACCCGACGGCGCCTTCGCCCCCGGCGTGGAGGAGCAGGTGCTGGAAAGCCTGCGCGGCCACTTCAGGCCCGAGTTCCTGAACCGCGTGGACGAGACCGTGCTCTTCAAGCCCCTGGCCCAGGAACAGCTCATGGCCATCATCGAGCTCTTGGCGGGCTCTTTGCGCGCGCGCCTGGAGGAACGCAAGATGGGCCTGTCCATCACCGACGAGGCCAAGCGCTTCATCGCCGCAGCGGCCTACGACCCCGTGTTCGGCGCGCGGCCCCTTCGCCGTTACCTGCAGACCCACCTGGAGACGCGCCTGGCGCGGGAGATCATCTCCGGCCGCGTGGGCGAGGGCGACGAGGTGGTGGTGGACCTGCTGGACGGCAAGCTGGCCTTCGGCCGCAAGGACGAGGACGGCGGGGTGGAGTTCGACGCCGAGGTGACGGAAACCGCCGAAGGTGGCCGGAAGATTCAATAAAGGCGCAGCCCGGGCGGGCATGGCTTGAGAAGGTCGTGCCCGCCCGCGCGACAAGGCGCGGGAGGCTTGATGGGGTTTTCGCTCGGCCAGGTGGTTCCCTGGGGCCGCACGTACGCGGAATATGCCCGCATGTTCGCTCTTGCCCCGTCCGACATGGCCGGAGACATCCTCGGCTGCGGCGACGGCCCGGCCAGCTTCAACGCCGAGGCCACAGCCAAAGGCCACCGGGTCACCTCCTGCGACCCCCTTTATCGCTACGCCAAAGACGATATCGCCCGTCGCATCGACGAGACTGCGGATGTCGTGCTGGATGAACTGCGCAAGAACGCCTCCGCCTACCGCTGGAACGAGTTCGCCACGCCGGAGGACGTGGGACGGGCGCGCCTGTCCGCCATGGCGCGTTTCCTTCAGGACTACGACACAGGCAAAGCCCACGGGCGCTACGTCGATGCCGCCCTGCCCGCCCTGCCCTGGCCGGACGGCCGCTTCAGCCTGGCGCTGGGCTCGCATTTCCTTTTCCTCTATTCCGACCACCTGGACACGGATTTCCACGTGCGCGCCATGCTGGAGCTGTGCCGCGTTGCGCGCGAGGTGCGCGTCTTTCCGCTGACAAAACTGGACGGAAGCCCAAGTCCGCACGCGCCAGCCGTGTTGGACGCCCTGCGTCTGCGTGGCCATGAGGCCGAGGTGGTCCCCGTGCCCTATGACTTCCAAATCGGCGCGGAAGCCATGCTGCGCATCCACTGCGCGGCGTAATACGCGAACCTGGACACGATGCACCAAGCACCGGTCCGCGCCTTCTTGCGGCGGGTGCGCCTGAGGCCTGTCCGCGCCCAGCAGGAGGCGTATTTGCCAGGGTGTCTCCCCGCCGCCGTCACCTCTCCGCTGCTTCTCGTTTGAGCCTTGCACAGATTCCACGCCCTGCGTTCCCAAAGAGGCGGACCGGGCCGCACCGCGTTGTCGCGGTCGGATGACGTGAACCTGCCAAGGAGAGGTCCGGAACTCTTTTTCACGCTATTTCTGGCGCATGGGCGCAGTTCTTTGACAACGGCGCGCTTTCAACGTAATCCTTCTGCGTACTCCTTCCTCAACTCCCGCCAGGAGGCGCGCCATGTCCATCACCCGCCGCAAGTTCCTGGAGATCATGACCTTCCTGGCCGGTTCGGCCGTCATCGGCTGGGCACCCTCCCAGGCGTTGGCAAAGGCCGCGGGCAAGGCCCGCAAACCAGGCGAGTACGACGCCGTCGTCATCGGCGCGGGGCTGGGCGGCCTGGGCTGCGCCGCCCTCATGGCCAGAAACGGCTTGAAGCCCCTGGTCATCGAGCAGCACGACATCCCCGGCGGCTACGCCACCAGCTTCCAGCGCGACGACGACGCGGGCAACACCTTCACCTGCGAGGTGTCCCTGCACTCCACAGTGGCCAAGTCCCCCTCGGCCAGAAAGCTGCTCACCGACATGGGCGTCTTCGACCGCCTCCAGCTGGTGGACCACAAACAGGCCTGGAGCCGCGTGGACTCGCAGGGCGTCATCGACCTGCCGAACGCGGGCCTGCCCGGCTTCGAGGCCGAGCTTGTCCGGCGCTGCCCGGCGGAAAAGGACGCCATCGGCCGCTTCATGGCTTTCTGGCGGCAGTTCCTGCGCGAACTCGACGCCCTGGAAACCGACGGCGTGCCCGCAAACAGCACCCTGCCCAAGACCTACCCCACCCTGTGGGGCGTGGCGGGCAGCACCCTGGGCCAGGTCATCGACCGCTTCGCGGCCAGCCCCGCCCTCAAGGGCCTCATCGGCATGACCTGGGGCTACTACGGTCTGCCGCCTTCAAAGCTCGCGGCCTTCTATTACCTGGAACCCATGGCCGACTACCTGACCAACGGAGGCCAGTATCTGCGCGGCACCTCGCAATCCTTGAGCGATGCCCTGGCCGACGTGGTCAAAGCGGGCGGGGGCCAGGTGCTCCTGGGCGAGCAGGTTAGCGCCGTCATGGTGGAGAACGGCCGTGCGGCCGGAGTGCGCACGGCCTCTGGCAAGGTATTCTCCGCGCGCGCCGTGGTGAGCAACGCCTCCGCCCCGACCACCTTCGCCATGCTGCCCGGCGGCGCGCTCCCGGCGAACTACCTGAAGCGCGTGTCCGGCTTCTCTCCCAGCCTCGGCAGCGTCATCGTGTGGCTGGGCCTCAAGGGCGATGTGACGAGGCTCCAGCCCAGAGCCGAGTTCTCCATCGACATGCAGGACGACCCGGAGATCGGCTATGCGGCCGCCTTGAACGGCGACTGGGGCAAGGTGGGGCTCGGCTGCATGATCTACGACCATCTGGTGCCGGGCTTCTCCCCCAAGGGCATGAGCACCATGGCCATCATGTGCCTGTCGGGCTACGAGCCCTGGAAGCGCTTCGAAAAGGACTACGAGGCGGACAAGAAGCATGAATACAACCAGGCCAAGGACGCCATAGCGGACATGATGGTCAAGGCAGTGGAGTCGACCATGGCGCCCGGCCTGTCCAGGATGATCGCCATGCGCGAGGTGTCGACGCCGCTCACCAACCGGCGTTTCACAGGCAACCCGGCAGGCGCCATCTACGGCTACGACCAGACCGTGGGCAACTCCTTCCTTACCCGGCTGGGCAACCGCACCCCGGTAAAGGGGCTGTACCTCTCCAGCGCCTGGGCCAACCCCGGCGGCGGCTTCGGCGGCGCGCTGGCCTCGGCCAAGCTCACCTTCAAGGCGCTGGCGGAGGATCTGGGCTAGGCGATGCGTTGCGGCTGGACACGACGAGTTTGGCGGGCTCTCATTCTCATGCGGCACGACAGTCCCTGGCATCAGTCGGTAATCGTCTGATGCCCTCACGGAAACCGTACATAATGCAGCCCTGCCGCAAGGCCTGCTCCTGGCGCAGACACCACTGGATACACGCTTGACCAACGCGACTCGGCATCAACTCATCCGCTCGCTTTTCGACGAATACATCGCCCTGTACGCCGGTCGCGATGACCGCTTGACGGCGAAGTTCAGCGATTGCTTCAACGGCTTCACCGGCGGCGGCGATTTTCTGGTCAAGGATCGCGCCTCCTGGGTGGACATCACCCGGCAGGATTTTGCCCAAGTGCGGCAGCAGCTGCGCATCGAACTGCTCGACATCTCGATGCAGGATCTCGCCGAGGACATCGTCACGGTTACGGGCTTCTTCCACATCCACTTGCCCATCAAGGACCATATCCTCTCCCAGGAGACGGCCCGGCTCCTGCTCCTCTTCAGGCAGGAGCAAGGCGAATGGAAAATCGTGAACAGCACAATCTCCATCCCCTACCATCTGGTGGAGGACGGGGAGGTGTATCCCCTGAAGAACCTGCGGGAGCGAAACCTTGAGCTTGAGGCCATCATAGAGGAGCGCACCCGCGCTCTGGCGGAGGCCAACGCCAAGCTTAAACGCTTGAGCAACACCGACGGGCTGACGGGCATCGCCAACCGCCGCAGCTTCGACAGCACGCTGGCGCAGGAATGGAACCGAGGACAACGCACGGGGTCGATGCTGTCGGTCATCATGCTGGACGTGGACCACTTCAAGCACTACAATGACCACTACGGCCATCAGGCTGGCGATGAATGCCTCAAGGCGCTGGGCAAGACCCTGACACGGGCCGAACGGCGCGCAGGCAGACTGGTGGCCCGCTACGGCGGCGAGGAATTCGTCCTGTTGCTTCCGGGAGCCGACGATGTGGAAGCCCTGGAGACCGCCCGACGCATCCAGCTGGCCGTGTGGGCCATGGAGCTGCCCCACGCGCAGAGCGACACGGGCATCGTCACCGTGAGCCTTGGGGTGGCCAGCACCGTCCCCTCGCGCCAGAGCTGCCCCGAGGAGCTGCTGCGCCAGGCCGACCAGGCGCTGTACCTGGCCAAGCGGATGGGGCGCAACCAGATTCAGACCTACGCGGGGTGAACGGGTGGACAGCCCAAGGAAGGACTGCGTGCCGCTATATTCCCCCGACCACCTCGCCGCCTACGCCGAAGTCCTGGTCTGGGCCATGCGCCAAAGCCGCGCCGTGCCCTTCAGGAACGGCGAGCTGGTGCTCCTGCGTTTCGACCTTGAGGCCGCGCCACTGGCCGAGGCCATTTACGCCGCCCTCATGGACGCGCACCTGCACCCCCTGCCCCAGGCCCTGCCCTCAAGCGCCATGCAGGCGCAGCACTTCGGCAACTCCAGCTACGGCCAGCTCACCTTCGCCCAGCCCGGCCTGGACGAACTGCACAAGGCCACGGCCGGGGTCATCACCATCCTTGCGCCCGACGACTTGGGGGCACTAGCCGGGGTGGACCCGCGCAGCATCGCCCAGGGCGACAAAAGCGAACAGCAGGCCATGGCCCTGCTGGACCGCCGCCGCCGCGCCGGACTTCTGGGCTCCACCGTCTGCCTGTTCCCCACCCGCGCCCTGGCGCTGGCCAGCGGCATGGAGCTTTCCGAATACGCCGAACGCCTGGCCCGCGCCTGCCTGCTGTTCACACCGGACCCGCTCGCCCAATGGAAGCGCGTGAAGCAGGAACTCTCCGAAATCGGCAAATGGCTCGATTCGCTACAGATCGAGCGTCTGCGCGTGGAGAGCGCCAGCACGGACCTCACCCTCTCGCCGGGCGTCAAGCGGCGCTTCGTGGGGTTCACCGGCCGCAACGTGCCCGGCTTCGAACTCTATCTCGCGCCGGACTGGCGCACGGTGGAGGGCGTGTACTGCGCCGACCAGCCATCCATCCGCTGGGGCAGGCTGGTGTCGGGGGTCAGGCTCGAGTTCCACGGAGGCGTGGCCGTTTCCGTGCAGGCCGAGCGCGGCGAAACCTTCCTTTCCGGCCGCCTGGCCTCGGATGGCGGAGCCAGGCGCGTGGGCGAGTTCTCGCTCACCGACCGGCGCATCTCGCGGGTGGAGCGCTTCATGGCCCACACCCTGCTGGACGAAAACCTCGGCGGAGAGCACGGCAACTGCCACATCGCCCTTGGCGGGGCCAGCGCGGCCAGCTTCTCCGGCCCGCCGCAAGAGCTTTCGGCCGAACGCCAGGAAGAGCTGGGCTTCAACGCCTCGGCCCTGCACTGGGACCTGGTGAACACCGAGCAAAAACGCGTCACCGCCAAGCTTTCCGGCGGCGGAACGCGCGCAATCTACGAGGACGGCCACTTCCTGCTCTGAAGGCAAATGGCCGCGCACCACCCCCACAAGCAAAGGAGCCCCATCATGACCTTCGCCCGCGGCATACGCCGACTGATCCCGGCCGTTCTGGCCCTGACGCTCCTTGTGCCGACAGCGGCCCAGGCCGGAGGCCGCGGCGCGTCCATGAACACCGGCGGCAAATCCGCCGCAGAGCTCTCCGCATCCGGCGCGCGCACCCTTTCCAAAACCGAGGTGCTGGACTTCATCGCCGAGCGCAAGGGACACCTCGTAGGAAGCTTCGGCTTCCTGCGCGACAGTCTGCACCTCTACGATGACGGCACCGTCAAGGGCGAGTCGGCAAACGCCATGCACGGGGCAATGGCCGGCCGCGGCAGTTGGAGCGTGGACGAGGACGGCACGCTCCATCTCTCGGTCACTTGGCGCTACGGCGACAAGCTCGACGCCACAGGTCGGCTGATGGACTTCGGCGGTATGCTCTACCAAGTGGACACCGCCAATCCGGAACGGACCTCCGTGTACCAGTTGAAGAAGTAGCCGCTCTTTTTGCCTTCCGCGCGGCACAAACCCGCACCGGCCAGTGTTGACATGGCCGGAAGTATGCTTACTGATTCAAATGACCTCGACGCCGGGCGCGCTTCACCGAGAGCTGCCCGGCGTCGCCTGTGTCGGACAGAACGCCCGCGAGGGCCAGCAAGGACGGAGACCATGTCGAAGAACAGGACACCTGACGACGAGCCCCAGGAAGCAGCCGAGGCCCAGGCCCCCAAGATCGACCTCTCGGAAGAGGAGCTTGTGGCCCTGTGCAAGGCCCACGTGTGCGCAAAATGCGCCGTGATGGCCGAGGCCGAGGACGTGAAGCTGCGCGCCCTGGCCGACAATGAAAACTTCAAGCGCCGCATCCAGCGCGAGACCGACGAGGTGCGCCGCTACGCCACGGAAAGCGTGCTGGCCGATCTCCTGCCCGTGCTGGACAATCTGGCCCTGGCAATCGAGCACGCCGGGAGCGACCCCGCGTGCAAGAATCTGGTGATGGGCGTGGAGATGACCCGCAAAATTTTCCTCGACACCCTCAAAAAGCACGGGCTCGAATGCGTTGGCGCCTGCGGCGAAGCCTTCGATCCGGGAGTGCACGAGGCCATCGGCACCGTGTGCCAGCCGGACAAGGAGGAAGGCTGCGTGGCCCAGGTGGCCCAGGCGGGCTACGTGCTCAAGGGGCGCGTCATCCGCCCGGCCAAGGTGCTGGTGAACAAGGGCCAGGAAGCGTAGGCCCACGGCCTTTACAACGGCGAAAGCGGTCTTACATCACAACGCAACGACAAACATCATTCCTCACCCGGAGGTTCAGTTTATGGGCAAGATCATCGGCATCGACCTGGGCACCACCAACTCCTGCGTGTACGTCATGGAGGGCAAGGACCCCAAATGCATCACCAGCCCCGAGGGCGGCCGCACCACCCCGTCCATCGTGGCCTTCACCGACAAGGAACGGCTGATCGGCGAGATCGCCAAGCGCCAGAGCGTGACCAACCCGGACAAGACCATCTACGCCATCAAACGCCTCATGGGCCGCCAGTACGACGCGCCCGAGGTCAAAAAATGGCGTGAGCACTGCCCCTACAAGATCGTGCCCGGCAAGAACAACGACGCCTGGGTCGAAATTGCGGGCAAGAAGTACAGCCCGCCCGAGGTCTCCGCCTTCATCCTGCAGAAGCTGAAAAAGGACGCCGAGACCTATCTGGGCGAGACCGTCACCGAGGCCGTCATCACTGTTCCGGCCTACTTCAACGACTCTCAGCGCCAGGCCACCAAGGACGCCGGCAAGATCGCCGGGCTTGAGGTCAAGCGCATCATCAACGAGCCCACGGCGGCCAGCCTCGCCTACGGCATGGACCGCAAGAAGAACGAGAAAATCGCCGTGTTCGACCTGGGCGGCGGCACCTTCGACATCTCCATCCTCGAGGTCGGCGACAACGTGGTCGAGGTGCGCGCCACCAACGGCGACACCTTCCTCGGCGGCGAGGACTTCGACCAGCGCATCATCCAGTACCTTGTGGAAGAGTTCAAGCGCGACAACGGCATCGACCTGTCCAAGGACCGCATGGCCCTGCAGCGCCTGAAGGAGGCCTCCGAAAAGGCCAAGCAGGAACTCTCCTCCACCATGGAGACCGAGATCAACCTGCCCTTCATCACGGCAGACCAGAACGGCCCCAAGCACCTCATGGTCAAGCTCTCCCGCGCCAAGCTGGAGCAGTTGGTCATGGAACTGGTGGAGCGCACCATCGGGCCCTGCAAGAAGGCGCTTTCCGACGCCGGGCTCTCCGCGCGCGACATCGACGAAGTGGTGCTGGTGGGCGGCATGACCAGAATGCCGCTGGTGCAGCAGAAGGTGGGCGAGTTCTTCGGCAAGGAGCCCAACCGCACCGTGAACCCGGACGAGGTCGTGAGCATGGGCGCGGCCATTCAGGGCGGCATTCTGGCCGGCGATGTGAAGGACGTGCTGCTGCTCGACGTGACCCCGCTCTCCCTCGGCATCGAGACCATGGGCGGCGTGTTCACCAAGCTCATTGAGCGCAACACCACCATTCCCACCCGCAAAAGCCAGATCTTCACCACCGCGGCAGACTCCCAGCCCTCGGTGTCCATCCATGTGCTGCAGGGCGAGCGCCCCATGGCGGGCGACAACATGACCTTGGGCCGCTTCGAGCTCACGGGCATCCTGCCCGCACCGCGCGGCGTGCCGCAAATCGAGGTCACCTTCGACATCGACGCCAACGGCATCGTCAACGTTTCGGCCAAGGACACCGGCACCGGCAAGGAGCAGTCCATCCGCATCACCGCCTCAAGCGGCCTGTCCGAGACCGACATCGACCGCATGGTCAAGGACGCCGAGGCCCACGCCGAGGAGGACAAGAAGAAGCAGGCCCTCATCGAGGCGCGCAACCAGGCCGACAGCCTCGTCTACAGCACCGAGAAAAGCCTGAAGGACATTGGCGACAAGGTGGACCCGGTGCTCAAGGGCGACCTGGAAACCAAGATCGAGGCCGTCAAAAAGGCGCTTGAGACCGAGGACGCCGACACCATCAAGGCCGCGGCCGACGAACTGGCCCAGAGCAGCCACAAGCTGGCCGAGCAGCTCTACGCCCAGAAGCAGGCCGAACCCGGACCGGGCGCGGAGGCATCCGGCGCCGCCGGTGGCGCCAAACCCGCGGACGACAACGTGGTGGACGCGGACTACACCGAGGTCAAATAAGGGCTTACGCGTCCTGTCTTGCCTTACTGGGCAAGAGGGCTTACCATGTCCCGGTTCGCGGCGCCCCCGCGAACCGGGATTTTCATTTGCCGGAAAGGCAGCCGGAGGCGACCCATGAGCACCCCCACCACCTTGCGCCCCTCGGGCGGCCGCCGTTTCGCCACGGGCGCTGCGGCGCTGCTGCTGGCCTGCCTGCTGGCCGCACTGGGCTGCTCCAGCCTTCCCATGCCCAGAGCCTCCGAGCCCCCCCGCGAAACTCTGAGCGAACAGCCGACGGCCGAACTTGCCGCAGAAGCGGAAGAGTTCTGGAAGGCAGGCAGCTACCCCCTGGCCGAGCTTTTGTACTCCCGTCTGCTGGAACGCGCCGACCTGGAGCCCAAGGACCACGCCCAGGCGCTGGACCGGCTGGCAGAAAGCGCCTTCCGCGCGCGGCACTTCCACCAGGCCAAGGAGGCGTTGGACTTCCGGGCCAGCAAGGACCACGCGGTGCTGGGCACATGGCCCTGGCACGAGCTCTACATCCGCACCCTGGCGGCCCTGCACCGCCCGGACCTCATGGAGACGCATCAAGCCTGGCTCATGGCCCACACGGAGCTGCCTTTCGAAGTGCGCGCCAGAGCCATGATCCTGTTCTCCGAATATCTCGCCCGCACGGGCGACGGCGTCCGGGCCTTGGGAATTCTGGCCCAACTGCACAGGCAGGCGACGGAGGACGCGCAGCGGCTGTCCCTTGAACGCCTGTATGCGGCCGCCCTGCCCGAGCTGCCGGAAGAGCAGCTTTCCGTGCTGGCGCGCACCGCCGCATCTTCCCCTGCCGGATTCCCGCAAGCCCTGGTCCTGCGCGAATCGGCCCGGCGCGGAGCGCGTTCCGGTCTTCGCCCCGCTTCGCTGGCCATGGCGGCCCCGCTTGCGTCCCCGGCCCCCCTGCTGGCCCAGGCCGACTCCAGCACCCGGAGCGACCAGCCGGGCGTTGCGCCCGCAGTCGGCGCTTCCCCCGTGCGCATGGCCCTGGCCCTTCCCCTCACCGGACGCTTTGCTAGCACTGGGCAAAAAGTGCTGCGCGGGGTCGGCGCGGCGCAAAAGCATCTGGCCACACAGGGGCGCGCGGTTGAAATCACGGTCATCAACACCGAAGCGCCAGATTGGGTGGAGCGGCTCGCGGCCCTGCCCAAGGATGTGGCCGCGGTGGGCGGACCGCTGTTGAACATGGACGCACTGAAGGCGCTGAGCGCATCGGGGGCTCTGGCCCGACGCGCCGTGTTCGCCTTCCAGCCGGATCTGGGGTCCATTCGTGAAGGCGACCAGGCCTGGCGCTTCTACCCAAGCTTCCAGGACCAGGCTCGCGCCCTGCTCACGCTGACCTCCGAGTCCATGGGAATCCGCTCGGTGGCCATACTGGCGCCACGAAACCGCTACGGTCAGCGCATGGCCGAAGTGTTCCAGGCCGAGGCCAAGGCCAAAGGGGTGCGCATCGCCGCCAGCGAGACCTACCCGCCCGAGGAACACCCGCGCTGGCTGCACAGCGTCAGCCACCTGCTCAAGGTGCCGGACGGTTTCCATGGCAACAAGAACACCCCTCTGCCCATGCCGGACTTCGGCGCGGTGTTCATGCCCGAGGACTGGGGGCAAGCCGAGCTGCTCGCGTCCAACTTCCATTTTTTCGAAGGCCAGCACCTGCTCTTCCTGGGCACGGACCTGTGGAGCGTAGGTCTGGACAACGCGCATGAGGTGGACGACACCTATTTCCAGCATGCGGCCTGCCCCGGCGCATGGTGGCCAGAGACCACGGGCGGTCGGGCGCTCCAGGCCGTCATGGACGGGCAGCACATGGGCCAGGCGGACTTCTGGACCGCGCTGGGCTACGATTTTGTCCGCCTCGCCGCACGGCTGGGCTTGGGCGCGGACTGGACCCCGGCCATGGTCAACGCGCGGCTCTTCGCGCTCGCCAACCAGGAATGCAGCATGGCCCCCATCGTCTGGGACGAACAAGGCCACGCACGCCAAAGCCTGTATCTCTTCACCCCGCGCAAGGAAGGCAAGGCCCTTGTGGACCCGCAGTCCATGCGCGAGGACATCCAAAAATCCAAGACCCGCCGCGAAAAGCGCCTGAACATGGCCCGCGACATCCAAAAGGGCAAAAGGGCGGCCAGCTCCGGCAGCCTTACCCCGGACGTGAAGGAGTAGCCCAGATGAGCATCACCCCCGAAGAGGTGGCCAAGGTGGCCAAGCTGTCCCGCCTTGCGCTCGGCCAGGACAAAACCGCCCAGTACGCCGCCCAGCTCGACGACATCCTGGCGTACATGGACAAGCTCGCCGAGTTGGACACGGCAGGCGTGGAGCCCATGTACACCCCGGTGGACCACGTCAGCGTGCTGCGCGACGACGTGGCCAGCAAGGACCTCCCCCGCGAGGACATCCTCAAAAACGCCCCGGAGACCGACGGCGCGTTCTTCATCGTGCCGCGCATCGTCTAGCGGCGGCAAGACACCAGCAAATGGACCCGAACACAATGCCCGAACTCACGCACATGACCCTCTCCGAGGTACGCAAGGCCCTCGCGGACACGACCGTCAGCGCCACCCAAGTCACGGAGGCCGCGCTCGCGCGCATCGAGGCCACCGAACCCAAGGTGCGCGCCCTCATTTCCGTGCAGGCCGAAGAAGCCCGCGCCCTGGCCAAAAGCATGGACGAAAGCGGACCTGATCCGAGCAAGCCTCTGTGGGGCGTGCCGCTTGTGGTCAAGGACGTGCTGGCCACCAGGGACGCGCCCACCACCTGCGGCTCAAAAATTTTGGAGAACTTCCGCCCGGCGTACGACGCCACGGCTGTGACGCGCCTTAAGGACGCCGGGGCCGTGCTTCTGGGCAAGGCCAACATGGACGAGTTCGCCATGGGCTCCACCACGGAAAACTCGGCCTTCTTCGCCACCAAAAATCCCTGGGACACGAATCGGGTTCCAGGCGGCTCCAGCGGCGGCTCCGCCGCCACAGTGGCGGCGGGCCAGTGCTACGGCGCGCTGGGCACCGATACCGGCGGTTCCATCCGCCTGCCCGCCAGCTTCTGTGGCATCGTGGGCCTCAAGCCCACCTATGGCCGGGTGTCGCGCTTCGGCATGGTGGCCTACGGCTCGTCCCTGGACCAGATCGGCCCCATGGCCCGCAGCGTGGAGGACGCGGCGCGCCTGCTGCAGGTCATCGCCGGGCACGACCCCAAGGACTCCACCAGCGTGGACAGGCCCGTGCCCGACTACCTCTCCGCACTGGGCGGCAACGGCAGCCTCAAGGGGCTGACCATCGGTCTGCCCGCCGAATACTGGGACAAGGGCCTTGCGCCAGAGGTGGCCGAGGCCTGCGGCGCATCCCTGAAAGTCGCCCAGGAGCTTGGCGCCAAGACCGTTCCCGTGAACCTGCGGCTCTCGCAGTACGCCATAGCGACCTACTACGTCATCGCCATGGCCGAGGCCAGCTCCAACCTGGCGCGCTTCGACGGCGTGCGCTACGGCCGCCGCTGCGAGAATCCTGCGGACCTCATGGACATGTACGTAAGGAGTCGCACCGAAGGCTTTGGCGACGAGGTGCAGCGCCGCATCATCCTGGGCACCTATGTGCTCTCCTCCGGCTACTACGACGCCTACTACCGCAAAGCCGCCCAGGTGCGCCGCCTCATCCGCCGGGATTTCGAGGCCGCGCTTTCCCAGTGCGACCTGCTGGCCGGCCCTGTGTGCCCGACCACGGCCTTCAAGGTGGGCGAAATGACCTCCGACCCCTTGCAGATGTACCTGATGGACATCTTCACCATCAGCACCAACCTGGCCGGGCTGCCGGGGATGAGCCTGCCCGTCGGCCTTGGACGCGACACGGGAATGCCGGTGGGCCTGCAGCTCACGGGCCGTGCCTTCGATGAGGCGCCAATGCTTGCGGCCGCGCACGCTCTGGAAGCGGGGCTTCCCGCAGCGGCAATGCCCGCGCTGTAAACAGGAACCGCAGTCATGCCCGTCACCCTCGTCAGCGTTCTCAAGGGCCGCACAAGCGCCGAGAAGCACGCCCTCATGGAGGCCGTGCAGGGGGCCATCGCCGCCACCCTGGCCCTGCCCGCCCACGACCGCAACCTGCGTCTGGCGGAACACGGCCCGGACGAATGGCTGCTGCCGGAAGGCAGGTCGGAACGCTACGTGCTTGTGGAAATCGCGCTCTTCGAGGGCCGGACGCCGGAGACCAAGGGAGCGCTGTATGCGGCCATCGTCGCCGCGCTGGGAGCCCTTGGCGTGGACAAGGGCGACGTGTTCATCCGGATCGTCGAACAACCAAGGGAGAACTTCGGCATCCGGGGCGGCCAGCGAGCGGACCTGGTGCAGCTCGGCTATCAGGTCGTTGTGTAGCCGCTGGATGACCGAAACGAAAGGGGGCCGCCATCGCACGACAAAGCGCGTGCGGTGGCGGCCCCTTCGACATGGCGCGCTTGCGCCTGCTAGTTGGCCTGCTCCGGCGCAGTCTGAAGGACCTTGGCCTCCACAAGGCGCTTGGCCATGTGGTCGAAGGCGGTCATCATCTGCAAGAAGGCCTCGGGCCGCATCACAAGACGCTCACGGGTCTCGAGCATGGGCTCGCCCTTTTCGTCCACCTGGTCAGCGGAAAGGGCGCCCAGATCAATACGCACCATGCCCGCTCCAAATCCGATCCGCGTCACTCCGTCAATGAATCTCTCGTTGTCCATCTGCCCTCCGGCGATCCTGTGTGTTCACTCATGGCTTTGTCCCGCGCGGCAGGATGACGCACACCGGCCAGCCGCCACGCACAGGCCCTTTCCTATGGCACATAGTTCCAGGCGGGGCAACAACCCACAGGCTCCTTTGCGCCGACAAAACCGCCCCGGAGCCACTGAAACCGGGGCTCAGTTCGGTTGGCAGTCGCCACACACGCCAAGTAAGCGGATATCCACGGAATCGACACGCATGGGCAGCCGCGCAAGCAACGCCTCCAGCCCCTCGGCAAGGTACCGGGAATCAATGCACCGGGTTTGCCCGCAAACCGAGCAGGTGAAGTGCGCGTGCCCCGCGGGCCCGGTGCGCAGGCAATAACGGAAGGCCCGCTCGCCGGCGTTGTGACGTGTGGCCAGTTCATGCTCCACCAGAAGATCCAGAATGCGGTAGAGGGTGACACGGTTCAGCCCCGCGCCAAGCCCGGCCAACAATTCCTGGGGAGTCACCGGCCGCCCCGCCTCGGCCATGGCCTGTACCACCAGCAGCCGCTTGTCCGTTGCGGCAAGGCCTGCGCGCGACAGCAGTTCCTGAGCGTCCATCGTCCTTCCCAAGCGCTACTTCAAGGCCTGCCGAAACCTCTTGGCCACGGCAAGCAGATTCGCTCCCCAATCCTCGGCCAGGGGATCGGCCGTCACAAGCCGCGCGCCCACCGCCGTGGCGATGGCACCGGCCGTGCGCTGGCTCATCTGCGGCTGCACGAAGATGACCGATGCGCCCTTGGCCTTGGCCTGGGTCACAATGGCGGCCAAACGCTTGGGCGTCGGCTCCTTGCCCTCGAACTCAATGGCGATCTGGGTCAAGCCATAGTCACGGGCGAAGTAGCCCCAGGCGGGATGAAACACCAGAAAGCCGCGCTGGCTCGCCGGAACTTCTGCGAACAGCGCCTTGAGCTGGCCGTCAAGCTCGTCTATCTCCTTCTGGAACGCGGCAAGATTGGCCGCATACGCCTTGGCGTTGGACGGATCGGCCTTGGAGAACGCCTGGGCGATGGCTGCGGCCATGTGGCGCACCTCGGCAGGAGAAACCCACACATGCGGGTCCAACTCGTCATGGTGATGATGCCCGGCCTCGGCCTCGTGCCCATGATGCCCATGTCCCTCCGGCATGGGCAGCTTCTTCAACCCCGCGTCGATTTTCGTCACCAGCATCTTGGGATTCGCCGACCGAAGCCGGGACTCCCAGGCCGCTTCGAACTCCAATCCGGTGGACAGATACACGGCCGAAGCGGACAGGGCGCGCATCTGCGAAGGCTTGGGCTCATAGGTATGCGCATCCGCTCCCGGCGGCACAAGCAGGGTGACGGACACCAGATCGCCGCCGACCTTCTTGGCGAAGTGCGCCACCGGGGCCACGCCCACGGCCACCCCCAGACTCGCGGCAAGGGCAGGCGCCGCGGAAACCATCGTCAACACAGCCAGCATGGCCAACATCTTTCTCATTGCGGTCGCTCCATGTTTCGGCTACACCCCAAGCGGTGCAACTCAGTTGCACAGCAAATGCAACAAAGTTGCACCCCTGTCAACCCATAAGGCCCAACAGGTTTCCATGGATCAGAGCGCTTTCGCCGTGTTTGCTGCCATCGTCAGTTCCATCGTCATCGAAGCCGCACCGTTTCTGCTGCTTGGCTCGCTTTTGTCCTCCATCATCGCCGTATATGTGGGGGACAAGGCCCTCTCCCGTCTGGCGCGCAAGCGCCTGCCCGTGCAGATTGCGCTGGGGCTGTTCGCCGGGCTGCTGCTGCCCACCTGCGAATGCGGCGTGGTTCCGGTGACGCGTCGGCTCATCCGCAAAGGGGTTCCAGCGGGCGCGGCCTTCCCCTTCATGCTGGCGGCCCCGGTGGTGAATCCGGTGTCCATGGCCTCCACCTGGGTGGCGTTCCAGGGCAGTTGGGAGATGGTGGCCTGGCGCGTGGCCCTGGTGCTGGTTCCGGCGGCCATGCTGGGCTGGGCGCTTGGCGCGGCCGGAGCAGAGTCCCCCCTGCGGCCAGCCCTGGACATGGCCCACGACGCAGGCTGCGGGTGCTGCCATGCCCACGCGGACCAGCAGGCCCGGCCTTCCATCGGGCAGGGTCTGCTGGACGTTCTGCGCGGCACGGGGCGCGAATTCCTGGACATGGGCATGTTCCTGATCCTGGGCGCATGCGCGGCCGGACTGTTCAAGGTCTTTCTGCCGCAGGAGCTGCTGGCGGCCGTGTCCGGCAGCGTGTGGACGGCCGTGCCCGCCATGATGCTCGCCGCCGTGCTCATGAGCGTGTGTTCCGAGGCCGACGCCTTCGTGGCCGCCAGCTTGTCCATGTTCCCCCCTGCGGCGCTGCTGGCGTTCCTGGCCATCGGCCCCATGCTGGACTTGAAACTCATTCCGGCCTTCCTGGCCGTGTTCCGCCGCAAGATCGCCCTTGTGCTCATTCTTGCCCCTGCGACGGCGGTGTACCTCCTCGCCATGGGCCTTGGCCTTTCCGGAGCACTGCCATGAGCCAGGCATCAAAACTGGCGCTATTCCGCTCCGCCTTCCGGCAAAGCCTTCAGGACCGCGTGGACGGCCTGTGCCTGCTGTGCATGGGCGGGTTCATCGCGGCGCTCTCGCGCTCAAGCCTGTACTGGTACTTCCTGAACCCGCGCTTCAGCGGGCTTACTTTTGGAGCGGGGGCGCTGCTGTGCCTGTGCGGATTGGCGCTTGTGCTGCGGCCCACGCCCGGCCCCTCCACCCCGGCGCGGCTGTGGCGGCAAGCCGTGCTGCTGGCCTTCCTGTCCCTCGGCGCCATGGCCTGGGAGCAGGCCGCGAGGGAACCCTTTGGCTCAGGCGATTCTGGCGAAGCCCCGGCGACACTCTCCGCGCCCATGCCCGCACCCGAGGAGGAGGCCCCTGCCGACCCCAGCCCCGTGCTTGACGGCGAGCGCTACACGCGCCTGAACCTTGCGGAATTGTACATCATGCTGGACAAGGGCCGCAAAGACTACCCGCCGCGCTTCGCCCTGCGCGCGCAGGTGCTGCGCTCGTCTGGCCTGGACGCCCATGGGCATGTGCTGTTGCGGCGTGTGGCCGTGGTGTGCTGCCTTGCCGACAGCCTGGACTTGCGCTTCCTGGTGCGCGGAGCCGACGGCGAGTCACTGGACGGCCTGCGCGACGGCGACTGGGTGGAGGTGTTCGGCAGCCTGGAACCGCTCCACGGCGCGGACAAGCACCTTGCGGACAAGGCCCCCAAAGGCGGCGATGGTCCAGGGCTGGCCATCACCAATCCGGGTTTCCGCATCCTGGCCCGCCGCGTGGACCTCGTCTCCACGCCGCCCTTCCCCTACGTCTTCGAGTTCCGCGAAAAGCCGCCCTTCGCCTGGTAGGCGCGGACGCAAAAAAGGGGGCCGGTCTCCCGGTCCCCCTCCATGCACCCGATGCGGTCTGGAAAGGCTACAGGTTGGCCAGCACGGCGTCGCCCATGGCCTGGCAGCCCACCAGCTTGCATCCGTCTTCGCGGATGTCGCCGGTGCGATAGCCTTGCTGGAGCGTCTTGCGCACGGCCTGCTCGATGGCGTCGGCCTGGGGCCCCATGTCGCCGGTCTTCTCCGTGGAGCTATAGCGCAGCAGCATGGCCACGGACAGGATGGTGGCCAGCGGGTTGGCCTTGTCCTGCCCGGCGATGTCCGGGGCGGACCCGTGGATGGGCTCGAACAGGCCTGGGTTCTTCTCGCCCAGCGAGGCCGAGGGCAACATGCCGATGGACCCGGTGATGACGGAAGCCTCGTCCGACAGAATGTCGCCGAAAAGGTTCTCGGTGACGATGACGTCGAACTGCGAGGGGTCGCGCACCAGCTGCATGGCCGCATTGTCCACGTACATATGGGAAAGCTCCACGTCCGGGTAGTCGCGGGCGACTTCCAGCACCACTTCCCGCCACAGGCGCGAAACGTCCAGCACGTTGGCCTTGTCCACGCTGCACAGCCTCTTGCTGCGTTTCATGGCGGCCTCGAAGCCCACCTTGGCGATGCGGCGGATCTCGTGCTCGGCGTAGATCATGTTGTTGAAGCCCACGCGTTCGCCATCACGCACTTCCACCCCCTTGGGCGTGCCGAAGTAGGCCCCGCCGGTGAGCTCGCGCACCACCAGGAGGTCGATGCCCTTGGCCACGATGTCCGGCCGCAGGTAGCAGGCGTGCTTGAGCTCCTGGAACAGGCTGGCTGGCCTGAGATTGGCGAAAAGCCCCAGAGCCTTGCGGATGCCGAGCAACCCGCGCTCGGGCCGGATCGCAGGGTCGAGGGTGTCCCACTTGGGGCCGCCCACAGCGCCCAGCAGCACGGCATCGGCCGCCAGGGCGAGCGCGACCGTCTGTTCGGGCAGGGGGGAACCTGTGGCGTCGATGGCCGCGCCGCCCATGAGCGCTTCCTCGATTTCGAAACGGGTGCCGAATTTCTCGGTGACCTTGTCCAGCACGCGCAAGGCCTGGGCGACAATTTCCTTGCCGATGCCGTCGCCGGGGATGACGCAGATTTTCATTGTTTCCAATCCTCTATTGCCTTTCAGCCAGGCGTTTCTTGACATAGGGAACCAGGCCGCCCGCGTCGAGCAGCTCCTGCATGGAGGCGGGCACCTTGGCGCAGACCACGGTCTCGCCGGTGCTCAGGTTCTTGATGCGCCCGGCCTCGGTGTCCACTTCCAGCTGGTCGCCGTCCTTGAGCTTGGCGATGTCGTCGCCCACCTCAAGCAGCACCAGCCCCATGTTGAAACCGTTGCGGTAGAAAATGCGGGCGAAGCTCTTGGCCACCACCACGGGAATGCCCGCGCCAAGAATGGCGATGGGCGCGTGCTCGCGGGAGGAGCCGCAGCCGAAGTTCTCATCGGCCACCATGATGTCGTTCTTCTTGACCCGTTTGACCCAGCCGGGCTCCAGGCCCTCCATGCAGTTGGACCCCAGCACGGCTGCGTCTGTGGTGACCAGGAAGCGGGCCGGGATGATGGCGTCGGTGTCGATGTGCGCGCCGACCTTGTGCGCATTGCCAGTAACGAGCATGTCTTTGGTCTCCTTATGCCTGGCGGCTTACAGCTTGGCGGGGTTGATGATCTCGCCGGCCACGGCGCTGGCTGCGGCCACGGCCGGCCCGGCGAGGTACACTTCGCTCTCCAGGCTGCCCATGCGGCCGCGGAAGTTGCGGTTGGTGGTGGCGATGCAGCGTTCGCCCCCGGCCAGGATGCCCATGTGCCCACCCAGGCAGGGCCCGCAGGTGGGCGGCCCCACAACGGCCCCGGCGTCCATGAAGATGTCGAAGAGCCCCTCGGCCATGGCCTGCCGCCAGATCTTGGGCGTCGCGGGCAGCACGATGAGCCGCACGCCCTTGCGCGCCTTGCGGCCCTTGAGCACGCTGGCCGCCTCGCGCAGGTCCTCGATGCGGCCGTTGGTGCAGGAACCGATGACCACCTGGTCCACGGCGAGCCCCTTGATCTCGTCCACGCCGCGCACGTTGTCGGGCAGGTGCGGGCAGGCCACCTGCGGGGGCATTCCCGTGACGGACAGGGTCAGATCCTGCTCGTAGGACGCGCCCGCATCGGCCTTGAGGGGCTTGTCGCCCGTGCGACCGGCCACAGCGCAGTAGGCCAGGGTCTTGTGGTCGGCCGGAAAGAGCCCGGCCTTGCCGCCGGCCTCAATGGCCATGTTGGCCATGGTCATGCGGCCCTCGATGGACAAGGCGTCGATGACCGGCCCGCAGAACTCCAGCGCGCGATAGAGCGCGCCGGACACGCCGATGCTGCCGATGAGGCGCAGGATCAGATCCTTTGCGCCCACAAAGGGCGAAAGCTCGCCCTCGAAGGCCACGCGGATGGTGGGAGGAACCTTGAACCAGGTCTCGCCCAGCGCCATGGCCCCGGCGATGTCCGTGGAGCCCATGCCCGTGGCGAAGGCCCCCAGGCCGCCGTAGGTGCAGGTATGGGAATCCGCGCCCACCACGATGTCGCCAGGGCCGACCAGGCCCAGCTCCGGCAGGAGCGCGTGCTCCACGCCCACGTCGCCGCCTTCGTAATAGTGGGTGATGCCCATCTTGCGGGCGAAGTCGCGCACCACCTTCACCTGCTCGGCGGAGTCGATGTCCTTGTTGGGCGTAAAGTGGTCGCACACAAGCGCGACCTTGTCCTTGTCAAAGACCTGGGCCGCGCCCATGGCTTTGAAACTCTTGATGGCCAGCGGCGCGGTGATGTCGTTGGCCAGGACCAGCGACACGCGGCAGTTGACGATCTGCCCGGCGCGGGTGATCTCCTCGTCGGTGTGCGCCTGCAGGATCTTTTCGGCTACAGTGTGGGACATTCCTCTTTCTCCTCTCTCATTTTCTCCAAACGGTTGAGCGCATTCAAGAAAGCCATAGCGCTGGCCACGAGGATGTCCTCGTTGGTGCCGCGGCCCACGGACTTCTTTTCCCCGTGGGCGATACGCACGGTCACGGTGGCCTGGGCGTCGGTTCCGCCGGTTACGGCGTTGATCTGGAAACGGTCCAGTGCGGGCTGGTAGCCCACCATCTGGCCGATGCAGGTGAACAGGGCGTCCACCGGGCCTTCGCCGAAGGAGGAATTGCGTCGTTCCTCCACCACGGCCTCGCCGTCCAGCACCTCAAGCACCATGGCCGCGTGCGGCGGCACCCCGTGCGTGCCGGAGAACACGCTCATGTCCTTCAGGCGGTACTTGTCACGGCGGCGGTACACCTTCTCCAGCACCAGCGCCTCAACATCCTCGTCAAACACGCGCTCCTTCTTGTCGGCCAACTCCTTCACGGCGGCGAAGACCACGGCAAGCTGCTGCTCGTCCAGGGGGTAGCCCAGTTCCGCAAGCTTGGCCTTGATAGCGTGACTGCCGGAATGCTTGCCGATGACCATGTCCGTGCCCTTGCGGCCCACGGATTCGGGCGTCATGATCTCGTAGGTGAGCGGGTTCTTCAACACACCGTCCTGGTGGATGCCGGACTCGTGGGCAAAGGCGTTGGGTCCGACGATGGCCTTGTAAGGCGGAATGGGCTGGCCGATGATCTGCGCGAGCCTGCGGCAGCTGGGGTACAACTGCTCGGTCTTCACGCCGGACTCCACCTTGTAGAGCTCATGCCGGGTGCGCAGGGCCATGACGAGTTCCTCAAGGGAGGCGTTGCCCGCGCGCTCGCCAATGCCGCACAGGGTCACCTCGGCCTGTCGCGCCCCGGCACGGATGGCCGACAGACTGTTGGCCACGGCAAGGCCCAGGTCGTTGTGGCAGTGCACGCTGAACACGGCGTCCTTGGCGTTGGGCACGGTCTTGAGGAGATAGGCGATGAGTTCGCCGAACTCGAAGGGCTGGGCATAGCCCACGGTGTCGGGGATGTTGACGGTTGTGGCCCCGGCGCGGATGACAACCTCGCAAACTTTGGCCAAGAACTCCCAGTCGGAGCGGGAAGCGTCCTCGGCGCTGAACTCCACGTTGGGCGTCAGGCTGGCGGCGTGCCGCACGGCCGCCTCCGCCATGGCGAGCACCTCTTCGCGCGATTTGCGCAACTTGTGCACCATGTGGATCTCGCTGGTGGCCAGAAAGGTGTGGATGCGCGGGTGCGCCGCGCCCTTGATGGCTTCCCAGCCGCGGTCGATGTCTTTTTCCAGCGCCCGGCACAGGGCGGCCACCTGCACATGCTGCACCGCCCCGGCAATGGCCCGCACGGCCTCGTAATCGCCCTGGCTGGCGGCGGGAAAGCCCGCCTCGATGATGTCCACGCCGAGCGCCTCCAACTGGCGCGCCAGGCTGACCTTTTCCTCAAGGTTCATGGTGGCGCCGGGCGACTGCTCGCCATCGCGCAGGGTGGTGTCGAAAATGTACACGCGATCAGACATAAATCCTCCTCGCTTGAAGGTGAAAGCCTATCCGCTTCACGGTCCGGACGCAAGATTGACAAATCGGGCAAAAACGAAAAGCGGGCATATGCCCGCGCGAAAAACGTCCCAGGGGGAATCACCCTTGGCCGAAGACTTCAATGAATGGGAAAAAGAGACAGAAAGCCCGGCCTACGAGTGGTCCCGCTGGGACAACCGTAGGATAAGCGCGGCGGCGCCAAGGGCGAAGAGGGCGCTGGTGGCGCCAATGCTGTGGACATGGACGGTGCGGCTATTCATCTTGTGTTCTCGTGTGCGCATCCGCGGTGGCACCCGCTTGCCGCGCACAAGCACCATGCCATGCGCGGGTGCGTTTTGTCCAGTCCCTGGTTGGGGCAAGAAGCAGGGTTAGCCCTGTTTCTGCTCCTTGGCGGCCAGCATCTTGGAGCCGCGCGGCGAAAGGATGAACAGGGTGTAGATGGGGCCGCTCAGGATGTAGCCGAGGAAAAACACGAAGCCGAGCATCTTGGGCTGCGAGGCCACCATGACGAAGAGCAGGATCACCGTCACCATGGAGCTGAAGGGATGCGCCTTGATGAAGCCGTACTCCTTGAACGAGGCGTAGCGCATGGTGCTGACCATGAGGAAGGACAGGATGTAGACGAGCACAAGGCTGGCAGTTGGCAGCACGGTGCCGAGCCAGGCCTCGGGCAGGTGCGGGGCAAAAAGCACCAGTGTGGCCAGGGTGCTGGCCTGCGCGGGAATCGGCAGGCCGATGAAGAACTTCTTGCTGGTGACGGCGGACTGCACGTTGAAGCGGGCGAGGCGAAGCGCTCCGCAAGCCACAAGGAGAAAGGAGGCCATGAGCCCAAGGGTGCCGAACCCGGAGAGCTGCCACTGGTACATCATAAGGCCGGGCACCGCGCCGAAGGCGACCAGATCGGCAAGGGAGTCGAACTGCACGCCGAACTCGCTGGTGGTGTTGGTGAGCCGCGCCACCTTGCCGTCCAGGCCGTCGAAGAGGCACGAGCCCAAAATGCACAGGGCCGTGTGCTCGAAGCGGCCCTCCATGACCAGGACCATGCCCAGAAAGCCCAGGAACAGGCTTGCAGCAGTGAAAAGATTGGGCAGTATGTACACGCCCTTGTGGCGGGGCAACGCCTTTTCCTTGGCCATACGAACTCCCGGGCGGCGGCCCTACTTGCGGACAGCGATGGCCGTCTCGCCCGCGCGGACGGTTTCGCCCACATAGACCTTCACGGCATAGCCGTCAGGCAGATAGAGGTCAACACGGGACCCGAACTTGATGAGACCGAACCGCTCGCCCCGGCGCAGGATGTCGCCGTGCTCGGTCCAGCAGACGATGCGCCGGGCGATGAGCCCCGCGATCTGCACGATGGTGAAGCGGTCGGCCCCGCGGCCCATGACAAGAATGTTGCGCTCGTTGTCGGTGCTGGCCTTGTCCAGGCTGGCGTTAAAAAACTTGCCCGGAATGTAGCGGATGGCCTCTACGCTGCCCTCCACCGGGGCGCGGTTCACATGAACGTCGAAGATGTTCATGAAGATGCAGACCACCTGCCGCACCTGGCCGGAAATCGGGTCCGGAGCGAAATCCACCTTGACCACGCGGCCGTCCGCCGGGGAAACAACCGCGTCCAGATCCTCGGGCGCAACACGCTCGGGATCGCGAAAGAAATTCACCACGAAACACGTGACAACAAGCAGGACCAAGGCGAAAAGCCACCAGCCCATGGCGGCGAATACCAGGGTGGCGAAGGCGAAAAGGCCGATGGCCGGCAGGCCTTCGAGGCTGAGTCCTATGGACGGTTTGCGCATCTGCTGCTCCTGAAAGGGTAAAACAACCGGCTTGGCCGGACAAGATGCCACTACCTGCCATTGCCGCGCAGGTCAACTGCCCGGCCTTTGCCTTCTGCCGCGCGAAGGCGTAGGGGTGCCGAAGGTGGTTTGCCTCACGCCGCCACACAGCACGAGGAGGTCCTCATGGACGTCATGGACGCCATTCTCACCCGCCGCAGCATCCGCAAGTACGCCGAGGGGCCGGTCACCGACGAGCAACTGCGCACGCTGCTCTCCGCCGCCATGGCCGCGCCCAGCGCAGGCAACCAGCAGCCCTGGCAGTTCGTCGTGGTGCGCCAGCCCGCCCTGTTGGCGGAAGTGTCCCGCATTCACCCGCATGTGCACATGGCCGCCAAGGCCCCGGCGGGGATCCTCGTCTGCGGCGACACGCGGGTGGAAAAATACCCTGGCTACTGGGTCATAGACTGCGCCGCAGCCGTGCAGAACCTGCTGCTGGCCGCGCACGGCCTTGGCCTGGGCGCCGTGTGGACGGGCATCCATCCAGTGCAGGAACGGGTCGAGGCCTTCGCCAAGCTCTTCGGCGCACCGGCGGGGGTTGTGCCACATTCCTTCATCCCCATCGGGCGGCCAGCCGAAGAACGGCGGAGCGAGGACCGCTTCCGGCCGGAGCGCATACACCAGGAGCGCTTCCCGGCCTGAAGAGGCGCAATCAGGACCGCCTGGGCGCCGGGGTCAGCAGGCGCAGCACGGCCCAGCCCGCAAGGGCCGAAACCAGCGAGGCCGTCAGAATGCCGAGCTTGGCGCTGTCCTTCACCGCCGGGTCGCTGAAGGCCAGTTCGGTGATGAAGATGCTCATGGTGAACCCGATGCCCGCAAGGCACCCGGCCCCGAGCAGATGCCGCCAGCCCACCCCGGCCAGCCTGGGGGCGATGCCGCTTGCGGTGAGCCCCAAAGCCGTTAGGGTGACCCCGAGCGGCTTGCCCAGCACCAGCCCGAACATGATGCCCAGGTTCACCGGCCGGGCGATGGCCGCCGCCATGTCCGCAGGCAGCAACACGCCCGCGTTCACAAGGGCGAATACGGGCATGATGGCGAAAGCCACCCAGGGGTGCAGCATGGCGTCCAGGCGCTGCAACGGCGTCTCGGCATCGCGGCAGGCCTCGCGCAGGGTCAACAACAACTGGGGCTGGCGTTTGCTCTCCAGCATACAGCGCATCCCCTCCTTGCAGACCCCCTCAAATTCATTCAGGATATTCCTGCTTCTCACCAGAAAGTCCTGCGCCCCTGCACGCGGCCGGGCCGGGATGGTCATGGCCGCCAGCACCCCGGCCACGGTGGCGTGCACGCCGGAGGACAAAAAGAAGGCCCAGGCGGCGATGCCCAGCAGCAGAAAGGGCAACGGCTTGCGGATGCCCGAGGCGTTCGCTGCGGCCATGAGCGCCAGAAATCCCACCCCCGCGCCAAGAGCGGCCAGGGAAAGCTGCGAGGTGTAGAACAGCGCAATGATCAGCACCGCGCCCATGTCGTCGGCAATGGCCACGGCGGTAAGAAAGACCTTGAGGCTGACGGGGGCGCGCTCGCCCAGAAGGGAGAGGATGCCCAGGGCGAAGGCGATGTCCGTGGCGATGGGGATGCCCCAGCCCGCCATGTGCGGTCCGCCCTGGTTGAAAAAGACGTAAAACGCGGCGGGTGCGGCCATGCCCCCGGCCGCGGCCAGGATGGGCAATATGGCCTTGCGCGCGGTGGACAGCTCGCCCACCAGCAGTTCGCGCTTGATCTCAAGGCCCACCACGAAGAAGAACACGGCCATGAGGCCGTCGTTGACCCAGTGCGCCAGGGAAAGGTCCAGGACATGCCCGTCCAGGCCCACGCGCAGGTGCAATTCGCGAAAGCGCTCGTAGGAATCGCCCCAGGCCGAGTTGGCCCAGAACATGGCTGCGGCCGTGCAGGCCAGCAGCACCAGTCCGCCCGCCGCGGACATGGCGAAGAAGCGGTTGAAAGGCGTGAGAATGATCTCGATGGGGGGCGTTTTCCGTGCGCGCATGGGTCCTCCCGATGGCGGAGGATTCCCCCGCCCGTTTGGGCCTGGACGCCGCCGCCCGTCAGCGTCCGATGCCGTAATGTTTGAGTCCGAAGCGGGCCAGCAGTTCCGGCTGGTACAGGTTGCGGCCGTCGAAGACCACCTTGTGGGCCAGCTTCCTGGCCATGCCCGCAAAGTCCGGGTTGCGGAACTGGTTCCAGTCCGTCACCACGGCCAGGGCGTCTGCACCGTCCAAGGCCTGGTACTGCTCTGCCACCAGCTCCACCAGCGGGTCGGCGGCAAGCTCGGCCTGGGCGCGTTCCCGAGCCACGGGATCAAAGGCCCGCACGCGCATCCCCCTGGCGGTAAGCTCCCTGATGATGGCCAGGGCCGGAGCCTCGCGGATGTCGTCGGTGTTGGCCTTGAAGGCCAGGCCCCACAAGGCCAGGGTTTTGCCCGCCACGCCGCCCAACGGCTCGAAATGGCGCAACACCTTATGGGCCAGCACCAGCTTCTGCCGGGCGTTCACCTGGTCCACGGCGTCTATGAGCCCGGCCTCGTACCCGGCCTGGCGGGCGGTGCCCAAAAAGGCCTTCACGTCCTTGGGGAAGCAGGAGCCGCCATAGCCGACACCAGGATAGATGAAGTCATAGCCTATGCGGTGGTCGCTGCCAATCCCAAGGCGCACTTCGGAGACATCGGCCCCCACGCGCTCGCAGATGTTGGCGACCTCGTTGATGAAGCTGATCTTGGTGGCCAACATGCAATTGGCTGCGTACTTGGTCATCTCCGCGCTTTTGACGCCCATGATGATGAGCTTCTCGCGGCTGCGGGCGAAGGGGGCGTACAGCGCCTTGAGCATCTCCGCGCTGCGCGGGTTCTCGGTGCCCACGATGACGCGGTCGGGCTTCATGAAGTCCTTCACCGCATCGCCTTCCTTCAAGAACTCCGGGTTGGACACCACGTCCACGTCCACATCCATGCCGCGGGCGGACAATTCGCGGTCAAGGATCGCGCGGACGCGGTCCGCCGTGCCCACGGGCACCGTGGACTTGTTCACCACGATGAGCGGGCGCGAAACCGTTCGTCCGATCTCCGCGGCCACGGCGTCCACGTAACAAAGGTCGCAGGTGCCGTCCGCGCCTTCCGGCGTGCCCACGCAGACAAAGGCGAACTCGGCCCCGTCGCCGTCAAAGGACAACCCCTCGGCCAGGCTGTCGGTGAAGGTCAGGCGGCCTTCCGCCGTATTGCGGCGCACCAGGTCCTCAAGGCCAGGCTCGAAAATATGGATGCGCCCGGCGCGCAAGGTCTCCACCACTTTGGGATTGGCATCCACGCAGCGCACGTGGTTGCCCATCTCCGAGAGGCAGGCGGCAGTGACCAGGCCGACGTATCCGGTTCCGACGATGCAGACGTTCATGAGCTGGCTCCTGGGATGAGATTGGCGAGCGGACGGGCGCTTCCGGCCGCATTGGGGTACATTCCCCGTGTGCGGATGTCAACGCGGCGCCTGCGGAGGGGCCGCCCCGCCCTGCGGACCGCGCCGAGAGGAGGGAGCGTGCGGCGCTGTTGCCTTCGCTACGGGGAAAGCGTACATAAAAACAAACGCATCCCCACACCGGAGGACCCCCATGCCCCTTCTTTGCGTCAACGTGGACCATGTCGCCACCCTGCGCCAGGCCCGGCTGGGCCGCGAGCCGGACCCCGTACTGGCCGCCCACGAGGCCGAGCTTGGCGGGGCGACGGGCATCATCGTGCACCTGCGCGAGGACCGCCGCCACATTCAGGACCGCGACGTGGAGCTTCTGCGCCGCACGGTGAACACGCGGCTCAACCTGGAGATGGCCGCCACCCGCGAAATGCAGCAGATCGCGCTGACCATAGGCCCCAACACCGTGTGCCTGGTGCCGGAAAAGCGCCAGGAGCTCACCACCGAGGGAGGGCTCAACTGCGTGGGCCGCGAGGGCGAGTTCTCGTCCTTTCTCGCCCCGCTGCTGGAGCGCGACATCACAGCCAGTCTGTTCATCGACGCCGACCCCGCGCAGATCGAAGCGGCCAGCCAGACGGGCGCGCAGTTCGTGGAGCTGCACACCGGCCACTACGCCAACGCCCGCACGCCAGAGGCCCGCCAGGCCGAATTCCGTAAAATCGTCGATGGCGTGCGCCGCGCCCAGTCCCTTGGCCTCAAGGTGAACCTGGGCCACGGGCTGGGCTACGTGAACGTGCTGCCCTTCGCCAAGGTGCCGGGAATCGTGGAATACTCCATCGGGCACAGCATCATGGCCCGCGCGGTCTACACGGGCCTGCGCAGGGCCACCCGCGACATGGTGGACATCCTGCGCGGGTTCGTGGACTAGGGCGCCGCCAATGATTCTGGGCCTGGGACTCGATGTGGCCGAGGTGGAGCGCATCCGCAACAGTCTGGCGCGCTTCGGAGCGCGCTTCGTGGGCCGGGTGCTCACCGCGGCCGAGGCCGAGGCCATGCCCAAGTCCAACGCGGAATATTATGTCGCCGCGCGCTTCGCCGCCAAGGAGGCCTGCGCCAAGGCGTTGGGAACCGGCTTCTCCCGAGGCGTCACCCTGCACAGCATCGGGGTGGCCGCCCTTCCCTCCGGCGCGCCCAGGCTTGTGCTCACCGGCCGCGCACGGGAGCTGGCCCTTGAGATGGGCGTGCGCGCGGCCCACGTTTCGCTCACGCACGAGCGAGGAATCGCCGCAGCCGTGGTGATTCTGGAAGGCCCGGACACGACCAGTGGACAGCCGGAGATCTGACCCGATGGGAGGCTTCATGTTCGAACCACTGCCCACGCCAGCGGAAATGGCCGCCTGGGACCAGGCCGCCATCACGGACTTCGGCCTCAAGGCCGAACTGCTCATGGAGAACGCCGGAGCCCGCGCCCTGGACGCCCTGGAGCAGGCCGTCGGACCGCTGGAGGGCGCGCGCGTGCTGCTGATGGCGGGCGGGGGCAACAACGGCGGCGACGCTTTCGTGCTGGCACGCAGGCTGCTGGACGCCGGGGCCGAACCGCTGGTGCTGCACACAAAGCCCAGAAGCGGCCATTCCCCCGAAGCCCGCTACCACATGGATCTGGCCCGCCGGGTCGGCGCGGAACTGCGCAGGCTGCCTCTGGACCGCGCCGCACGCGTGCTTGAAACCCTGCCCCGCCCGGACATCGTGGTGGACGGCTTGATCGGCGCCGGGCTCAAGGGACCGCTCTCAAGCGAGTACGCGGCGCTCATCGAGGCCATGAACCGCCTTGGGGAAAACGCCTTCGTGCTGGCCCTGGACATTCCTTCCGGCCTGTGCGGCACCTCCGGCCTTCCCAAGCCCGTGGCCGTCCGGGCCGACCTCACCGTCACCTTCCACGCGGCCAAGCTGGGCTGCGCCCTGCCCCACGCCGCACCCCATGTGGGAACGCTGGACGTGCGGAGCATCGGCATTCCCCGCGCGGCCACTGCCGCGACATCGCCACGCCAAATGCTCATGACCGACGCGCTGCTGGATCTTTTGAAGATTCCCGCGGCGGATCTGCACAAGGGTAAGGCCGGGCACGTGCTGGTCATCGGCGGGGGCGAGGGGCTCACCGGGGCGGCGCAGCTCTGCGGCCTCGGGGCCCTGCGCGCCGGGGCCGGGCTGGTCACCCTGGCCTGTCCGCGCGGCGTGCTGGCCGAAGCCAAGGCCGCCATGCCGGACCTCATGGCCCTGCCCCTGGGGCAGTCCGGCCAGGCCCGTTTCATGCCCGATTGCCTGGAGGAGTTGCTGCCGCACTTGAGCCGCTTCGGAGCCGTGGTCATCGGCCCCGGCCTTGGGCGCGATGCAGGCTCCGGCGAATTTCTCGCCGCCTTCGCCACCGCCTTCGCCCGGCACTTCAGCCAGGAGATGGGCAAGGCCTGGGCGCCGCCCTGCGTTTACGACGCCGATGCCCTGTTCCACTTGGCCCAGTCGCCGGGGCTCATGGCCGAGCTGCCCGCAAACGCCGTGCTGACGCCGCACCCCGGCGAGATGGCGCGCATTCTGGGCATGGGCATGGGCGAACTGCAGGCCGACAGGCCAAGCGCGGCCCGACGCTTCTGCCAAACGCACCCGCAGGTGCTGGCCTTGAAGGGCGCCGGAACCCTGGTGGCCCAGAACGGCGTGCTGCGCCTGTGTCCCATCGCCGCGCCCAACCTGGCGGTGGGCGGCTCCGGCGACGTGCTGGCCGGCGTCATGGCCGCCTGCCTGGCGCGCGGCATCGAGCCGCTCTCCGCCGCCTGCCTGGCCGTGCACTGGCACGCCCTGTGCGGTCGCCGCCTGGAAGAGGATTTCCCCCTCCGGGGCAACCTGCCCACGGAGATCGCCCATACCCTGCCACTTGTCCTCAAGGAGCGCACATCATGCTGAAGGCCATCGACATCATGACCCCGGACCCGGTGACCCTTTCGCCCGAAACCGACATCAGAAGCGCTGTGGCCCTGCTCATCGAGAAGAAGATCAACGGCGCGCCCGTTGTGGACGCCAAGGGCAAACTCGTGGGCGTGCTTTGCCAAAGCGACCTTGTGGCCCAGCACAAGCAGGTCACCATGCCCTCGCTGTTTTCCATGCTCGACGGCTTCATCGCCCTGTCCAGCCGCGAGGACTTCGAGCGGGAGATACGCAAAATTGCCGCAAGCACCGTGGCCGACGCCATGACCCCGCACGCCAAGTCCGTGTCTCCGCACACGCCCATCGACGAGATCGCCACGGTCATGGTGAACGAAAAGCTCTACACCCTGCCGGTAGTGGACGGCGGCAAACTTGTGGGCGTGGTGGGCAAGGAGGACATCCTGCGCACCCTGCTGGAACATCACGACGCCAAGGCCTGATGACGCGGCTTTTCCTTCCCGACGCGCAGGCAACCCTGGCCCTGGGCGCGGCGCTGGGGGTCGCCCTGGCCGCCGCGCGCGGGGAGGGCGGAGGCTCCATGCCGCTGCTGCTTTCCGGCCCGCTCGGCTCGGGCAAGACCACCCTGGTGCGGGGGCTGGTCTCCACCCTTCCTGGCGCACACGCCGCCGAGGTCTCCAGCCCCAGCTTCAACATCGTAAACCTGTACCCCACCACCCCGCCCGTGGCGCACTTCGACCTGTACCGCGTGGCCGGGGCCGCGCCGGACGAATTCTTCGACGCGCTGGACGCGAAGGATGTTCTGGTGGTGGCCGAGTGGGCCGAGAACCTGCCCCCTGGCGAACGTCCGGACGAGGCGCTGCTCCTCGCCTGGACCCCTGTTCCCTCTGGACGGGCGCTCGAAATCAGGGCATGGGGAAAGGCGGCCGAGGCCCTGCTGGACGCCCTGGCCCCTAAGCTCAACCAATGGCGGAAGGAATCCTCACAATGAAGAACATCGTGGTGCAGAAATTCGGCGGCACCTCCGTGCGCAACCTGGAGTGCATGAGGCAGGTGCTGAACAATGTTCGCCGCCCCTTGGCAAACGGCGACAAGGTCATCGTGGTGCTTTCGGCCATGGCCGGAGAAACCAACCGGCTCATCGCCCTGGCCAGGCAGTGGTCCGACCACCCGGACCCGGCGGAGATGGACAGCCTTGTCTCCACCGGAGAGCAGATCTCCGTGGCCCTTTTTTCGATGATGGCCAAGGACGAGGGCATCAAATGCCGCAGCGTGCTCGGCTTCCAGATTCCCATTGAAACGGACAATTCCTACGGCAAGGCCCGCATCGAGGACATCGACTCCGAAAAGCTGCTCAAGATGCTGGAGATTGACGACGTGCTGGTGGTCGCGGGCTTTCAGGGCGTGGACGCCATTGGCCGCATCACCACCCTGGGGCGCGGCGGCTCCGACACCTCTGCCGTGGCCGTGGCCGCAGCCCTCAAGGCCGAGATGTGCGAAATCTACACCGATGTGCCCGGCGTGTTCACCACCGACCCCAACATCTGCGCCGAGGCCAGGAAGATCGACCGCATCTCCTATGACGAGATGCTGGAAATGGCCAGCATGGGTGCCAAGGTGCTCCAGATCCGTTCCGTGGAATTCGCAAAAAAATACAACGTTGCCGTTCATGTGCGCTCGACCTTCAGCGACGAGCCCGGCACCATGGTCACCCAGGAGGATACAGTCATGGAAGCAGTGCAGGTCTCCGGCGTCGCCTACGACAAGGACCAGGCGCAAGTCACGCTGGTGGGCGTCATCGACGAGCCCGGCGTCTGCGCCTCCATCTTCACGCCCATCGCGGAGAACAAGATCCTGGTGGACATGATCGTGCAGAACCCCAGCAAGGACGGCCGCACGGACATCACCTTCACCGTCACCCGCGCCGACCTCGACGCCACCCTGAAGCTCATCGAGGGGCTGAAGGGCGAGATCGGCTACCAGGCCCTGCTCTCGGACAAGAACGTCAGCAAGGTCTCGGTCATCGGCGTTGGAATGCGCAACCACTCCGGCGTGGCGGCCAAGGCCTTCCGCGCCATGCGCGACGAGAACATCAACATTCTCATGATCTCCACCTCGGAGATCAAGCTCTCCTGCCTCATCGAGGACAAGTACACCGAACTTGCGGTGCGCACCCTGCACCAGACCTTTGTGGGCTAAGAACAAAAGGACAGGAATCATCATGCGCCAGGCCAGCATCTACGACACCACCCTCCGGGACGGCACGCAAGCGGAAGAAATGCACCTCACCACAGAGGACAAGATCCGCATCGCCTGCAAGCTGGACGAGCTCGGTGTGCACTACATCGAGGGCGGCTGGCCCGGCTCCAACCCGACGGACAAGGCGTTCTTCAAGGAAATTCAGAACTACGCCCTGAAGAACGCCTGCGTCGCGGCCTTTGGCAGCACCCACAACGCCAAGACAACGGCCGAGAACGACCCCAACCTCAAGGCCGTCATTGAGGCCCAGGTGGCGGCGGCCAGCATCTTCGGCAAGACCTGGGACTTCCACGCCACCCACGCCCTCAAGGTGAGCCTGCAGCGGAACATCGAGCTCATCTCCGGCAGCCTGGCCTTTTTGCGCCCGCACCTGAAGGAGCTCTTCTTCGACGCCGAGCACTTCTTCGACGGCTTCAAGGCCAACCCGGACTACGCCATCGCCTGCCTGAAGGCCGCGCGCGACGCCGGGGCCGACGTGCTGGTTTTGTGCGACACCAACGGCGGCGCATTGCCTGCGGAGGTGGCCGAGATCATCGCCAAGGTGCAGGCGACGCTTCCAGGGGCCGCCTTGGGCATCCACGCCCACAACGACGCCGAGCTGGCCGTGGCCAACAGCCTGGAGGCCGTACGCCTGGGTGCGGCGCAGGTGCAGGGCACCATGAACGGCTATGGCGAGCGCTGCGGGAACGCCAATCTCTGCTCCATCATCCCAAGCCTGGAACTCAAGATGGGCGTGCGCACCATCGGTCCGGAAAACCTCAAAAAGCTTGCCGGGATATCCCACTACGTGGCCGAGACAGCCAACCAGCGCCCCTTCCCGCGCCAGCCCTATGTGGGCGGTTCGGCCTTCGCCCACAAAGGGGGCGTGCACGTCAGCGCCGTGGTCAAGAACCCCCAAACCTACGAACACATCGACCCGGCCCAGGTGGGCAACGTGAGCCGAGTGCTGCTCTCGGATCTGGCCGGACGCAGCAACATCCTGTTCAAGGCGCGCCAGTACGGCTACGACCTGGAAAAGGACGACCCGGCGGTGCTGGACCTGCTGGCCGAGCTGAAGCGCCGCGAAAGCATGGGCTACGACTATTCCGTGGCCGAGGCGAGCTACGAGATCCTCTTCTTCCGCATGATGGGCTGGAGCAAGCGCTACTTCCAGATGCTGAACTACCGCGTGCTCGACGCCGTGAACGACGAGAAGGAGCCCTTCAGCGAGGCCACGGTGATGCTGCAGGTGCGCGGTGAGGTGGCCCACACGGCGGCCACGGGCCACGGCCCGGTGAACGCCCTGGACGTGGCCCTCAGGCGCGCGCTGGAGCCCTCCTACCCCACCCTGGCGCAGATGCGCCTGCTCGACTTCAAGGTGCGCGTCATGTCCATGGCGGACAAGAACGGCGGGGGCACGGCCTCCTATGTCCGGGTGCTCATCGAATCCGGCGACCGGCAAAACCGCTGGAGCACCGTCGGCGTGTCGCACAACATCATCGAGGCCAGCTGGCAGGCGCTTGTGGACTCCATCAACTACAAGCTTTTCAAAGACGACCCGCAAAAGTGGCCCAGACCGGGCGGCAAGCACGACGCCACCGCTCCAGGGGAGGTCCGGCGCTGATGCCCACGCAATTTGAAATAGCCATCCTGTGCGACAACGAATCCTGCGCCCCCGAGTTCGGCAGCGAGTGGGGGCTTTCCATGGCCCTCACCCTCGCCGATGGGGCGCTGTGGCTGTGGGACACGGGCAAAACCGGCCTGTTCCTCAAAAACGCTGTGGCGATGGGCATCGATGTGGCGCGCGCCCAGGGTCTGGCCCTGAGCCACGGGCACTACGACCACACCGGAGGGATTTCCGCGCTTCTTGCGGAAGGATTCACCGGCACCATCCACGCCCACCCCACCTGCGCCAGTGACCGCTGGTCCGCTGACCCCAAGGGGCCGCGCCACATCGGGCCGCCAACCCCGCTGCCGACGTTTGTCCCGGCTGGCCCCATCACCAAACTCGCGCCCGGCCTGACCATGATCACCGACATCCCCCGCGAGCAGGGCCGTTTCCAGGCTGTGCAGGGCTTCTCCTACGACCGCGACGGCCGCCAGCCCGACAACGTCCCCGACGACGCCTTCCTTGTGCTCGACACGGCGCAAGGCCCGGTGGCCGTGCTGGGCTGCTGCCACAGCGGACTGGCTAATTCCCTGGACTGCGCGCGCGACCGCCTGGGCATCGCATCCTTCCATGCCGTCCTGGGGGGATTGCATCTCTACAAAGCCGACACGAACGCGCTGGAGGAAACCGCCGATGCGCTCCATCGGCATGGCGTCTGTCTGCTTGTGGCCGGGCACTGCACCGGTGCGGACCGCTTCCAGGACTTGCGAGGTCTTTTGCGCGGCTGCAAAACAGAGTACATGGCCGCTGGTCGGCGCTATACCTTCCGAGCTTAGCCGACCGACATTCTTCCCCCACCCCTCTTCCATTCTTCAAACTTCTGCGGTACGTAGACCATAGAAGTTTATCGCGTCATACACGACGCCAGTCGATGGAGGAGGAATACATGACCACCACGTCACTGCTTGATCTGCGCAAGTTCCTCGCTCCGGAATCCGTGTTCGGAGGAGGCGCGGCCACCCTTGCCGGGCGCTACGTACAGAATCTCGGCGCGCGTCGCGCGCTGCTCGTCACCGACCCCGGCGTGCTGGCCCTTTCCTGGTTCCCAGGCATAATGCAAAGCATCTGCGATGCGGGTGTTGAAGCGGTGCTCTTCTCCGACATCCACCCCAATCCGCGAGACCACGAGGTCATGCTCGGCGCCGAGCGCTACCGCGAAAACGCCTGCGACGCCATTGTGGCCGTTGGCGGCGGCAGCCCGATGGATTGCGCCAAGGGCATCGGCATCGTGGTGACCAACGACCGCAACGTGCTGGATTTTGAAGGCGTGGACAACGTGGCGCATCCCGGCCCTCCGCTCATCTGCATTCCCACCACGGCGGGCAGCTCGGCCGACGTGTCCCAGTTCGCCATCATCAACGACACCTCGCGCAAGGTCAAAATCGCCATTGTCAGCAAGGCCATGGTGCCCGATGTGGCCCTCATCGACCCGCTTTTGACCTTGACCATGCCGCCGGGACTCACCGCGAACACCGGCGTGGACGCCCTCACCCACGCCATCGAGGCGTACGTCTCCAACGCCCACGGCCCAACCACGGACCTCTTCGCGCTGGACGCCATCAGGCGCATCTCCCAGTGCCTGCCCCAGGCCATAGACTGTCCGGAAGACGCCGAAGCCCGCGCGGGCATGATGCTCGGCAGCATGTACGCCGGCCTGGCATTCTCCAACGCCATCCTTGGAGCGGTGCACGCCATGGCCCACAGTTTGGGCGGGCTCATGGACCTGCCGCACGGCCAGTGCAACGCCCTGCTCCTGGACCACGTCATCGCCTACAATTTCGATGCCGCGCCGGACCGCTATGCGGACATAGCCAGGGCCATGGGCGCCGAACTGGCGCCAACGGCAAACCATGAGGAAAAACGCGACGCGGTGCTGTCCCGGGTGCGCGCCCTCAAACACGCCGTTGGGGTCACCGGCGGCCTGGGGTCCCTCGGCGTCACCGAGGCGGACATCGACGGACTGGTGAACTTCGCCCTGCACGACCCGTGCATGGTGACCAACCCCAAGGCCCCCACGGCGGGGGACATCCGAGCCGTGTACCAGAATGCCCTCTGATCCGAAAAACGCACCGGACTCGCTGCGCGACAGGCTCATCGGGCTTGGCGAGCGCTCCATGGCCAAGAGCTATTATCCGGAACTGCGGCGCAGGCTGGACGAACTGGAGCGCTTCCGTTCCGTTGTGGACCACGCCAACGACGCCATATTCATGTTCCTCACCGCCGACTGGAGCGTGGCCGATGTGAATGAAACCGCGCTCCTGATGCTCGGCCTGTCCAGGGCCGAGGCCATAGGCGCGCACATCTCGCGCTTTTTCCCTCAGGAAATCGCCGCCCGCTACGCCGGGGCGCTGCAAGCCACCGGCGATCTGCACTTCCGCAACGGGCATATCGTCACCTCCCTTTCCGGCGCCGAGGGCCACAGCGTGCCCGTGGAAATCACGGTGACCCTGCACAGCTTCGCGGGCACGGGCTACGCCGTGCTCATCGCCCGAGACGTCACCGTGCGGCAGATGATCGAGGCCGAACTGGACAAAAGCCGCCAGCTCTTCGCCTCCTTCATGGAAAACTCTCCGGCCATGGCCTTCATAAAAAATCTGTCCGGCCGCTATGTCTTCTGCAATCCCGCCTTCGGGGAATGCCTGGGACTGCCCCCGCAGAAGATCATCGGTCGGCTCGACACGGACATCTGGCCCGAGGACGTGGCCGCAATGCTGCGCGAGTACGACGCCTACGTCCAACGGGAGGGCAAGCCCCTCATGGTGCAGGAGCAGGTGCGCCTGCGCTCCGGCGGCCCAACGCGTCATTTGCAGGTCTCCAAGTTTCCGCTCATGCAAAACCGCACCATCACAGGCGTGGCGGCAATCGCCGTGGACATCACCCGCCAGGTGCAAACCGAGCAGGCCTTGCAGCAAAGCGAGGACCGTCACCGCATCGTGGCGGAGTACACGCATGGCATGGAATGCTGGATCGGCCCCGCGGGCGAAATGCTCTACGTAAGCCCCTCCTGCGAACGCATCACCGGCTATCAGCGCGAGCACTTCCTGCACAATCCTCGCGGGCTGGAGGACCTGGTGCACCAGGCCGACCTGGACGCCTGGCGGCGATTCCACGCCCACGGGAAGGACGACGAGTCGCTCGATTACCGCATCCGCCACCGCAACGGTTCACTGCGCTGGGTCAACGAGGTCAAGCGCGATGTCATGGGCTCCGGCGGGGGCTCCATGGGCACGCGCATCAGCCTGCGCGACATAACCGACCGCAAGGAAATGGAGATACAGCTCCGGCACTTGGCCCTGCACGATCCGCTTACCGGCCTGGCCAACCGCACCCTCTGCCTGGACCGCATCCGGCAAGCCATGGAGCGCAGCCGAAGGCGCACGGCCCACTCCTTCTCACTCATCTTTCTCGACCTGGACCGCTTCAAGATATTGAACGACAGCCTGGGCCACACTTTCGGCGACCAGGTCCTGGTGACGGTGGCCGACATGCTGCGCAAGAGCATCCGCTCCTTCGACACGGTGTCGCGCTTCGGGGGCGACGAATTCGTCATCCTGCTTGAAGAACTCGCTTCCCCGCGCGAGGCCATCCAGGCCGTGCAGCGCATCAGAAACGCCCTGCGCCAACCCTTCTCCCTGGGCGGCCACGAAATCCAGCTCACCGCAAGCCTCGGCATAACCCTGGGCGGACAGGGGGCGGAAACCCCGGAAGACCTGCTCCGCAATGCCAACGTAGCCATGCACCAAGCCAAAAAAGCCGGGCGCAACCGCTTCAAGGCCTTTACCCAGGCCATGCTGGAACGCGCCAGCCGATTGCTGGTGCTGGAAACCGACCTGCGCGGAGCGATCAGCAGAGGCGAATTCTTCCTGGTCTACCAGCCCATCGTGCGACTGGACAACGCCGCCGCCCTGCACGGATTCGAGGCCCTCATCCGCTGGCGGCACCCTCAGAACGGGCTCATCTCTCCTGGCGAGTTCATCCCCGTGGCCGAGGAGTCCGGCCTCATCGTGGACATCGGGCTCATGGTCCTGCGCGAGGCCTGCCAGACGCTTATGAGCTGGCGCGCGGACTCGCCCTATGCCCGCGAACTGGTCATGAGCGTGAACCTCTCCCCGCGGCAATTCTCCGACCCAACCCTTGTGGAGGACGTAAAGACGGTGCTCGCGGAAACCGGTCTGCCTCCGCAGGCCCTCAAGCTGGAAATCACCGAGACCGCAATCATGGACAACGCAACAAGCGCCGTGGACAAGCTGCGCAGGCTCAAAAGCCTGGGCATGGCCCTGTCCATCGACGACTTCGGCACCGGTTACTCCTCCATGAGCAGCCTGCAGCAATTCCCGCTGGACACCCTCAAAATCGACCTGTCCTTCGTGCAGCGCATGGAAACCGGCCCGGAGGGCCTGGAGATCGTCAAGGCGATCATCAGCCTGGCGCACTCCCTCCAACTGCAGGTCATCGCCGAAGGGGTGGAACGCGAAGTCCAGCGCGATCTGCTGCGCGGCCTGGCTTGCGAGTACGCCCAGGGCTACCTGTACGCGCGCCCCCTGCCCACCCAGGAGGCATGGGAATACATGCGGCGCAGCCTGAACCGCCCCACGAGCGGAAACGACGGAAACAACGGAAACGGCCTCAAGGCCGGGCGGAAGTAAGGCCGAACTCCCGGCCCGGCCCCGCCCAGGCCAGACGCAGCATTCCGCGCCACGGCGTCGCCGCGAGGGGAATTCCCCGCCCGGCCAGTTCGGCCGCAACGTCCGCGTTGGGAAAGCGGTACTGGTTCAAAAAGCCGCAGCTCGCCAGCGCCAGGTCCGGCGCAACGGCTTCGTACAACATTCCGGACAGGCTCGACTTGGACCCATGGTGCGGCAGCAGCAGCACGGCGGCGCGCGCATCCACCCCGGCGTCCAGCATGGCCTCGATGCCGTCGCGCTGGATGTCGCCCGGCAAGAGCGCCAGCCCCTGCCCGCGCCAGACAAGACGCAACACAACCGATTCGTCGTTGGCGTTGCGCCCTGCGTATCCGTCCGCCGGGTGCAGAACCTCAAGCACGACACCTTCCCCCAAATCCAAACGCTCCCCGGCGGTAAGAACGCGCGGGGCCAGCCGCCCGGCGTTCACGCCCTCGGCAAGGGCCTGGTCCAGTGCAAGGCCCAGCCGTCCCTCCGGCCAGCGGCCATTGGTGTAGAACGCCCCAACGCGAAAATGGCGCAGAATCCAGGCCAAACCCTGGGCATGGTCCGCGTCCGGATGCGTCATGACCACGGCGTCGAGTCTGGGCGGCCTGCCCCAGGCAAGCGCCGGAGCGACAACGGACCGGCCGATGTCAAAGGTCGGGCTCATGGCCCCGCCGCCGTCCACGAGCACTCGCCTGCCGCCAGGGGCCTCCACCACAACGGCCTGGGACTGCCCAACATCCAGCACGGACAGCCGCACCGCATCGCGCATCTCGTCTTGGGCCAGCAAGGCGTGGGGCCAGACGACAAGAAGCAGTCCGCACAGGGCCAGCGCGGCCGGGGGCGTCGGTCTGTCCGGCCGAAGGCTGGCCGACGCCGCTGCAAGGAGAGCCGACGCGCCGAGCAGCTCGGGCCACAGGGGCCGCAGCACGGCCCAGGTGGGAAACCAGCCCCGCGCGGCCAGCAGATGCAGGCAATCGAGCATCCAGCCCTGGACCAGCGCGGCGAAGGACAAGACGGCGGCGGACGCGGTCTCCGCTCCTGGCGCAACCGCCAACGCAAGCCCGGCCATGCCCGGCAGTTGCACCAGCATACCCTGGACAGGCACCCAGGCCAGGTTGAGCAGGAAATTTGGCGGATAGGTTCCGAAGCACCAGAGGGAGATCGGCAAAAGGGCGAGGTTGGCGGAAAGCGTCAAGGCCAAGGCCTGCCAAACCCGCCGCGCCAGGCGCAAAGCGCGCCCCCGCGCCTGGGGAACCAGGGCGTCGAGCCAGGGATACAGGAAGGCCAGCCCGGCGACCGCCGCCACGGACATCTGCAAGCCCAGGTCGTACACGGCCAGCGGATCCCACACCAGCATGAGCGCCACGGCCAGGAACAGCCCGTCCACCAGGGGGCGACCCCGGTCCAGCAGCAGCAGGATTCCCCACGATCCGTACATGAGCGCCGCACGCACCAGCGAGGGGCTGCCCTGGCCAAGCCACACATAGGCTGCCACCAGCGGCAGCGAGAGCAGCACCGCGAGCTTCTGGCGGGGAATACGCACGTACACGCCCGGCCGGACCATCCCGGCAAGCCAAGCCAACCCCAGGCCCAGCAGGGCCACATAGACCACGTTGAGCCCGGAAAGCGCCAGCGTGTGCGAAAGCCCGGCCGCCCGCATATCCTCCGTGGCCTCCAGCCCGATGCGCGACCGGTCGCCCAGAAGCAGCCCCAGGAGCACCGCGCCGCCCGGAGTCTCCGGCAGAAGCGCGAGCAACCGCCCGCGCAAGGACTCGCGCAGATCCCACAACGCATGGGCCGGGCGTTCGCCCCAGACCGCCTCGATGTCCGGCCCGCGCGTATAGGCGCGCAGGAACACGCCACGCAACCGCTCGCGCCACTCGAAATCCGCGCCGCCAAAGTTGGCGAAGCCGTGCACGGGCCGCACACGCAGCACGACCTCCACGCTCTGCCCAGGCGCAGGGCGCGCTCCGGGCTCGTCCCAGTCCCAGGCGATGCGCCCGGGAAGCATCAGCCATTGCGACTCTGGCGCGGCAGCGGACACGGCGGCAGCGTCTCCGCCGCGTCTCCGCTCAGGCAACAATTCGGCCCTGGCGTCCTTGAGCAGGATTTCCAGACGACCGAAGGGCTTGTCCGTCACCTCGGCCACGCGGGCGAAAACCCGCGCCGTGGAGCGGGTCTCGCCCAGCGCCGCTGGCAGGGATGGGGCTTGCGGCAGCCGGAAGCTGGCGTATTGCTGGCCAACGAACAGGCAGGCCCCGGCCAGGGCCAGGGAAGCCAGTGCGGAGGCAAAGGCCGGTCTGCGAAACAGGACCAGCCCCAGCCACACAAGCCCGGCCGAGGCCAACGCCGCCTGCGGATGCCGCAGGGACCAGACCCCGGCTGCGAAACACAGCAGGTACGCCTGCCAGGCCAGCAGTCCGTGCCGGGCCATGCCCGCGCTGTCCCGGTCCGCGCCCACAGGCTTCCGCCCGGTTCCGGCCCTATTCCTTCTCGCGCCGGATGCGCGCGCCCACGGCGGACAGCTTCTCTTCCATGCGCTCGTAGCCGCGATCCAGGTGGTAGATGCGCGCCACCTCGGTGACGCCCTGGGCGGCCAGGCCCGCCAGCACCAGGGAGGCGCTGGCGCGCAGGTCGCTGGCCATCACCGGCGCGCCCACCAGCCTGTCCACGCCGCGCACCATGGCCGTGCGGTCCTTGAGCGTGATGCGCGCGCCCATGCGGGCCAGTTCGGAAACGTGCATGAAGCGGTTCTCGAAGATCTTCTCCTGGATGGAGCCCGAGCCCTCGGCCACGCACATGAGGGCCATGAGCTGGGCCTGCATGTCCGTGGGGAAGCCGGGATGCGGCTGGGTGGTCACGTCCACGCCCAGCAGCGGGCCGTTGCGGCGCACCAGCACGCTGCCGTCGGTCTGCGCCTCCACGGAGACGTTCATCTCGCGCAGCTTGGTGATCAGCGCGTCCAGGTCGTCCACAGGGCAGTCCAGAAGCCGCAGCTCGCCGTCCGTGATGGCCCCTGCCACCAGGTAGGTGCCGGCCTCGATGCGGTCGGGCATGACCCGGTACTCGCAGCCCTTCAGCTCGCGCACGCCCTCAACCTCGATGACGCTGCTGCCCGCGCCGCGAATGCGCGCGCCCATGGCGTTCAGGAAGTTGGCCAGGTCCACCACCTCGGGCTCGCGGGCGCAGTTTTCCAGGATGGTGCAGCCCTTGGCCACGCTGGCGGCCATGAGCAGGTTCTCGGTGCCGCCCACGGTGGGGAAGTCGAACATGATGCGCGCGCCGATGAGGGAGCCGCAGATGCCCGTGATGTAGCCGGAGTCGAGCATGAAGCGCGCGCCCATGCGCTCCAGGGCCTTCAGGTGCAGGTCCACGGGCCGCGCGCCGATGGCGCAGCCGCCGGGCAGGGCCACCTTGGCCTCGCCCAGAAGGCCCAGAAGCGGCCCCAGGCAAAGCACGCTGGCGCGCATGGTCTTCACCAGGTCGTAGGGCGCCTCGGCCTTGAGACCCTTGACCTCGGCGGTCACGGTATCGCCCTCGAAGGTCGTTTCGCAGCCCAGGATGTTCAAGAGCTTGAGCGTGGTGTTGATGTCGCGCAGGCGCGGCACGTTGGTGAGCCGCACCGGCCCCTTGGCCAGCAGGCAGGCCGTAAGGATGGGCAGGGCCGCGTTCTTTGAGCCGCTGACCGTGATGGTCCCCTTCAGGGGCACGCCGCCTTCGATGATGAGCTTGTCCATGGATGTTCCTTTGTGCTGGGACGGAATCGCGCTCCCGCCCCGGAATAATCGGATTTTGTTCTTGACCGCCGCGCGGGCCTCGTATAAAGAATTCTTCCTCTTGTGGTGAATGTAGCTCAGTTGGCAGAGCACCAGGTTGTGGCCCTGGGGGCCGAGGGTTCAAGCCCCTTCATTCACCCCACTTGAGAAGCACGAGGCTCCGCGTTCCGCGCGGGGCCTTTTTCTTTGCCCGGCACGGCGCCCGGCTTCCCTGCCGCACGCGCCAGGGCGGCACTGTGCGCAAGTCTCCCCCGTTTTGCAACAACAATAATCATCTATGATTCCTGCTTCTTGCGCCAACGGCGGTTGTCGCCAACGCGCACGGTCCACTTCTCCTTGTCCAGGTACTCCAGGATGGGGATGGCGTATTTGCGCGAAAGCTGCGACACCTCGCGAAAATCCTGGGGCGTCATTTCCTCATGGCTGGCGAAGAAGTCCCGCGTGCGGCCGATGACCGCGTCCAGCGCCTCGCGGGCGTAGTACATCTCCTCCTTGATCTTCACCAGCCGCCCCTCGTCCTGCAGCACCTTGAACACGGCCGCGGCCTCCTTGAAGCTCACGCCAAGAGGCTCCAGCACGTCCTTGAGGTTCGGCGGGGTCTCGCCCCCGCCCACGTAGGCGGCCAAGATCTTCTCCCGCAGGGCGGAGGCGTCGGAGGCCAGGGACACCCGATGTTCCGGCAGACGCAGCAGTTCGGCCTCCGCGGCGATGGCCCCCTTGCGCAGCAAGCCTTCCAGCACGAAGTGGAACAACCTGGGCGCGAGCCTGCGCCCCCAGGTGGACGCGAGCCCGCCCCGCGCAACGCCAGGCTTCATGGGCTCGCGGGCGTGGAAATCCGCCAGGTGCGCCAAAAGGGAGTCCGAGAGCTGCCGCACCACCTGGCCGGACACGAACAGCCGGGCCTCGCGGTCGATGAGAAAGGCCTCCTGGCGGCCGCCCATGAGCTGGAGCGCCTTGTCCAGCGCCTTGGATTCCAGGCTGGTGGCCACCAGCAACTGGGCGAAGGTAAGCCCCCCGTTCCCGGCCAGGGCCAGCTGCCCCAGCACGATGCCCTCAGGCTCCGCTTCCCCCAGGCCGCGCAGGGTCTCCACAGAGGAGGAAAAGCGCTTCACCCGGTGCGGCAACGGATTCAGGAGCCTGCCGCCCGCGATGGTGCGCAAGGGAGAGAAAGAGCGGGCCACCACGCGGTCGCCGAACACCCCGGCCAGGGGCTCGGAAAAGCGGATGCGGCACACAGCCGTCTGCCCCGGCTCCAGGGCCTCGCCTTCCAGCAGGTACACGCGGGCCATGACCTCGCGCGCGCCGTGGTGGAAGTGGACCTCCTTCCTGTGTTTGATGGAGCGTGGCGAACTTTTGAGGCAGGTAAGCTCCACGTCCCAGAAGGGGCTGGGGAAAAGCGAGCCGGGCCGGGCCAGCACGTCCCCGCGCGAAAGCTGCTCCACCTCCAGGCCAGCGAGATTGACGGCGGTGCGGCTTCCAGCGGGGACTTCCTCCACCTGCGCGCCATGGGATTGCAGGGTGCGCACCTTGGTGGACAGCCCGCCGGGGTACACGGTGATGTCCTCGCCCACCTTGACCTTTCCGGAGACCAGCGTGCCGGTGACCACGGTGCCGTACCCCTTCATGGTGAACACGCGGTCCACGGGCAGGCGGAGCAGGTCGCTGCGGCGGTGCGGCTGGAAGCCCTCGGCCAGTTTGGCCAGCTCGGCCCGGAGTTCCTCCAGCCCGGCCCCGGTGTGGGCGGAAACAGGCACGATGGGCGCGCCCTCCAGGAAGCTGCCCTTGAGGTACTCGGCCACCTCCTCCTTGACCATGTCCAGCCAATCGGGCTCCACCATGTCGGTCTTGGTGAGGGCCACCACGCCGGCGCCGATGCCAAGCAGCGAGCATATTTCGAGATGCTCGCGGGTTTGCGGCATCACCCCCTCGTCCGCCGCAATGACCAGGAGCACGAAGTCGATGCCGGCCGCGCCAGCCACCATGTTCTTGACGAAGCGTTCGTGGCCCGGCACATCCACCACGCCCAGGCGTGCGGGGCCGGTTTTCGTGGCGGGCAGGTCCATGAAGGCGAAGCCAAGCTCGATGGTGATGCCGCGCTTCTTCTCCTCGGCCAGGCGGTCGCAGTCGATGCCCGTGAGCGCCTTGACCAGCGTGGTCTTGCCGTGGTCGATGTGTCCGGCTGTGCCCATGATGACCGGCATAGGTCGGCCTCCTAACTCTTGTAGAACGCGCGGCAGGCCTGGACCGTGGCGTAAAGGTCGGCCTTGCCCAGCACCTCGAAGGGGCTGTGCATGGAGAGCACGGCCGGTCCCATGTCGATGACGTCCATGCCGTACTTGGCCAGGAACTTGGCCACGGTGCCGCCGCCGCCCAGGTCCACCTTGCCCAGCTCGGCCATTTGCCAGGGCACGCCCGCCTGGTCCAGAATGCGGCGCAGGAAGGCCACGAACTCCGGGTGCGCGTCGTTGGCCCCCACCTTGCCGCGGTGTCCGGTGAACTTGTTGAAGCAGGGGCCAAGGCCCATGTAGGCCGCATTCAGCTTCTCGAACACGTCCAGGTGGTCCGGGTCCACGGCGGCGTTCACGTCCGCGCTGATGGCCATGCCGCGCTCGAACACGCGGGAGAGCCTGGCCTTGGGCTCCCAGACCTCCACAAGCTCCTCCAGGGCGTACTCGAAGAAGCGCGACTGCGCGCCGGTCGCCCCTTCGGAGCCGATCTCCTCCTTGTCCCAGAAAAGCGCCAGCTGGGTGTGCTCCGGGGTCTTTTCGGCCAGCAGGGCCTCGAAGGCGGCAAACACACAGGAGCGGTCGTCGTGCCCGTAACCGCCCACCATGGACGCGTCGAGCCCCACGCTGCGCGCGCGCCCGGCGGGCACAAGCTGCAGCTCCGCGCTGAACAGGTCGGCCTCGGCAATGCCGTAGCGGGCGTGCAGAAGCTCCAGCACGCGGCCCTTCACGCGGTCCTTGTCCCTGGCCTTCTTCTCCTCGCCACGGCCAGACGGTTCGTGGCCCACCACGGCGTTCAGCTTCTCGGCGTCAAAGGCGTCGGCCACCTTCTGCTCCACCTGCTTCTGCGCCAGGTGGGGAAGCAAGTCGGTTATGGTCAGCACCGGATCGGCCGGATCCTCGCCCACGGTCACCTGCACCACAGCGCCGTCCTTCTTGACCACAACGCCGTGCAGCGCCAGCTCGCGCGCCAGCCACTGGTACTTGCGGATGCCGCCATAGTAGTGGGTCTTCATGAGGCCCAGGCCGGAGTCCTCGTACAGGGGGTGCTGCTTCAGGTCGATGCGCGGGGTGTCCGCGTGGGCCCCGATGAGCCGAAAGCCCTCGGACAGGGGCTTCCTGCCGCGCCGGGCCAGCAGCAGGGTCTTGCCGCGCTGGGCGCGGGCGTAGGCCTTGACCTTGGGGCCGAGTTCCTCGCGAAAGCCCGCGGCCTTTGCCCTGGTCAGCAGGTGCTCCACGGTCTCGCGCTCGGTCTTGCAACGGGAAATGAAGTCGATGTAGCCTTGGGCGCAGGCCTCCACGGCCTTTTTTTCGGCAGTGCCGGAATACACGTCCCAGCAGTTCTTCTGACTATGCTCAAGCTCTGGCGTCTTCTTGCTCACGTGATGCTCCGATATGGTTCATTGGGGGTGGCTCATGCCCGGCCCAGCGCCTGGCGCAGGGCGGCGAGCACAAGGGGATGTTCGGAAGAATCCAGGGTGCGCGGGTCCAGGCAGAAGGCGTCGTCCTCCACGCGGCCGACCAGCGGCGGATCGGTGGCGAGCAAAGCCTCGCGCAGGGCATCCACGGTCATGTCCAGCGGCTTCAGGCAGACAAGCGCCGTGGGCAGGTCGGCCTCCGGGAAAGCCCCACCGCCCACGCGGGACGCGCCCGCGCGCACGGCGATGTCCAAAGAGTCGGCAAGACTCCTGCGCAGCAGTCCGGCCAGGCGCGAGGCCTGAGCGCGCAGCGGGACGAGCGGACGGGTCATCATGGCCAGTGTGGGCACGCGCTTGCGCGCCTGCTCCGGGTCCAGGTACAGGCGCAGGGTGGCCTCCAACGCGGCCAAGGTCAGCTTGTCGATGCGCAGGGCGCGGTTCAGCTGGTTCTTCTTGATGCGCTCGACGATCTCCCTGCGGCCAACGATGATGCCCGCCTGCGGGCCGCCCAGGACCTTGTCGCCGGAAAAGGTGACCACGTCCGCGCCCTGGGCGATGGCCTCGGCCGCCGTGGGCTCGCCAGGCAGGCCGTGACCGTCGAAGCGCAGCAGGCTGCCGCTGCCCAGATCCTCGATGACGGGCAGGCCGTGGCGCTCGGCCAGGGCGGCCAGCTCCGGGAGCGGCGTCTCCTTCACGAAACCGGTCATGCGGTAATTGCTGGTATGGACCTTCATGAGGGCGGCGGTGTCCGGCCCGATGGCGGCTTCGTAGTCGCGCAAATGCGTGCGGTTGGTTGCGCCCACCTCGCGCAGGATGGCCCCGCTCCTGGCCATGACCTCCGGGATGCGGAAGCTCCCGCCGATCTCCACCAGCTGCCCGCGCGAGACCACCACTTCCCGGCCCTTGCACAGGGTGTCCAGCACGATGAGCACGGCCGCGGCGTTGTTGTTCACCACAAGGGCGGCCTCGGCTCCAGTGAGGCGGCAGAGCAGCTCCTCCACATGGGAATAGCGGCTGCCGCGCAGGCCGGTGGCGAGGTCGAACTCCAGATTCGAATAGTGGGCGGCGGCCGAGGCCACGGCTTCCACGGCCTCGCGCGCCAGAAGAGAGCGGCCCATGTTGGTGTGCACCACCACGCCCGTGGCGTTCAGCACCCGTCGGAAGCGCGGACGCAGCCCCTGGCGCACGTAGGCGGCCATGCGCGGAGCCAGCGTGGCGAGGTCCAGCTGTCCGGCCTCGGTGACGGCCCCGGCGCGGATCTCCTCGCGCAGCAAGTCCAGAAAGCCGTTCACCAGGTCCTTCACCAGCGGGCGCGGCGCGGCGCTGAAGACCTCGGCCCCGGCGGAATCAGCCGCGCAAAGGGCCGAAAGCGCCTGGTCCACGGGGGGGATGTGACGGAAAAGCGTGCTCACTGACGGAACCTCCCGAGGTCGCTTACGGCTTGGCGGCGTTCCAGCAGCCAAGGGTGCTGTGTATAAAACTCCCCCAGCAAATACAAGGAACCGCAGACCAGCACCGGGCCGTTGGCGTCCTGTAACCGTTTGAGCGCCCAGTGCACGTCCGGCGCGGAGCCGCTGCCCAGCTGCACCGCCAGCTCTCCCGGCCCCAGTGCGCGCGGGCAGGAGGGAATGCCCACGGCATAGGCCGGGGCCTCCCCGGCGATGGCGCGCACAAGCGGCAGCATCCGGTCCAGCGGCTTGTCGCGCAGGCAGCCCACCACAACGGCGACCGGGCGGATGCCCTCGTCCTCCAATGAGCGCTTCAGGGCGGCGAGGCCGTGGGCGTTGTGGCCGCCGTCCAGAATGAGCAGGGACGGCAAGCCGGGAGCATCGGCGACAATCTGCATCCGGCCGGGAATAAAGGCGCGCCTGAGGGCCTCGCGGCAGGCATCGGCGCTCACCGGCAGGCGCATGCGGGCCGCGAGCACATGGAACGCGGCAAGGGCCGTGCGGGCGTTCTGCTCCTGGTGCGCGCCAGCAAGGGCCAGCCAAGCCTCGTCGATGTGGCGCACGGTGCGGACGTAGCGCGCATGGCCGCCCGGCTCCACCCGTCCGGAACGCCGCGAATAGCGCAGCACCTCCGTGGCGGGCACAAGCTCCGCGCCCACGGCGGCGGCGCGGGCCTCCAGCACGGCCCAGGCCGCAGGCTCCTGCGGAGCGCTGACCGCCACTGCGTCCGGCCGCATGGCTCCGGCCTTGTCCTCTGCGATCTTCTCCAGGGTGTCACCCAGCACGTTCATGTGGTCCATGGCGATGGGGGTGAACACGGTGAGCGCGGGATTAAGGACATTGGTGGCGTCGAACCGGCCGCCAAGGCCCGCCTCCATCACCGCCACACCGCAGCCGGCCTCCTGGAAAGCCAGCAGGGCAACAGCCGTGAGCACCTCAAAATAGGTGAGGCCAAGACCCTCTGCGAGTTCGAACGCGCGCGCGCCAAGCCTGGCCCAGGTCTCCTCGGACAGCATGGCCCCGTCCACCAGAACGCGCTCGCGCACGGAGACAAAATGCGGGCTGAGGAACAGGCCCACGCGCAGCCCGTGGGTGGAAAGCAGTTCCGCCAGCACCGTGGAAGTGGAGCCCTTGCCGTTGGTGCCCACCACATGCAGCACCGGAAAGCCAGGCTGCCCCGCGCGCTTCACAAAAGCGGCCATGCGGTCCAGGGACAGATCCATATGGAACACGCCAAGCTCGTCCAGCCTGGCCAGGAAGTCTTCATAGGTGTGCGTCACGGCGGCCTTGTCCGCGCGGCCCCTTGACCGCGCCGCGTTGCTTGTTTAGTGAAGGAAACCCGTGCGCGCCAGTAGCTCAGGTGGATAGAGCAACGGCCTTCTAAGCCGTCGGCCGGGGGTTCGAATCCTCCCTGGCGCGCCACAGAATCCCCATGCGTTGCGTAGACTCTGCCCAAATCCTCTCTTTCATCAATCGGCCCTGTCCAGCGCCCCTGCCGCCCAAGCTTCCGGCCGTGCATTCCGTGGCCTGATTCCGAAAAAATCGGCGGCAGCCCGCCGTGTTTCCCGCCAGGCAGGCCAACATCTGTAGCCCAAAGCGGGCGCGGAGCCAAGCGGCAAGCGCCGCGCCCCTTCCTGGCACAGGCTCGGGACGGACGCAAAAAGCCCCGGATTGCTCCGGGGCCATGTGTGCTCGCTCCTTAGGGCCAGAGGCAGGACGCCGCAGGGACAGGCGTCACCCCCCGACCACCATGCCCGCGATGCGCGCCCTGGCGGCCTTGCGCGCTTCTTCCGTGGTCTGGTCCAGCCCAAGAAAGCGCGCAATGGCGTCCAGATGCTCATTGGTGTCTCGTAACCGCACTTCCCTCGGCGGCTGGACCAGCCAGTCGAACTCGTCCAGGTTCTGGCCGTTCTGCACCACGGAGTAGCCCCAGATGGCCCCCTGGTTGAAGATCCGCCCATCGGCACCGGAGAGTTCCACCACGTAGTTGGCGAACTTGGTGGAGGTCTGGCCGGTAAACACGCCATTGGCGAACGCGCCGCTTATCTCGCGCGGGGTGTCGATGAGCCAGCATTCCCCCGTTCCAAGGGAGCGCATGTGCTGCCCCTGGTAGGGCGCGGAGTGCGCGCCGATGAGGGTGGCGTCATTGCCATAGAGGCATTTGGCCATGGTGACCGTCTCCTGGCCCAGGGCCTGCTTGTCCACGTTCCAGGCGTGGGGCTGGGTGTGCTGGAAAATTTGTGTCTGGGGGAAGATCAGCTGCAGCAGGCCGAGCGTGTCCTTGTGCTCGCCCTGCCTGCGGAAGCGAATCTTGAAGTCGGCCCCGTACTGCAGGGCCACCCCCTGCTCGAAGCGGTTTTCCGGCGCGGCCGCGAAGGGATGCACCTCCATGTCCAGCTTGTTCACCACATAGGTCTGCATAGGCTTATAATTCGGCATGGGAGGCTCCTTGGTTCAAGGGTGTGGGGACAATGGCCGGGCAGAGGCGGGGCCGCCTAGGCCACGCGACGGAGGCCCAGTCCGAACTGGCCCTCCAGGTCGTAGGCAATGCCGTGGACCGTGCCCCGGCCTTCGGCGATGCACAGCTTGCGCGTGCGCACATCCTCCACAAAGCGCGGATTGGCCGCCTCGGCGCGGCGGTTGGCCACGATGCGCATCCGCTCCACCTCGGCCTCCTCCGGGGGCAGGTTTGCGGACAGCGCGGCGAATCCGGACTGGATGAGTTTGGCCGTGGCGTCGGCAATGCTGCCGTTCTGCACGCAGATGTCGAACATGAGCGCCCTGCCCCGCTCGGACCACAAGCCGTACGCCGAACACAGGCGCACCGCGCGATCGAAATAGGCGGCCGCGCCGTCGCGCTCGATTGCCTGGAACTCCGGCGTGAGGCCAAGGGAATGGAACAGGGTGCGCCAGGGCTCGGCGACGTTTTTGCCGCCGGGCGCCTGTATGGACGCGGCAAAGCGCATGGAGGCGTCGCGGCCGCCCAGCACGGCTTGCCGCAGTTCGTCCAGCCGATTGCCAAAGACCTTCTCCGCAACGTCCGGGTGTTCGTCCAGAAGCCGTTTCAAGAGCGGTTGCAGGGAGCCTTGGCCGAAATTCCACTGCAAGGCCCCAAAGCTCATGCCCTGGCCATCGAAATTGCCCGTCACCGCGGCGAAGCACTCCGGGGCCAAATGTCCGGTCTCGAAGGAGCCGGTAAGGGCCAGGCTGCGCGTGGCCACATCGCCGGAAACCAGCGGCGCGCCAGCCTCCTGGCCGGGGAAAAGCAGCGCCCAGGTCTGCGGCCCGACCGCGCCGTCAACGGCGAGCCCCTGGCTCTGCTGAAAACGCCGCACCGCCGCCTCGGTCTGCGCGCCGTACACCCCGTCCGGACTCGCGGAAAAAAGCCCCAGCTCGGCCAGCCGCTGCTGGATGCGCGTCACCTCGACCCCATTTGAACCGTTCCGAAACACCGCCATGTCATCCTCCCGCGCGGCCCGTCGTACCGCGTCAATCGGCCTTGAAGGTCTTGAACACGCCCTGGGTCTGCGCAAGGTGGTTGATGAGCCGACCCGCACCGTCGGTGGTCTCCGCGCTTTCCACGCGCAGCACCACATGGATGCTCCCGGCCTTGCCCTGCCTGCTTCCGGCCATGTCCACGAAGATGTCCTTGCGCGGGGCCTCGGGCGCATCCTTTGCCGACTCCTTTCCCTTTTGCGGCTCCTCGGCCGGCGCCTCCAACAGCTGCCCCAAGTCCGCGTCAAAGGTGATTTCGACATCCTTGATTTTAAGCATATTGGCGGAAACCAGCGGCAGCAGGGGGGCGCGGTAATAGTCCTCCGAGCCGGGCTCGGCCTGGGGCTGTATGGACGGCAGCCGCACCACGAGGCTCTTGGGCCGCATCTGATCATCGAAGTAGCTGCGCAGATTGGATATCTGATGCCGCTCGATGTTGTCCTGGGCCTCAATGACCGCTCCCGCCAAGGCCTCGATCAGATCATTCAGGCGTATGTTGCTGGCCATGGGCACTCCCGGGGTTCAAGGTGTCGGGTCGCAGACCGCCGCTGTTCCCAACGGTCCACGGGTGGGCTTACTTCCGGGCGGCACGGCGCCGCAATTGCCCTTGCTCAACGCTCTTGCCGCCTGTGTCCTTGATCTCGTAGTCCAGTGCGCTTGATCCGGCGTGACGCAGCACAAGCTTGCAGTTGAGAAAATCATCGCAGCGGCCGCCCGTGGACGTGGCCAAGGCGTATTTCCGCGAACCGTCGGGATTGTCGATGGCGTCCTCAAGGCCGAGGATGCAACTGCGCGGATTGCCGTAGCGCAGGCTCGACGACGCCTCGCCCAGGGTCAAGGTGATGGCCGAGGTCTGCCCCGAGGCGGTCTCCCCGGTCCACACGCCGTTCATGTCATCCGGCGGGTTGCCCCCGGCCAGGGCCGTTGCGGCCAGGGCAAAGGCCAGCATGGCGGCAAGCGCCGCCTTGGTGAACCACTGGGCATAGTTCGATGCGTTCATGTTCAGCCTCCTGTTGTGTTCATCATGCACACAAACGTTCCACCCGCCGCGACTGCTCCTCGTTCAGCACAAAGCCTTCCAGAGGGCGGCCCGGCAGCAGCATCTCCAGCATCCGGGCAACGACGGTCCGCAACGGCCCCAGCGGCTTGTGCGCCGTGGCCCGCGGCACGGGCAGGTTTTGCAGCAGCATCCCGTCGATGCGCACCTCGCCCTGCGCCCGGTCCCCGCACTCCAGGACAATGCGCATCCGCCGCGTTCGGCCTGGCGCTGCGCCGCCAGGCACGATGCGCACCACTGTCCTGCGCCGCGCGCGGAACAGCCCAACGCGCGCCAGTTCGCAGTCAAAGTCCAGCGACACCCCTGCGACCCGCAGGCGCGCGGAGGGCCGCAAACTGTCCAATGGAATCTCAACAGCTTCGACGGCGTCCTGGCAGCCGCCTGCGCGGGGCAGCATGAAAGTCAGGCTCCGCCCAGGCACGTTGCGGCGCGCGGCGCTCGCCGAATCGACCCGCGCCCCGGCTTCGTCCAACGCCGCCTGAAGCGACCGCAGCAGATCGTCCAAAAGCTCTTCCGCCATGCTCGCCTCCTCAGGAATCCAGCCAGATGGGCTTGCGGGGGAAGCCCACATGGTAGACCATCCACTGGAGCACCACCTGGTGTTCCCCCGACTGCAGGACCGTGAAGCTTTTCTCGATGCCCAGGATATGGCCTCTGGGGGTGTCGTTCAGACAACGGTTGAGCAGGGCGTTTGCCGCCTCAAGCTGTTCCGGGCTGCACATGTGCGCGGGGTTGTCGCTGCCGACCGTGACACGCTTGACAAACCGTATTTCCGATAGATCGACCATGGCGCTCCGCCGGTGCGGACCCGGGAACGTCTGCGGACGCCCCGGGTCCACGGTATAGGCTGTTGGCGCGAAACGGGCCGGGGTCCGGCCGCCGCATTAGTTCAAAGCGGGAACGTCCTTGGCCGCGCCGATGGCCCTGGGCGCGCACGCCGTCTGGAGGATGTCCATGACGCGGGCCAGACCCTCGGGCATCCCCTTGTCCTCGGCGTGGACCAGCACATGGTACTTGGCGGAATTGTCAGAACTGCGCGTGTTCTCCTTGTGGCTGGCCACGGAACCGTGCACCTTGGCCGTGGCCTTGAAGCAGCCCCAGCCGATGGACATCTCGGCGTCCAGCGAGGCTGCCGTGTCCTGGGATTCCTTGGAGGCGAAGGACGACTTCACCTCCATGTCGAAGGTGACATCCACTGTGGTGATGCTCAGGTTGGGAACCTTGACGATGGCCAGAAGCGGAACGCAAATCTCCACTTCCTCTTCCTTGGTGGAGCCGGGATCGCCCGGCTTCATTGTGGGATTGTCCACCGGACGCTTGAAGCGGAAGGTGGCCGTGCGGGTGCCGCCGCTGTAGGGATCCTTGGAGTCCTTTTCCGGGGGCAGAAAACCAATGACCTTGATGAAGTCCGCCGTGGCCTGCGCCAGCTTGATCTGGGCTTCGCAAGCCGCGTTGAGCGGGCCGCCGATGAGATCGCCCATTGGGAGACCCTTGAACTGGTCCGACATGTTCACAAGCTCGTTCGCCATTTGCATATCCTCCATGTCTCAAGTTTCGGGACGCGATTCGTGCCCCCTCGACGCCAGCCCGGCGCAAGGCTTCCCCCGCCCGGACCGCGACACATCCATGGCGGCGGAGAGTACATACACCGCTATACCCGAATTACGATATAGGCAAGCATTTTCCGAAATATATTTCCCTGTTTTATAAAACAGTAGACACGGGGCGCCATGGAATAACGAAACTCTCGTCCACCCCAGTAGAAAAGCGGGAAAATCGCCCGCACCCGCATACGGGCAACGCATTTGAGCGGAACCGGAAAGCTTTACAGCCAAGCCTCGCGGGAGTAAGCATTCTGCAGTATGCACCCCCATCACGCCAACACGGGAGCTTGCGCCATGGACGCCATGGACACCGGGATTCTGCTCGAAACCGGCACCAACGAACTTGAAATCCTCGAATTTCACATCGACTCGGACCGCGGTTCCCAGGACGAGCCCGAGCGGCACTCCTTCGGCGTCAACGTGGCCAAGGTCATGGAGGTCATCGAGAGCCCGCGCCTGGAGGTCCAACCCGGCGCGTCGCATCCCAGCTTCCGGGGGCTCATCCCCCTGCGCAGCCACATCCTTCCGGTCATCGATCTCGCCGTCTGGCTCGGCATCAACAAGTCTCCGGCACCCAGGGACAACGTCATTGTCACGGAGTTCAGCAAGTCCGTCACGGGCTTCGTGGTCTCGGGCGTCACGGGCATCCACCGCGTGGGCTGGCCAGAGGTCATTCCTCCGGACGGCTACCTGCCCAAGACCGGCATCCAGGCCATAATCGGACTTGTGGAACGCGACGGGCACTTCATACAACTGCTGGACCTGGAGACCATCATCGCCGACCTCTCGCCCGACGAACTGGATTTCTCCGCCCCGCCCAAGGTGCTTGCCCCGCGCGAGATCAAGGCTGTTGTGGCCGACGATTCCGCCACCATCCGCCTCATGATCCAAAAGACCCTGGAGCGTTCCGGCATTGCGCCCACTGTCGTGGGCAACGGACAGGAGGCCCTGGGCATTCTGCGCGAGTTGGCCGCGCGCGCCCAGGCCGAGGCGCGCCCGGTCTCCGACTTCATCGATGTGCTCATCTCGGACATCGAGATGCCGCTCATGGACGGCTTCAGCCTGACCAAGCACCTGAAACTCGATCCCAGACTCAAGGACGTGCCCGTGATCCTCTATTCCTCCATCATCACCGACGAGCTGCGCCACAAGGGCGAAAGCGTTGGCGCGACCATGCAGATCGCCAAGCCGGATCTGGAGCGTCTGCCGGAGATCGCCGTGGAGCTTGCGGCCGCAAGCGATGCGAAACGGAGCGCCGCGAATGTTTGACCATGACCCAGAGGTGCTGGCCGCCTTCGCAGAGGAGAGCGGCGCACGCATCAATGAACTGGAACGCGGCCTGCTGGCCCTGGAGAACGACCCCCGGACAGCGGACCCCGAACTCCTCAACGCCGTGTTCCGCGATGCGCATTCCGTGAAAGCCGGGGCCAACCTGCTGGGACTGCGCAATGTGGAATCCGCCGCCCACCGCCTGGAAAACGTGCTCGACCTGCTGCGTTCCGGTCGCTTGGCCACCGCCCCGGACGTGTGCCAGACCCTGCTGGATGGCGTGGATCTGTTGCGGGAGATCCTGGAATCTCCCGCACAACAGCGGAATCTGGAACAGGACAAGCGCCTGGCCGCGCTGGCCAGGCTGGCGGACTAGGCCATGCGGACGCTGGCGCTGGCGTCCCTGCTCGGGCTGTGCGCCCTGCCCGTCATCGGCGCATGTGCGGGATCGGCCAGTCACCGCGCGGCCGCACCTGTCCAGACGCAACAGGAAGCCAGAAGGCGTTCGCCCGAAGCCGCGCTTGTGGAGCAGTCCGCGCACGCCCTGCGCGAAATCCGAATCGCCACGGCCGAGCGCGTGCTGGATGACGCCTTGCCCCTGGCCCGCGCGGTCGTGATCCTGCCCGGCGTATACCAGGCAGGCCTCATGTATTCCATCCACGCCGGAAACGGGGTGCTTGTGGCCCGCAGGCCGGACGGCGGCTGGGGCGCACCGGTGTTCGTAAGCGTCGCCGGAGCTGGCTACGGCTGGCAGGCCGGGCTGGAACGCTCGCGCGTGGTGCTTGTCATCACCGAGGAGGAAATGGTGGAACGGCTGCTTTCCGGCGCGTCGCTCGACCTCGGCGCTTCGGCGAAGTACGATGTGCTCGGCGTGCGGGAGGAAACGGGCGTTGGCAGGCTGACAACGGAACAGCCGGTCATGACCTTCGCCGATGGCGTCGGGATCATGGCCGGAGTGGCCTTTCGCGGCGGCGCGCTCAGCCTGGACCGAGGCCGCACCCGCACGTACCACGCCAACCCCGATCAGGAAGCGGAAGCAACGGCCCGAACCGCGAACGCGCCAGGGCTGGAGGTATTCGAACTCTGGGCGGCGCTGGGCGTCATCCCGGAACTTCCCGGCGAAGGAAACCGCTTCCGCAGGGCTAAGCCATAGCCCCTAGCAAATGGTCTTGCGCTTGCGGTTGCGCAACGTCTTGACGCCCCACACCGCGACGAGAACACACAACAGCCCTCCGGCGACCCACCACTTGGCCTCCTGAAGAAACCGCTCCAGCACGTCGCCCAGATAATAGCCGCCAACGCCGAAGGAGACGGCCCAGATGACCGCGCCGATGCCGTTCAGGCAGAAGAAACGCAAGGGCGGAATGTTGGAAATGCCAACGGCGAATGGCGTCACGTTGCGGAAGCCGTAGAAGAAGCGAAACGACACCAGCACCAGCACCTGATGTTTCTCCAACAGGCGATGCACCTTCTCGATCCGGCATTCCCACTTCTTGAGCCGCTTTTCAAGAAAGCGCTTGTTGTAGCGGCCGATATAAAAGGCGGTCTGGTCTCCGGCGAAGCTGCCGAGAAAGGCCGTGAGAATGGCCAGGGGCAAGGACAAATGTCCGTTGTAGGCTGCAAATCCGGCAATGATGAGGATCGTCTCGCCCTCAAGAAAGGTTCCGATGAACAGGGCGAGATAGCCGTAGGTGGACAGAAACGACGTCAGATCCATCCGTGCGGCCTCCGACGGAACGCGGCAGGACCGCAAGCCAGTTCACCGGGCACGCGCGTCAAATTGGCACGCTGTCCCAAGGCACGGCCCGCAACAGTGTTCAGGCGGGACATGACGGCGGCCACTAGGCGCTCTTCTGCTCCTGCTTCGGAGCCTCCGCCTGGGCGGAGGTCTGGGCAGGCTGCACAGGCTGCTGGGCGGCGGGTTCCGGCTGGGCCGACTGCTTCGGGGCCGCGACCTTCACCTCGTCCTGCGCAGACAAGGCCGACTTGAACTCGCGGATGGTCTTGCCCATGTTCGCGCCGATCTGCGGCAGCTTGCTCGGGCCAAACACCAACAAGGCGATGACCAGGATCAACAACAAATGCTGGGGCTGCAAAAGTTCGCCAAGCATGTTTTCCTCCAAGGGGAATGACTGGGTGTATACTAGCCCAGCCCCAAGAATTTGTAAAACACCAACTGCGGCGGTTCGGGAAGCGCGGCTCCGTCCCGCCTCGGGTCGCACGCAACGCATCTTGTTCATTTATGGTGGGGCGTATGGGCCGGAAGTCAAGAGCGTGTGGCGCAAGGACACCCTCCTCAAGCCTCCGCCAGGCCCCCTGTCGTCGCAGACGAGGGCTTGGCGAAGGGAGGGGCGAAGGGCGGCAACGAAAGATGGAGGGGGCTAGCCGTGCTCGGCCATGCGGGCGATGCCCGCCAGGGAGAAGCGGTGGATGAAATCCGCAACGTACTCGACGCCGAGTTTGTCCAGGCTGATGTCCGGGTACATCTGGCGGATGAATTGCTTGGCGTTCTCGAACAGAATGCAGTGGCCCACCACCCCGGCGGCGCAAAGGTGCACGGTGCGGGCATCGGCCGTGGGCATCATCTCGCGCAGTATGCCCAGCAGCACCTCGTGGTGCGGGGTGATGAAACGCTCGGTGACGATGCCGAAGTCCGGCGAAGGCTCGATGAACTCGCCGCTCAACAACTGGCCGAGCTTCTCGTTCACAGGGTCTCCATCGCCCATGACCCGGTACAGCAGCGAGCGGATGTAGGCCTTGAGGCGGTCTTCTGCCGGAGCGTCCTGCCCAAGGCCCATGAGCACGGGGAACTGGTCCTGCGCCTTCTCAAGAAAGTCCATGAGCACGGCCATGAACAGCTTTTCCTTGCTGCCGAAATGGTAGTTCACCGCTGCCACGTTGGCCCCAGCCTGCGCGCATATGTCGCGCACGGTGCTCTCCTTCACCCCGCGCCGGGCGAAATGTTCCCGGGCTGCGGCGAGGAGCCTCGCCTTGGTTCCAGAATCGGGCTGTACGGTCATGGCTGCCTCCCGGCAAAATTGAACGCACGGCTCTCTCACCATCGCGTGCGTTAAACAATGTTTAAATTCTTGTTTTCCACTTGTCAAGCCCAGGTCACTGGCTCCCTTGTCAGGCGCGCCGCCCCTTGGTAGTGTGCGACAAACGCAAACCTGCGAGGACTCCATGCCCTACAAGGATTTACAGGACTTTCTCAAACATCTGGAACGCGAAGGGGAGCTTAAACGCATCGGCGCGGAGCTGGACCCGAAGCTCGAAATCGCCGAGGTCACGGACCGGGTGAGCAAGAAGTTCGGCCCGGCCCTGCTCTTTGAAAAGGCCAAGGGCGCGCGCTTCCCGGTGCTCACCAACATGTACGGCTCGTACAAGCGCATGAACATGGCGCTGGATTCCGACAACCTGGACGAGCTGGGCGAACGCATCCATCAGTACCTGGAGATCGAGCGGCCCGACGGCATCATCAAGAAGCTGCAGATGATCCCCAAGATCTCCAAGCTCGCCAACATCTTTCCCGACCACGTGAAGCGCGGCTGCTGCCAGGACGTGGTGTTGACGGGCGAGCAGGTGGACCTCGGCATCATGCCGGTCCTGACCACCTGGCCGGGCGACGCCGGGCCGTTCATCACCCTGCCCGTGGTCTTCACCAAGAATCCGGAGACAGGCGTACGCAATGCGGGCATGTACCGTATGCAAGTGTACGACAAGAACACCACCGGGATGCACTGGCACCGGCACAAAGGCGGGGCGTACCACTACCATCTGGCCGAAAAGCTCGGCAAGCGGCTGGAAGTGGCCGTGGCCATCGGCCCTGACCCGGCCGTGACCTACGCGGCCACCGCGCCCATCCCGGACGAAATCGACGAAATGCTCTTTGCGGGCTTTTTGCGCAACCAGCCGGTGGAACTGGTCAAATGCAAGACAGTGGACCTTGAAGTGCCCGCAACCAGCCAGTTCGTGTTGGAGGGCTACGTGGATCCGGGGGAGCGCCGCCGCGAAGGCCCCTTCGGCGACCACACGGGCTACTACTCCCTGGCCGACGACTACCCGGTCTTCCACGTCACGGCCCTCACCCACAGGAACGACGCCATCTACCCGGCCACGCTCGTTGGGCCGCCGCCCATGGAGGACTGCTTCATCGGCAAGGCCACGGAGCGCCTGTTCCTGCCGCTGATCAAGAAGCAGCTGCCCGAGGTGGTGGACATGAACCTGCCCCTTGAAGGGGTGTTCCACAACCTCTGCTTCGTCTCCATTGACAAGCGCTACCCCGGCCAGGCGCGCAAGGTCATGTACGCCCTGTGGGGCATGGGGCAGATGATGTTCACCAAGATCATCGTGGTGGTGGACAAGAACATCAACGTGCAAAACGTGTCCGAGGTGCTCTGGCGCATCGGCAACAATGTGGACCCCAGGCGCGACATCGCCATCCTGGAAGGCCCGCTGGACGCGCTTGACCACGCCTCGCCGCTGGCCTTCTATGGCGGGAAAATGGGCATCGACGCCACCAAGAAGGGCCCGGAGGACGGCCACCACCGCCTGTGGCCCGACTCCCTGCGCATGGACCCTGGCGTGAAGTCCAGGGTGGACGCGCTCTGGGGGCAGCTGGGGCTGTAGGACCCGGCATCGCCTCATGTCCACCCTCCGGGGGCCAAAGGGCTTCGCCCTTAGGAATCCCGCCAAGGGTGGGGAGCGCCTCGTCCAGCAGTCGCGCCTGATTCTGCCGCAACCGTAACGACCTGCCCCGCGCTCCGGAGCTTTGCTCCGGAGCGCGGCCAACGGGTCCAGGGGCGCGCCCCTGGCCGCCGGAGGCATCCCCCACACCCCCTGTCCCCCAATGACACACGCCATGCCCCACCAATCGCCCCACCGCACCGCACCGTCTTCCCGTCGCCTGGCCACGCTGCTGGCGTCTCTTGTGGCCGCGCTCCTGCTCGCCTCCTGCGGCGAGCCGGACACAAAGCCCGCCAAGGAGAGGCCCGCCGCCGAGGCCGCGCGCGGCAACACCCGCGAACAGTCCTTCCAGGACGCCAAGCGCGCCCTGCTCCGCCATGTGTACCACGACCACCGCGTGACCTTCTATTGCCTGGCCGTCTTCGACGCCAAGGGCCAGGTGACGCCGCCGCCGGGGTTCCATACGCCCAAGCACAAGGCGCGCGCGGAGCGCATCGAGTGGGAGCACGTGGTTCCAGCGGAGAACTTCGGCCGCAGCTTTGCCGAGTGGCGCGACGGACACCCAGACTGCCTGGACGCGCGCGGGCCGTTCAAGGGCAGGAAGTGCGCGGAGCGGGTGAACGCGGAATACCGGCTCATGCAGGCGGACATGTACAACCTGTACCCGGCCATCGGCGCGGTGAACGCCATGCGCAGCAACTACAACTACGCCATGCTGCCCGGCGCAAAGGAGACCTTCGGGCCCTTCGGCATGAAGATCGAGGGCAACAAGGTGGAACCGCCGGAACACGCGCGCGGGGCCATCGCCCGCACGGTCAAGTACATGGCCTGGGCCTACCCGCGCTTCACGCCCAGCCGCCAGCAGCAGCAACTCATGGACGCCTGGGACCGCATGTACCCTGTGGACCAGTGGGAATGCGAACGGGCCCGGCGCATTGAGGCCATCCAGAGCAACGAAAATCCGGTGGTCAAAGGCCAGTGTCGCGAGGCCGGGCTCTGGCCATAGGGCCGGGCGCGTTGCAAACGGAGCCGGGTTCCCGTATCCTTGCACATGCCGGGCGCAGGCCGTCCGCACAAGGGGAGCCATGAACGCACGACGCATCCTTCTCGCCGTCACCGGAGCCAGCGGCCCGCAGTACGCCTTCGCCCTTGCCCGGGCCCTGTCCGGCCGCCAGGACATCGAACTGCACCTCATCCTCTCCGAGGCCGCTCGGCAGGTCATCGGGCTGGAAACGGACTTCGCCCCGGACGAACTGGCCGCGCTGGCGCACAAAACCTATTCCGAGAAGGACATCGCGGCGGGTCCGGCCAGCGGCTCCTGGCTGCACGCGGGCATGATCGTGTGCCCCTGCTCCATGGCCAGCCTTGCGGCCATCGCCCAGGGCTTCGGCACCAACCTCATCCACCGCGCGGCGGACGTGACGCTGAAGGAAGGCAGACGGCTGGTGCTGGTGACCCGCGAAACCCCGCTGAACCTCATCCACATCAAGAACATGCTGGCGGCCAAGCAGGCCGGGGCGGACATCGTGCCCGCTTCGCCAGGGTTCTACCACAAGCCCAGGACCATAGAGGACCTGGTGAACCATCTGGCCGGGCGCATTCTGGACCAACTGGGGGTGGAGCACAGCCTGTTCACCCGCTGGGGAGACTAAGGAGGACGCCATGCGGCTGACCTGGTTCGGGCATTCCAATTTTCTGCTTGAGGCGGACGGCAAGCGCGTGCTTGTGGATCCCTTCTTCGAGGGCAACCCCAGCGCGCCCATGAAATGGCAAGACCTTGGCGCGGTGGACGCGGTGCTGGTGACCCACGACCACGGCGACCACCTGGGCCAGGCGGTGGAGATACGCGCCGCCCACGACGCGCAGCTTGTGTGCATCTTCGATCTGGCCACGCGCCTGCGCGGCGACGGCGTGCCCGCGGACCGGCTGCTGGGCATGAACATGGGCGGCACGGTGGACGCCGCCGGCGTACGCGTGAAGATGGTCCAGGCCTTCCACTCCGCCCAGACCGGCGCGCCCGCCGGGTACATCATGACCTTCCCCGGCGGCTTTTGCGCCTACCACGCTGGCGACACCGCGCTCTTCTCGGACATGAAGCTCTTCCGCCGCTTCTTCGACATCGACTTGGCGCTTTTGCCCATGGGCGGCTGGTTCACCATGGACGCCACCGAGGCGGCGGTCGCCTGCTCGTTTCTGGGCTGCCGGAACGTGGCCCCCATGCACTGGGGCACCTTCCCCATTCTGGCCCAGAACACGGACGCCTTTGCCGCGGCCCTGAAGGAGCACGCCCCGGACACGGCGCTGGTCCAGGTGCGCCCCGGCCAGACCGTGGACGTGGATTAGGGCAGGCTTGGGGCCGGGGCTTCCAGCCGCCGGACTCCGTCGAGCCCGTTGGGGTTGCCGGGAGCGACCGTGAGGCTCATGCGGTAGAGCCCAAGCGCCCGGTCCCGCTGGCCCAGGACCTCGGCCAACTTGGCCCAGTCCAGCCACGCGTCCAGCTTCCCCGGCTCAAGCTCCAGGCAGCCCAGATACAAGACCTGGGCCTCGCCGGAGCGGCCCAGCCGGGCCAGGCAGTGGGCCATGGCCCGCATGGCCTCGTATTCCTTGCCCACGCGCTTCATTTCCGGCCGCGCCCGCGTCAGAAAGTCCAGGGCCTCGTCGAAACGCTCGCCGCGCATACACAAAAGCCCTAGGTTGTACAGACAGGCATCATAGGTGGGGTGCAGCCGCAGGGCCTCGCGGTACAACTCCTCGGCGGCCGCGTCGTCGCCCTCGGCGACCTTGATGCCGCCGTAATTGTTCAGCACCACATGGCTCTTGCGCGTCACGCGCAGGGCCTGCTCATAGATGGTCGAGGGCGTGGCCCAGGTGGCCAGTTGCCGCTGCTGGACAAGGGTCAGCGCCGCAAGGGGCGCAAGCAGGGCCAGACAGAGTGCCACGCGCGCCCAGGGCCTGCGCAGGGCCGAAAACGCCTCGGCCACCAGGCAGCCCAGGGCCAGGTACAGGCCAAGAAACGGCACGTAGGCCCAGCGGTCGGCCATGGCCACATGCATTCCCACCCTGGGCGGCATGATCACCGGAATCAGCGCGCACAAAAACCACAGCCAGCCCACCAACAGATACGGGCGCCTGCGAACCTGCCAGACGCAGAGGGCCGTCAGCCCCAAGACAAGGCCCTGGCCCCCTAGGCTGTGGGCCAGGGGCACGCTCTCCGGAAAGGGGTAGACAAGGGCCTGATTGGACGGCCAGACCAGCAGCTTCAAGTACCCCGCGCAGGAGGCCAAGGCGTTGGCGACCTTGAGCCCCAGGCCGGGGTCCAGACGGTCGAAGGTCTGCATATGCGTGGAGAGCGCCACGAACGCCGCCAGCACGCCCAGGGCCAGCAACAGCGACTTCTCGCGCACCCTGGCCGCCAGTTCGCGCCAGTCCGGCAGGACGCCCCCTTTGGCCGCGCCCAGGCGGCGCAGGGGCCAGAAGTCCAACAGCACGAGCAGCCCCGGCAGGGTCACCAGCATGGGCTTGGCCATGAGGCTCAGCACATGGGCCGCGTGCAGCCCGGCGTTGAGAGAGGCGCGAGGCCTGCGCGCCCAGCCTATATATATATGGATGGCCGCCAGCCCGAAGAAGGTCGAAAGCATGTCCTTGCGGGCGGAGATCCAGGCCACGGCCTCCACATGCGCCGGATGCACGGCCAGAAGCGCGGCCGCGAGCAGCGCCGCGATCCGGCTGTCCGAAAGGCGCAGCACCAGCCAGAAGAACAGAACCACGTTGGCGACATGCCAGGCCAGGTTCACCAGGTGGAAGCCCCCGGCCCAAAAGCCGAAGGCCTGCGCATCCAACACGAAGGACAAGGTCACCAGCGGGCTCAGGTAGCCGGTGTTGTCCGGCACGAAGGCGCGTCGCACCGTGTCCCAGGACAGGCCGGAGAGCACCAGCCGGTTCTCTGTGACGTACACCGAATCGTCCAGGTTGCAGAAGCCGAAGAAGCCCACATCGCGGTAGGCCAGCACGGCGGCGGCGACGGCCAGCAGGCAAAACAGAAGCGGCCAGCGCGGGGCGCAAGCGGACAGCGGTCCTGGCGCCTGGGGGACAGGGGGGGGCGTATGGGACATCAGGACTCCTGACGGGACGTTTCGGCCTGCGCGCCATCAAAAGCCTGGCGCAGGCGCGCGGCCTTGGCCGGGCCGAGGCCGGGCACGGCGGCCAACGCTTCCACGCTGGCTGCGCGGATGGCCTTCACGCTGCCGAAATGGTCGAAGAGGTGTCGCGCGGTCTTGGGGCCAACGCCGGGCAGGGCCAACAGCTCCCCGGACAGGGACCGCCTGCGCGTGGCCGCCCTGCCCCTGCCGATGACGAAGCGGTGGGCGGCGTCGCGCACGCGTTGCAGAAAAAGCAGGGCCGGACTGCCCGGCTTGAGGGCCACGGGGTTGCGCCTGCCTGGGCGGAACACGCGGTCCTCCAGCTCGCCCGCGCGGCGGCTCGGCCCCTTGGCGATGGACGCGCACTCCAGGGGCGTGTCCGGCAGGGCCTGGGCCAAGGCCGCGGTCACTGCGGCAAGCTGGCCGCGACCGCCGTCGATGAGCAGCAGATCCGGCCAGGGCGGCCCGGACTGGGCGCGCCGCTCGGCCCACTGGGCCAGCGCGGCGTAGTCGTCGCCGCTGCCCTCCACGCCGGGCAGGGCATAGGTGCGGAAGTCCTCCTTGCGCTCTTCCCCGTTCTCGAACACCACCACCCCCGCGCGCACCCCGCTGCCGCCCAAATGCGAGATGTCCACGCACTCCACGCGCAACGGCGGCCCCGGCAAGCCCAGGGCCTGTTCGAGAACGGAAGCCACGTCCTGAACGCCGTCCGTACGGTGGGCCGTGCGCGCCAGATTGAGCGCCAGGTCCAGCAAGCGGCGCTCGTCGTCACCGCGCGGGGCCGAGACCCGGCACGGACCTCCCCGGCGCTCGGCGAGCACCTCGGCCAGTGAGGTGGTCTCCGGCGGGTGCGACAGGACCACGCGGCCGGGAATGTAGCGCTGCGCGCCATAGAACTGGGCGAGAAAGCTCTCCAGTGCGTCTGCGGCCTCACTCGCGCCGAGGCCGGACCAATGGAAGGTCTTCTGCTCAAGAAGCTTGCCCCCGCGCACGAACAGCAGGCCCACTCCAAGCCCTTCCTCCGCCAGTTGGGCCACGGCGACCACGTCGCGGTCCAGGGCGTCGCGCAGCACCGAGGCCTGGCTCTCCAGCGTGGCCTCAATGGCGCGGATCTGATCGCGCAGGCGCGCCGCGTCCTCATACCGCATGTCGCCCGCCGCCTTGTCCATGCGGCGGCGCAGGTCGCGCACAAGGGACTGCGACCGGCCAGAGAGAAACTGCTCCACCTGCCGCACGAGGGCCATGTATTCGTCCCTGTCCACGGGAAGCACGCAGGGGGCCAGGCACTGGTCCAACTGGAAATACAGGCAGGGCCGCACGCGGTTCTTGAACACCGTGTCGGAGCACTTGCGCAGGCGGAATATGCCCCCTACCAGCTTCTGCGTGGCCCGGGCGGCCGAGGCCGAGGCGTAGGGACCGAAATAGGCGGAGCCGTCGCGCACCACGTGGCGCGTCATGGTCAGGCGGGGGAAGGCCGCAGCCTTGTCCAACCGGAACAACAGGGAGCGCTTGTCATCGCGCAGGACGATGTTGTAGCGCGGCCGGTGCTTCTTGATGAGGCTTTCTTCCAGCAGCAGCGCCTCCTTTTCGGTGGAGACGAGCAGAAAATCCACACGGGCGATGCGCGCCACAAGCGCCCGCGTTTTCGGGGAGTGATCGGCACCGGCGCGAAAATACGAAGACAACCTTTTGCGCAGGCTCACCGCCTTGCCCACATAGATGATGCGCCCGGAATCGTCCTTCATCAGATAGACGCCGGGGCTATCGGGATAGTCTTTGGCTATGAATTCCACAAGGTTCCGTGTCGATTGCGGGGCATAAAGGTTACAGAAGCATGTCGCCTTGCGGCCTGTCCAACCTACCCAAAGGCCATACGCAGCGCAAAGAAAAAAAACTGGACGGTAAAATTTTTTTGACCCAGTCGTGATTTTCTGCCTCCAAAACCTTGCGTAGCGGGAAAAATACGGATAAAGACTGTTCGTCAAGATATGGCAAAGGCTCGCTCTCAACGATTCAAGCAAAGGAAGGAAACATGAAAAAGAGATTCGCTCTCTCTCTGGCCCTGGTGGCCGGCCTCGTCATGGGCGCCACCACCGCCAACGCGGCCAGCATCAAGGCCACCGGCGCCTGGCAGGTCGATGCCGCTTTCACGGGCGACAACGACTTCAACCGTCAGACCAAGGACAACAGCTTCTCCATCGGCCAGCGCATGCGCACCGCCTTCCAGTTCATCGCCAACGAGAACCTGAAGGGCGTCCTCGAGACCCAGATCGGCACCAACTCTTGGGGCAATGGCCTGTACCAGATCAGCGCCGGCCGCACCCCCAACGCCACCGCCACCGGCTCCCTGTCCGCTGGCAACGGCAACCTGATCCTGCGCAAGGGCTACCTCGACTTCAACTGGCCCGACACCAAGGTGAAGTTCCTGGTGGGCTACCAGAGCCTGACCCTGCCCGCGGCCTTCGGCGGCGGCAGCGCCATCCTGGACGACCACGTTGCCGGCGCTGCGGCTATCGTGCCCGTCACCGACAACATCAGCCTGGTCGGCGGCTTCGCCCGTCCCCTGGACTCCAACAACTTCGGCGCCACCGCCAACATCAACTACGCTGGCACCAGCACTGACGCCGCGTTCCTGTACGCCAACCTGGACTTCACCGGCTTCAAGGTGCAGCCCTTCTTCGCCTACGCCTACGCTGGCGCGAACACCGTCAACACCGGTGTCGGCGCCAACCAGCTCTCCGGCATGAAGACCCTGGACACCGCCACCGCGTACGGCACCCGCGCGTACTGGGGCGGCGCCGCCTTCACCATGACCGCCCTTGATCCCTTCAAGGTTGTGGCCGACTTCAACTACGGCCGCGCCACCAACGACAGCGCCGCCACCAACGGCGGTTCCGGCCGCAGCGGTTGGCTGGCCGACCTCGCCGTCGACTACACCGGCCTGTCCTTCATGACCCCGAGCGTGTTCTTCGCGTACAGCTCCGGTGAAGGCAAGGACGGACAGAAGTCCGAGCGCATGCCCTCCATGTCCGGTGAGAACTGGGCCTACGGCACCTTCTGGATGCAGGGCGGCGACACCCTGGCCAATTCCTACACCGCTCCCGGCGGCGCTGGCACCGACAACACCAGCAACCTGGGCTTCTGGGCTGCCGGCCTGTCCTTGAAGGATATCAAGTTCATCGACAAGCTGTCCCACACCTTCCACTTGATCTACTTCAAGGGCACCAACGACAAGGACGTTGTCGGCAAGATCGGCACCACCGGTTACGGCAACATGCTGACCACCAAGGACTCCCTGGTCGAAATCGACCTGAACAGCAAGTACCAGATCTACGAGGAGCTCTCCCTCGGTCTGGAACTCGGCTACATCAACGCCGACTTCGACAAGGACGTTTGGGGTCCTGTCATGGGTGGCGACCGCGACAAGCTGAGCAAGGACGCCTACAAGGCCACCTTCATGCTCAACTACAGCTTCTAGTCCCGGGCAAGCCAATGATTCAGGCCGACGCCGCAAGGCGTCGGCCTTTTTTTTGGGGCTTTTTCGGCTAACGGCTACGGCGAACCGAATACGGCCTGACTGGTGCACTTCATATCAATTTTGTAACCTCATCGTCACAGGTTCAAAAAAGGATACGATAAAAAAAATTGAACCCGAGTCAATATTTCTCTTGCAAACCATGGAACCATTGGGATAGACCTGTTCTGCAAGCATGCGTCAGGGTGGTTTACGTAACCGCAAAAGAGGGAAGGATAACAATGAAAAAAATGAAGATGCTTGGATTGGCCTCCTTGTTCGTCCTGGGCTTCACCGGCTTTGCCCAGGCGGCCGAGATCAAGGCCACCGGTGCGTTCCAGATCGATTCGTACTGGAACAATTCCATGAACTTCACGACCCTGGACAAGGACAAGAGCTTCCACATCGAGCAGCGGATCCGCACCGCCTTCCAGTTCATCGCCAACGAGAACCTGAAGGGCGTCCTCGAGACCCAGATCGGCTCCAACTCCTGGGGCAATGGCCTGTACCAGATCAGCGCCGGCCGCACCCCCAATGACACCGCCACCGGCTCCAACAGCGCAGGCAACGGCAACATCATGCTGCGCAAGGGCTACATCGACTTCAAGTGGCCCGACACCAAAGTGAACTTCCTGGTGGGCTTCCAGACCGTGGCGCTTCCTGCCGCCTTCGGCGGCGGCAGCGCCATTCTGGATGACCAGGTGGGCGCGGCCGTGGTGAGCACCCCCATCACCGACAACGTGAAGCTGCTGGCCGGTTACGCCCGTCCTTACGACGCCAACAACTTCGGCTCCACCGCCAACGTTGCTGGCAACGGCACCCAGGGTGACGTGGCCTTCGCCGCCGTGCCGGTCGACTTCTCCGGCTTCAACATCACCCCGTTTGCCGCGTACATGTACGCTGGCCGTCAGGCTGCTGGCACCAATGCCGGCCCCGCCACCACCATCGGCTTCAACAGCTTTGGCGCCAACGCCTCCGTGGGCGCCCGCGGTTACTGGGGCGGCGTCGCCTTCACCATGACCGCCCTTGAGCCCTTCAAGGTCATGGCCGACTTCAACTACGGCAAGGTCACCTACAGCAACTACACCCTGCCCGATTCCACCGACGGTGGCCGCCAGGGCTGGTTGTTCGACCTGGCCGTGGACTACACCGGCCTGTCCATGATGACCCCCGAAGTGTACTTCGTGTACACCTCCGGCAACGGCAAGAATGACGACAAGGACGGCCGCATGCCGGTGATGGGCAACCCCCAGAGCTGGACCATCAACAACTCCTTCTTCTTCTCCGACCGCAACCTGATCAGCGGCAACAACACCAACGCCAATGGCGGCTCCAACGGCGGCGGCACCCGCAACAGCATGGGCTTCTGGGCCACCGGCTTCGCCCTGAAGGACATCAAGCTGTTCGACAACTTCAGCCACACCGTGAACGTGATGTACGTGAAGGGCACCAACGACCACGACGCCATCGCCCGCTCCGTCAACCGCAACTACGGCGTGATGCTGACCGACAAGGACAGCCTGTTCGAGATCGACCTGCAGAACAAGTACAAGATCTACCAGGGTCTGGATCTGATCCTCGACCTCGGCTACATCAACGCCGACATCGACAAGGACACCTGGCGCCAGGTCAACGCCAACTACGGCAACGACGACATGCTGACCAAGAACGCGTACCGCGTGGCCCTCGGCCTCAAGTACACCTTCTAGTTCATCACGAACCGCCTGACGCTCACTTCGGGGCCGGAACGAAAGTTCCGGCCCCTTCGTTTTTTTGCTGCCTCAGCATATTTGCATTTCATCCTTGATTTTCCACACGTTTCAAGTTAGGAGTGTTTACTTACATTGCGACTGTTTCAAATCTCGTGGCGAGGAGAATTTTGCATGAAACGGATGACATCGTTGGCTGCGGCGGTCCTGCTGGCATTGGGGCTTTGTTCGGTTGCGCAGGCTGCTGATATCAAAGCCAGGGGCTACTGGTGGATTGAGGCGGTGAGCCGCTCCAACTGGGACTTCAACGCATCCCGGTCAAACGCCTTCTCCATAGAAGAAAAGCTGCGCACGGCTTTCACCTTCACGGCCAACGAAAACCTGCGCGGCATTCTGGACACCCAGATCGGCACGCAGAACTGGGGTGCTGGTCTCTACCAGATCAGCGCCGGACGCACCCCCAACAGCACCGCCACCGGCGCAAACGGTGCAGGCAACGGCAACATCATGCTGCGCAAGGCCTACATCGAATACAAATGGCCGGAAACCGCCACCAACATCTCGGTAGGCTTTCAAACGGTGACCCTGCCCGCGGCTTTCGGCGGCGGCAGCCCCATCCTGGACGACCAAGTGGCTGCGGCCGTGGTCAGCACCCCGCTTACCGACTCCGTCAGCCTGGTCGCCGGGTACGTGCGCCCGGCCGACAGCAACAACTTCGGCTCCACCGCCAACATTAACGGCACCGGCACCTCGGCAGACGCGGCCTTCGCCATGCTGCCCATCAAGACCCAGACCATGAACATCACGCCCTACGGCATGTTCCTGTATGCCGGATCCCAGGCCGCCGGGACCAATTCAAACCTCAACTCCGCCACGCTGCTCGGCCTCGCCGGCCCCAACAGCTCCACCAGCGAAGGCGTTCGCGGCTACTGGGGCGGCGCGTCCTTCACCATGATCCCGGAAGAGCTGCCCCTTAAAGTCATGGCTGACTTCCACTACGGCAAGGCCACCTACACCAACTATTTCAACAACACCAAGGACGGCGGCCGCGCTGGCTGGATGGCCGATCTGGCCGTGGACTACACCGGCCTTTCCTACATGACGCCCGAGGCCTACTTCGTCTATTCTTCCGGCGAATCCGGACAAAATCCGGACCGCTCCGGCCGAATGCCCGTGGTGGGCGTGCCGCAGAACTGGAGCGTGGGAACAGGCTCCTTCTTCTTTGGCGAACGCCTGGAACTCGCGGGCTCCATCAACAACCCTTCGGGCTACACGCTCTTCACCCTGGGCTACTGGGCCGCAGGCGTCGCCCTTAAAAACATCTCCTTCGTGGACAAGCTCTCCCACGATCTGAACATTCTCTACGCCAAGGGCACCAACAGCGCAGACTATCTGAAAAACACCGTAAACCTTCGCGGCGTGAACTACGCGGGCTTTCTCACCGAAAAGGATTCCCTCTGGGAAGTGGACCTGAACTCCCGCTACAAGATCTACGACGAGCTGACAGCATACCTGTACCTGGGCTACATCAACTCCCACTTCGACACCGCCACCTGGGGGGCCAGCGCCGTTACCAACGCGGGCAACATTGCCGCCAGCGGAAGCAGCGGCAACGCCTACAAGGTCGGCGTTGGCCTGAACTACTTCTTCTAGCCGCTGGCTTGCATGACCTCTCAAGGGCTCGGACATCTGGTCCGGGCCCTTTTTCTTCCTGCAGGGGCCTGCCTCGACTTTTGCCGCCGCTTCCGCTAGCATGACGCCAGTCTCATTCGTCCCACACCGAATCCAGAGGTTCCACATGCCCTGCCGCATCCTGCGCGTTCCCGCCGAGATGGACGTGGACGCCCTGCTCTCCTGGCTTTCCGGACGCAAGAATCCCGGAAATGACGTCACCGCGCGCGTGCGCGACATCCTCGCCGATGTGCAGCAACGCGGCGATACAGCCCTGCGCGACTACACGCGCCGCTTCGACGCCCCAAATTTGCCCAGCCGCTTCCGCGTTCCCCACCGCGACATTGCGGCGGCCCTCAAAAGCGTGGCCGCGTCCGATCTGGACATCCTGCGCGAGGCCATCGCCCGCGTGCGCGACTTCCATGCACGGCAGGCCGAACAGTCCTGGTTCACCACCAGCGCCGACGGCACCGTGCTCGGGCAGATGGTGCGCCCCGTGGACCGCGTGGGCCTGTACGTGCCCGGCGGCCAGGGTGGCGAAACTCCGCTCATTTCCAGCCTGATCATGAACGCCGTGCCCGCCCAAGTGGCCGGAGTGACCGACATCGCCGTCATCTCCCCGCCGCGCAAGGATTCGACGCTCAACCCGTATATTCTCGCCACGGCAGCACTCCTCGGCCTCACGGAGATCCACCGCGCGGGCAGCGCCTGGGGCATCGCAGCGCTGGCCTACGGCACCGCGTCCATCCGCCCCTGCGATGTCATCGCCGGGCCAGGCAACATCTACGTTGCAACGGCCAAGGCCTTGCTCGTGGGCGAGGTCGGCATCGACATGATCGCCGGGCCGAGCGAAATCACCATCCTGGCCGACGAGAGCGCAGACCCGGAATACCTGGCCGCGGACATGCTCTCCCAGGCCGAGCACGACCCCCTCGCCGCCGCCATCTGCATCACCACAAACCCGAAACTTGCCACGGCCCTGCGCAGCGCCTTGGACAGACAGCTTGCGACACTGCCACGCCACGAGCTGGCCCGGCGCTCCCTCAAGGACTGGGGCGCCATCCTCGTGGCGGACGACACGGAGGCGGGCATCGAGCTTGTGAACCGTTTGGCCCCGGAACACCTGGAGCTGGCGGTTGCCGACCCCTTTGCCCTGCTGGGAAAAATCCGCAACGCCGGGGCCATTTTCCTGGGCCACCACTGCCCGGAGCCCGTGGGCGACTATTTCGCCGGGCCAAACCATGTGCTGCCCACCCTGGGCACGGCGCGCTTCTCCTCGGCGCTCTCCGTGCAGAGTTTTTGCAAAAAATCGAGCATAATCGCCACGTCCGCAGCCTATGTGACGGAGCACGGCGGCAAGATCGCCCGGCTGGCGCGGCTGGAGGGGCTGGAGGCCCACGCACGCAGCGTCGAGGCCCGGCTGAAGCCCGACGCCAACTAGACACAACCACGGAGACCCAAATGGAAAGCGTCATCACCACCGACATCACGGAACTGCCCCTCCTCTCCCGCGGCAAGGTGCGCGACATCTACGAGGCCGGGCCGGACAGCCTGCTCATCGTCACCACGGACCGCATCTCCGCCTTCGACGTGATCATGGACGACCCCATCCCACACAAGGGCGTTGTGCTCAACCAGATCACCCTGTTCTGGATGGACATGTTCAAGGACCTGGTGGAAAATCATCTGCTTGCCACCGATGTACGCGACTTCCCCAAGGTTCTCGCCCCGCACGCCTCCATGCTGGAAGGCCGCAGCGTGCTTGTCAGGCGCGCCAAACCGCTGGCCATAGAGTGCATCGTGCGCGGCTACATCACCGGCTCAGGCTGGAAAGACTACCTCAAAAGCGGCAGCGTGTGCGGACACGCCCTGCCCAAGGGGCTGCGCGAAAGCGACAAGCTCGAAAAGCCGCTGTTCACCCCCTCCACCAAGGCGGAACTGGGCGCGCACGACGAAAACATCTCCGTGGAAGAGGCCATGCGCATCACCGGGCCGCTTCTTGCCAACACGGCACAGGAGCTGGCCCTGGGCATCTATTCCAAAGCCCGGGACTACGCCGAAAAGCGCGGCATCATCATCGCGGACACCAAGTTCGAATTCGGTACCGTACAGAACGGCGGCCAGGAGAAGCTCATCCTCATCGACGAGGTGCTGACCCCGGACTCCTCGCGCTTCTGGCCCATGAGCGACTACGCCCCCGGCCGGGGCCAACAGAGCTTCGACAAGCAGTTCCTGCGCGACTGGCTGGAGGAGATCAAGTTCGACAAGCGCCCCCCAGCGCCCAAGATCCCGCAATCCATCATCGACCAGACCCGCGCCAAGTACCTGGAAGCCTTCCGCCTGCTCACCGGGCGCGAGCTGGCCGTGTAGCGCGGCGCACCGCAAGGAGGCCCCATGGACGCCAACATCTGGATTCTCGTGGCCATCGTTGTGGGCTGGGTGGTGCTTTCCCGGCTCATCCCCGGCGTGGGCTGAGGCCCCAAGAAGCAGTGCGGCTGGACGCCGCCCAAGGATGCAAACAAGAAACGGCCCGAGGACAAGGTGCAATAGCCCATGCTGACCACGATCCTGCTGGTGTTTGTGGTGGCCATCGCCGGTTATGCGGCGTTCCGGCTCGTGCCGCCAAGCCTCGGGCTTCGGGGCTGAGCGGCTCCGGAGCGGCGCGTCCGTGAGACGGCCGATGACCAGGACAGGCCCGGCAAGGCTTGACAGAAGCAGGAGCCTGGCGTAAGAGCACCCCTCTACCTTGCTCTTCCCCCGTGCGGGAAGGGCCAAAGACCAAAAGGAGCACCACATGCTGAATCACTACGAGACTCTTGTGCTCATGAGTCCGGAGCTGACCGAGGAGAACCGCAAGGAGATCCTGGGCAACCTTTCCGGCGTCATCGAGCGCGACGGAGGCAAGATCGGCCTCGTCGACGACTGGGGCGTGCGCACCCTGGCCTACCCCGTGCGCAAGCTTACCCGCGGACATTACGTGCGCCTGGACTACACCGCTCCCGGCGCCGCCGTGGCGGAACTGGAGCGCAACATCCGCATCACCGACGGCCTGTTCAAGTTCGTCACCGTCCGTCTTGACGAGGCGCCCGAGGCGCCCAGCACAGAGGAGGCCTAGACCATGGCGTTCCGCAAAAAGTTCACCCCGAAGCGCAAGTTCTGCCGCTTCTGCGCCGACAAGAATCTGCCGCTGGACTACAAGCGCCCGGACATCCTGCGTGACTACATCACCGAGCGGGGCAAGATCATCGCCCGCCGCATCACCGGCACCTGCGCCAAGCACCAGCGCAAGCTCACCACTGAGATCAAGCGCGCCCGGCAGATGGCTTTGCTGTTCTACACCACCGTGCACAGCACGGACGTCAAGAAGAAGACCGTCTAGGAGGCATGACCATGAAACTCATACTGCGCGCCGACGTGGACACCCTGGGGCGCCTGGGCGACATCGTCGCGGTCAAGCCCGGCTTTGGACGGAACTACCTGATCCCTCAGGGCCTTGCCATGCAGGCCTCCGAGGCCAACCTGAAGCAGTTCGAACTGGAGCGCAAAAAGCTGGCCGCACAGGCCGACTCGCTGCGCGCCGAGGCTTCCACCCTGGCCGAGAAGATCGCCGCCGCCAAGATCGTCATCACCGTCCGTGTGGGCGAAGGCGACAAGCTGTACGGCTCCGTCACCGCCCAGAACGTGGCCGACGCCCTGGCCGAGCAGGGCATCGAGATCGACCGCCGCAAGATCGAGCTGCCCGAGGCCATCCGCGCCCTGGGCGACTTCGAGGTGGATGTGCGACTGCACCCCGGCGTCACCGGCACGCTCAAAATCAGCGTGATCAAGCATGGCCAGCAGCAGGAAGCAGAGCCCGAGCAGCAGCCCGAGGCGTAACCGCCAGGGCAATGCTCAGGAGGACGGCGCAGAGGCCCTTGAACGGGCCTCCGCCGCTCTTTCGCGCAACATCCCCCCCCAGAACCTTGAAGCCGAACAGGCGGTTCTCGGGGGGGTTTTTCTGCGCAACTCGCTGTTCCATTCCCTGGTGGACGTCGTCCGTTCCGACGACTTCTATTCCCCCGCGCACCGCATCATCTTCAGGGCCTTCGAGGACCTCTACGCCCGAAACGCGCCGGTGGACCTCATCACGGTCACCGAATACCTGACGCAAAGCCAGGTGCTGGACGACATCGGCGGGCCCGTATACCTGGCGGAATTGGCCAATTCCCCGGTCAGCGCGGCCAACGCGCTCTTCCACGCGGGCATCGTGCGGGACAAGGCCGTTGCGCGCCGCCTCATCGAGACCGCCAGCGACATCATCGGCAACTGCTACGACAACCAGGATATCGAAGGCTTGCTGGACAAAAGCGAGCAGGCGATCTTCCAGATTTCCGACGTGCGCAGCAAGGCCACGGTGCATTCCGGCAAGGAGCTGGTGGACCGGGTCTTCAAGGAGCTGGAGAAGCGCGTGGGACGGCAGGCGCTGGTCACCGGCACCACCACGGGCTATGAAAAGCTCGACGAGATGACCGCGGGCCTCCAGAACTCGGACCTCATCATCGTGGCGGCCCGCCCCAGCATGGGCAAGACGGCCTTTGCCCTGAACCTGGCGCTCAACGCCGCTACCAAGGGCGAAATCGCCGTGCCCACGGCCATTTTCTCGCTGGAAATGTCCATGGACCAGATCATGATGCGCCTGCTGTGCTGCCAGGGCCGCGTGGACCAGACCAACCTCAGGCGCGGCAGCATCGACGACCAGGACTGGGCCAAGCTCTACGACGCGGCAAACATCATCTCCAACGCGCCCATATTCGTTGACGACACGGCCGCGCTGTCCACCATGGAGCTGCGCGCCCGTTGCCGCAGGCTGAAAAGCGAGCACGGCCTGGGCCTGGTGGTGGTGGACTATCTCCAGCTCATGCGCGCCAGCCGCGACATCGACTCCCGCGAGCAGGAAATTTCTGACATTTCGCGCAATTTGAAGGCGCTGGCCAAGGAGCTGAACATCCCGGTCATCGCGCTCTCCCAGCTCAACCGCAAGGTCGAGGAGAGAGGCGACAAGCGCCCCATGCTCTCGGACCTGCGCGAATCCGGCGCAATCGAGCAGGACGCCGACGTCATCATGTTCATCTACCGCGACGAGGTCTACAACAAGAAGGAAGGCAACCCCAAGGCCGGGGTGGCCGAAATCATCATCGGCAAGCAGCGAAACGGACCCGTGGGAGAAGTGGAGCTGTTCTTCAAGAAGCAGTACAGCAGGTTTGAAAATCTCAACACGATGGCGTACCCTTCGGAGTACTTCACGTCCAGTTGACCGGCGCAGCGCGCCTTGTTTCGACCAAACCGAACGCTTCACCAGGGGGGGAGATGTACTACGAAGCCGCAGAGGGCCTGGCCCGCGAATCGCTTGAGAAGTTGCAGACCGAACGCCTGAAACGCACCATCGCCACCTGCCTGCGCTCCCCGTTCTATTCCGGCCGCCTGGGCGCGCTGGGCCTCACCCCGGACGATTTCAACTCGCCTGCCGACATCCGCAAGCTGCCCTTCACCACCAAGGACGACCTGCGCGCCAACTATCCCTATGGGCTCCTCTGCCAGCCCATGGACCACTATGTGCGTCTGCACGCCTCAAGCGGCACCACAGGCACGCCCACGGCCATCTTCTACACCCAAAACGACCTGGATTCCTGGGCGGGCCTGGTGGCGCGCTGCATGTACGCCGTGGGCCTGAGGAAAGGCGACGTGTTCCAGAACATGAGCGGCTACGGCCTGTTCACGGGCGGGCTTGGCATCCACTACGGAGCGGAACGCCTGGGGCTGTTGACCGTTCCGGCCGGCGCGGGCAACTCCAAGCGGCAGCTCAAGCTCCTGCGCGACTTCCACGTCAGCGGCGTGCACATCATCCCTTCCTACGCGCTGCACTTCGCCAGCTTCCTCAAGGAAGAAGGCGTCGACCCGCGGAGCCTCAACTGGCGCATCGCGCTCATCGGCGCGGAGCCGCACACCGAGGAGGCCCGCCAGCGCATTCAGGACCTGCTGGGGCTCAAGGCCTTCAACTCCTACGGCATGACCGAGATGAACGGACCCGGCGTGGCCTTCGAGTGCGAGAAGCAGGCCGGAATGCACGTGTGGGAGGACGCCTACATCGCGGAGATCATCAACCCCGAGACCGGCGAACCCGCAGCCGAAGGCGAAATGGGCGAGCTGGTCATGACCACGCTTTGCCGCGATGGAATGCCCATTCTGCGCTACCGCACCCGCGACCTCACCCGCTTCATACCCGGCGCGTGCGCCTGCGGCCGCACCCACCGCCGTATCGACCGCATTACCGGCCGCGCCGACGACATGCTCATCATCAAGGGGTGCAACATCTACCCCATGCAGATCGAGCAGGCGCTCATGAGTATGCCCGAGGTGGCGCAGAACTACCTCATCGAGCTCTTCAAGGAGGGCGAGATGGACCAACTGCGCGTAAAGGTCGAGATCAAGGACGAATTCTTCGTGGAGGACATGCGCGCGCTCACCGGCTTGCAGAAGAAAATCGCCGCGCGCCTGCGCGACGAGATCCTTGTCACCCCGCGCGTGGAGTTGGTGCAGCACGACTCCATCCCCAAGGGCGAGGGCAAGGCCGTGCGCGTGGTGGACCTTCGCGCCAAGCAGTAGGCCGATGCTGGACGCCGTGGCCGGACTGGCCCTGGGGCTGGTCCTCTTCGCTCTGCTCTGGCTCAATTTGCTGTCCCTGCCGGGCAACTGGCTCATGCTCGGCGTGCTGGCCCTGCTGGCCGCTTTCGGTCCGGAAGGCCGCATCACCTGGTCCTTCGTGGGCATGATGAGCCTGCTCGCCCTGCTGGGCGAGGGCATCGAGTTCGTGGCGCAGATAATAGGCGGCAAGCGCGGCGGCGCCAGCGGCGCTGGCAATTTCGGGGGCGTCGTGGGCTCCATAGCCGGGGCGATCCTAGGCGCGCCCTTTGGCCTGGGCCTGGGCGCCATCGCCGGGGCGCTCGTCGGCGCGTGGCTCGGCTGCTTCGCAGTGGAGCGCCTGCGCCGGGAATCGCACGCGCAGGCGGCGCAGGCGGCCTGGGGATCCTTCTGGGGCCGCAGCCTGGGCCTTGTGGGCAAGGCCGCAGTCGGCGCCGTCATCATCGTCATGAGCGTCGCCCGTTTCACCAGCCAGGCCGCGTAAGGCGGCACACATATTCAAGGAGCATACATGTCCGCCAACACCTTCCCTTCCTATCGCGGCCGCATGGAATACGTCTGTCTGGGCTGCGGCGCGCGCTTCGGCATCGACGAACTGCACTACACCTGCCCCACCTGCGGCGGCGTGTTCCTGCTGACGGACACCACCTTCGACACCCTCAAAAAGACCAGCGGCGCACAGTGGCGCGCCCTTTTCGACGCCCGCGCCGCCAGCAAGAACCCCGCCCTGCGCGGCGTGTTTCGGTTCTACGAGCTGATGGCCCCGGTGCTGGAAGAAGATGACATTCTCTACCTGGGCGAAGGCAACACGCCCATCGTGGACTCCCCCCCTGCCCTGCGCCAGGAACTGGGCCTTAAGACCGCGTACAAGAACGACGGCCAGAACCCCAGCGCCAGCTTCAAGGACCGTGGCATGGCCTGCGCCTTCAGCTTCCTGAAGTCGCTCATCCGCCGCAAGGGCTGGACCGACGTGCTGGCCATTTGCGCCAGCACCGGCGACACCAGCGCCGCGGCATCCCTGTACGCCTCCTACCTGGGCGGCGCGGTCAAGAGCGCCGTCATTCTGCCCGCCGGAAAGGTGACGCCGCAGCAGCTGGCCCAGCCCCTTGGCAGCGGCGCGGTGGTGCTTGAGGTGCCCGGCGTGTTCGACGACTGCATGAAGGTGGTGGAGTTCCTCGCCGACAACTACCGCGTGGCCCTGCTCAACTCCAAAAACGCCTGGCGCATCCTTGGCCAGGAGTCCTACGCCTTCGAGGTGGCCCAGTGGTACGATTGGAACATGGACGGACTGTGCGTGTTCGTGCCCATCGGCAACGCGGGCAACATCACGGCCATCATGGGCGGCTTTCTCAAGCTGCATGAGCTGGGCGTCATCGACGCCTTGCCCCGCGTGTTCGGCGTGCAGTCGCACCATGCCGATCCCGTGTATCGGTACTACGCGGCCGACGCTGGCTCCCGCCAGTTCCAGCCCGTGGCCGTCACCCCCAGCGTGGCCCAGGCCGCAATGATCGGCAACCCGGTGAGCTTCCCCCGCGTGAAGCACTTCGCCGAGCGCTACGAGGCCATTGGCGGCGAGAACGCCTTCCAGGTGGTCCAGGTCACCGAGCAGCAGATCATGGACTCCATGATTGAGGCCAACCGGCACGGGCACATCGCCTGCACCCAGGGCGGAGAATGCCTCGCCGGGGCCCGCCGCGCAAAGGAACTGGGGCTTGTCAGCGCCCAGGAGACCCTCGTGCTCGACGCCACGGCGCATCACCTGAAGTTCATCGGCTTCCAGGACATGTACTTCGAGAACAGCTTCCCGGCGGAATTCGGCGTGACGCCCCGCCCCGAACTGGCCAACAGGCCCAAGCTCGTCATCACCCAGGCCGAAAAGGACGCCCTGGCCGCGCCGGACTACGTGGCCAAGGCCGCGCAGAACGTGGTGGAGCGCCTGGGGCTGGCCAGGAAATAGCATGGCCCCCAAGGCCCCCAAGGCGCGGGCCGACCTGCTTCTGTTCGAGCAGGGGTTGGCCGAAAGCCAGGACGCCGCCATGCGCCTTGTCATGGCCGGAGCCGCGCACTACCTCAAGAACGGGGAAAAGCTGCCTGTGGCCTCGCCCGGGCAGCAACTTCCTGCGGATACCGAGTTCGTGTTGCGCGGGCAGGACCGCTTCGCCAGCCGGGGCGGCTACAAGCTGCTTACCGCCATCGAAACGCTCGGCTTCGACCCTTCCGGCAAGGTGTGCCTGGACGCCGGAGCCTCCACCGGCGGATTCACCGACTGCCTGCTGCAGCACGGCGCGGCGCGCGTCTACGCCGCCGATGTCGGCTACGGCCAGTTGCACTGGAAGCTCCGCAGCGACCCCCGCGTGGTGGTGGTGGAACGCATGAACCTGCGCACCCCGCCGCCCGTAGGTCCGGGATCGCCCTTTCCGGAACTCTTCGACGTGCTCACCGCCGACCTGTCCTTCATCTCGCTCACGGCCATTCTGCCCGGCTGCATGGCGCTCATGAAGCCCTGCTGCGAGCTGGCCGTGCTCATCAAGCCCCAGTTCGAGCTGCCGGCCGGGCGCACGGACAAGGGCGTAGTGCGCAGCGAGACGGACAGACGGGAGGCCGTGGATGCAGTCCTGGCGTTCTGCCGCCAGGAACTCGGCCTCGGCGTCAGCGGCGTGGTCCCCTCCGCCTTGCTCGGCCCCAAGGGCAACCAGGAATATGTGGCCCTGCTGCGCCGTGGCTGAACCGCCTCCCTGGGGAATCTCGCGCTCCTGAAAGGCTGGCTGCGGCGGCCAAAAATTTCACGCCACGCCAGCCCCGGATTGACGCCCCAGAAACCTCCGCATATAGCTCAAGCATCGCACTTCCTGCATTTCAGCCTGTCCCTGCGGACGTGAGGCCCCATGTCGCCTGGAAAGCCCCCTGACGTGATCGAACTGGCCGCCAAGTCCACAGGCCTGGACGACGCCCTGTCGCGACGCGGCTTTCTTGTGTTCTCGGCCTGCGCGGTGTCCAGCCTTGCCGCACTGGGGCTGTGCGAGGCCTTTGCGGCCAATCCGCCGCTGGTGGTTCTGGACAACGCCACAGGCATGATTCTGGCCGACCCCTCGCGCTGCGTGGGCTGCCAGCGTTGCGAGCTGGCCTGCACCGAGTTCAACGAAGGCCTCGCCCAACCCTCGCTCGCGCGCATCAAGATCACCCGATCCCTGAACTTCGGGCCTGCGGGGCCCACAGGCGGGCCCGACATGCACGGGACTTGGGGCGATGGCCTCGTGGTCCAGGGCGTGTGTCGGCAATGCCCGCATCCCGTTCCCTGCGCCACGGCCTGCCCTGAGAACGCCATCGTGTCAGATCCGAGAACCGGGGCGCGCGTGGTGGACACAGAGAGGTGCGTGGGCTGCCGCCTGTGCCAGCAGGCCTGCCCCTGGGACATGATGAGCTTCAATGAGGAACGGCAGAAGGCCTCCAAGTGCTTTCTCTGCAATGGCAAACCCAAATGCGTGGAAGCCTGTCCATCCGGGGCGTTGCGCTTCGCGCCCTGGCGCGACATCACCGGCGAAGCGCCACCAACCGCAGGGCCCCAGGCCGCAAGGCCGACCGCCAAGGCCAAGGCCCGCGTCGGCAACCACGCGCCCGCCGCCAAGAACCCCACACACCGCTAGGAGATCAGCATGAAGGCGACCCCGGGAGGCTTTGCGGGCAAGGTGCTGCGCGTGGACCTGTCCACTGGAACAATCAGCACCCAGGACACGGTGGAGCGCTACGGCGAGATGCTGGGCGGCACGGGTCTTGGCTATCAGGTGCTGTGGGAGGAAGTGCCCGCGGGCACCGGACCCTTCGATGCCGCAAACGCGCTCGTCTTCGCCACGGGCGTTCTGGCCGGAACGAGTGTGCCTTGCAACGGCCGCACCGCCATCACCACCATCTTTCCCTCCTGCTGGCCCAAGGCCCTGGTGGGTTCCGGCCACATGGGCGGGCAGTTCGCGGCAAAGCTCAAATACGCCGGCTACGATGCGATCATCGTGAACGGCAAGGCCGATCACCCCGTGTGGCTGTTCATCCGCGACACGCAGGTGGAGCTGCGAGACGCCGCGCACCTTTGGGGCTGCGGCATCCGCCGCACCACCCTGGAGATCAGCCAGGAAATGGGCGCGGATTGCTGCGTCGCCGCCATCGGCCAGGCCGGGGAACGGCTCGCGCCCCTGGCCACCGTGGTCAATTCCCTGTCCCATTCCGCGGGAGGGGTCGGTGGCGTCATGGGCGCCAAGAATCTCAAGGCCATCGGGGTCCAGGGCTCGGGCGCGCTGCGCATCGCCGGAGACAAGGAACAATGGGAGCAACTGGTGAAGTTCCACCTGTCCATCCTGGGGGCCAACAACCAGCACGTGGTGCCGGCCTTCCCCTCGCCGGAGTCCGAGTACTACAATCCAGGCTCCCGCTGGGTGGGCAAGCCGGGCAAACGCTGGGGCGCGGCCCGGCCCCCGGTGGAGATCACGGGCAGCATCCGCAGCATGAACCGCATTTCCTACCGCACCAACAGCGCGGCCTTCTTCCTGGGCGAACAGGCCTGGAAGCACACGGTTCGCGGCAACGGCTGCACCGCCTGCCCCATCCGCTGCCACACCACCCTCAAGGCGCCGACCGTGGCCGCCAAATACGGCCTGAACGAAATCGCCCAGGGCACCTGCATCGCCCTCAACTTCGGCCGCCGCTTCTTCCCCAGCCTGCCAGGCGGCCCCAAGGGCGAGGCCGCTTTCGAAGCCTGCATGATCGGCATGGACATGGCCGATGACATGGGCATCTGGAGCAACTATGGCCAGCTCCAGCGCGACTTCATCAAGCTCGCCAGGGACGGCGTGCTTGCGGCCAAACTCGGCTCGAAAGAGTACGCCTCCCTGCCCTGGGACAAGTGGCACGCGGGGGATCCCGCTTTTCTGCTGGACCTGATTCCGCGCATCGGCGAACGCCGCGGCGAACTGGGGCATGTGCTTGGCCAGGGCTGCGGCGGCCCCTTCGACCACTGGGGGGTTCCGGAATCCGCCTGGGAGGCGGACCATGCCACCACGTACTGGAAGATGGGGCACCCCAAGCACCACGCCAACGAGGACGATGGCCAATGCGGGGTGATCATCAACACCCAGTACAACCGCGATGCCCAGTGCCATTCGCATACCAACTTCGTGCGCAACGGCCTGCCCGTGCACGAGCAGAAGCGTCTGGCCGGGGAGCTGTGGGGCTCGCCGGACTCCATGGACGCCCCGGGGCACTACACCCGCATGAATCCATACAAGGCGCAGCGCGCCAAATGGGCGCTCATCCGCAAGGAGCTGCACGACTGCCTCGGCCTGTGCAACTGGATGGGGCCGTGGGTGGCCTCGCCACTGAAGGAGCGCGGCTACAGGGGCGACAACAGCCTGGAGTCCCGCTTCTTCAGCCTGGCCACGGGGCGCCACCTTGACCGCGAGGGGCTGGACCTGGCCGGAGAGCGCGTGTTCACCCTGCACCGCGCCCTGACCATCCGAGACATGGGCACCGCGGACATGCGCTCCGCCCACGACCATGTCCCCCGCTGGGTGTACGAGGATCACAATGGCGCGGAGCCCTTCAGCAAGGGCACCATCCGCATGGACGAGGCCGACATGGGCCTGGCCATGGACATGTTCTACGAGCTCATGGGCTGGGACACGGCCACCGGCGCGCCGACACTCGCCACCTATTCCCGGCTTGGCCTGAAGGCTGTGGGGAAGGCCCTGGCGGACAAGGGCCTTGCCAAGGAGAGCGGGGAATGACCCCCGAGGACGCCGACCGGCTGGGCGAGGCGGCTGCGGAGGCGGTACGCGCCGCCAGCGGCACACTGCGCCTGCTGGACTGCGGAGAGGTGCTGGAGGCCTTGGAGGCCGAAGGCCATTTCGCCGAGGCGGACGCTGCCTTCGTTGAGGACGCCCGCGCACTGCTGCCGGGCCTGCTGGCCGCGCATCCCGATCTGGCTGCGTTGCAGAGCCGCGCAGGCAAACCCCTCTACCATGCCCCGCAGCTGCTCAGCCGCACCTACGCCGACATCCTGGACCGACAGGATTCGCCGCTGCTGCTCCTGGCCGAGGAGATCCGGGCCAACTCCCGCGACTATCCGCGTCCGGTCCCGGTGGAGCTTTTCGAGGGACCGCCATTCAACCTTGCGCCAGGGGACGTGGCCCGCGCCTTGGCCGCCATGGACGCAGCCCCGGAGTACGGAGACATCCGCTCCGTTAACACCGCCTCCGGCGCGGTGTACCTCTTCTCCACACGGCACCTGGAGCCCGGCTACGCCGTGTTTCTGGCCCGGCGGGAAGAGTCCTGGGCCATGAATCCCTAGCCTCAGGTGAAAGGAAGGGAAAGCCTCCGGCGGCCGGGGGCTGGCCGCCCCCGAACCCGGCACGAGGGAAAAAGAGAGGGCGTTCTCGTGTACGGTCCCACGAGCCGTATCCGGAGCCGAAAAGCGGGGCCCCCCGGCTCCTTGGAACGTATGCGGACTAGGCCACCTTGCCGCCGTCGTCCACCAGGCCGGAGGCGGTAAGCAGACGGGTGACCTCGGCGTCCTTGGCCACCAGGATCATGCCCTGGCTCTGGACGCCGCGCAGCTTGCGCGGGGCGAGGTTGGCCACCACCACCACCTGCTTGCCCACAAGCTCCTCCGGACTGAAGCGGTCGGCCAGGCCGGCCACGACTTGGCGCGGCTCCGGCTCGCCCAGGGCCACCTTGACCACCAGCAGCTTGTCCGCATCGGGGTGCTTTTCGGCAGAGAGCACAGTGCCCACGCGCAGGTCCAGCTTCTGGAAATCCGCGAATTCGATGGAGTCAGCCGGGCCCACTGGACCGGCGGGCGCGGCGGGCTGCTTTGCGGCCTTTTCCGCCCTGGCCTTTTTGGGTTCCGTGGCGGACGGCTCCAACGGCGCTGGCGGAGCGGGTTCAGGCATTTCAAGCCTGGGGAACAGGTTCGAGGTTTCGGCAACGGCCACGCCGCTTTCCAAAATGCCCCACACTTCCGGCTCCTTGGGGAGCATCACCTTTTCCTGGTCAAAGGGCATTCCGAGTTGTTCGAGCATTTTGCAGCTGGCCTCGGGCATCACCGGCCACAAATGCACGGCCACCTTGCGCATGTGCTCCAGCACGACATACAGCACGGTGCCCAGGCGGGCCATCTGCTTGTTCTTGAACAGTGTCCAGGGCGCGGTCTGGTCGATGTACTTGTTGAGGGCGCGCACGAGCTCCCAAAGGGACTCCAGGGCGCGGGCGGTGCGGAATTCGCCGAAGTTTTCCTGAAAGCCCTGCATGGCCTCGAAGCCCAGGCGCTTGAGCTCCGCGTCCTCCTGGTACTCCTCGGCCGGGGTGGGCACCGTGCCGCCGAAGTACTTGTGCGTCATGGCCAGCGCGCGGTTGAACAGATTGCCCAGGTCGTTGGCCAGGTCGGCGTTGAGTCTGCCCACAAGGGCCTCCTCGGTGAAGGACGCGTCGGACCCAAAGGCCATCTCGCGCATGAGGAAGTAGCGGAAGGCGGACGCCCCGTAGGTTTCCACCATGCGCTGGGGCTCCACCACGTTGCCCAAGGACTTGGACATTTTGGTGTCGCGCACAAGCCAATAGCCATGCACGTTGAGGGACTGGTAGGGCGCGATGCCAGCGGCCTTGAGCATGGTGGGCCAGAATATGGCATGGGGCTTCAAAATATCTTTGGCCACAATATGGTTTGCGGCGGGCCAGAACTTCTTGAACTTCTCGCCGCGCGGATAATTCAGGGCGCTCACGTAGTTCAAAAGCGCATCGAACCACACGTAGCAGACGAAATCCGGGTCAAAGGGCAGCTCAATGCCCCAAGTGAGACGGCTCTTGGGGCGCGAGATGCACAGGTCCTCCAACGCGCCGGACTCCAGCAGGCTCAAGACCTCGTTGCGGTAGCGCGCGGGCCGGATGAATTCCGGATGCTCATTGATGTGGTCGATGAGCCACCCCTGGTACTTGGACATGCGGAAGAAATAGTTCTTCTCCGCAATATACTCGGGCCTGGTCTTGTGGTCCGGGCACATGCCGTCCACAAGCTCCTTCTCGGTGTAGAAACGCTCGCAGCCAAAGCAGTAGTGCCCGCCATACTCGCCAAAATAGATGTCTCCGGACTCGTAGACCTTTTGCAGCACCTTCTGCACGCACTTCACGTGGTCCGGGTCCGTGGTGCGGATGAACTGGTTGGGCTTGGCCCCGACAATGGGCGCCAGACCACGGAAAAGCGCGCTGACCTGGTCGGCGTACTCCTTGGGCGACTGCCCTGCCGCCTCGGAGGCCTTGGCGATCTTGTCGCCGTGCTCGTCCGTGCCGGTGAGGAAATAGGACTCCTCGCCCATGAGCGCATGGAAGCGGCTCACGGAATCGGCAAGGATGGTGGTGAAGGCGTGCCCCAGGTGGGGTTTGGCGTTGACGTAGAATATGGGGGTGGTGACGAAAAAGCGGCTCAAGTCGCTACTCCTTCAATGCGTTTGCCGGACGGAGGCATTCTTGCGTCCGTCCGGCTGTTGCGGCGCGGTGCCGCCGCGGAAAAGTGCCCGCCAAGTCGAGGCCGTTTACTGCTGCGGCTTGGGACCGCTTTTGCTCTTGCGGCGCTTGCGACGCGGCCTGGAGCGCTCGCGGGCCTCGCCTTCCGCCGCCTCGGCGCGAGGTCCCGCGCCTGCGTCCTGGGCGGCCTCGGCCTTGGGCGGCCGGTCATCCTTGTCGATGCGGGGCGGCCGTTCGGTGCGCGCGGGCCTGCCTGTAGACACGCGCCCGGTCGTGCGGCCCGGTCTTCCCGCCGGAGCGCGCCCAGCGCCATCGGAAGCGGTCTCCGCCCTGGGCTCGCCCCTTGCAGCGCCCTTGGGCTCCGCCTTCGCTTCCACCGCCGCGTCGGCCGGCTGGCGAGCGAGCATCTCGCGCCACTCCTCAAGGGTGAACTCGCGTTCTCCCGCGTCCTCCACCCAAACGGAAATGGACTTCTTGAAGAAATTGGCCCGAAGCACCTTGACCGAGCCCAGCGGCGTCTGCACACGCTTGCCGATTTTGGGGCACTGCTTGTGGAATTCCTCGTAACCCTTCTGCTCGTAGCTCAGGCAGCACAAGAGGCGTCCGCAGATGCCCGATATCTTGGCCGGATTCAGGAACAGGTTCTGTTCCTTGGCCATTTTTATGGTGACGGGCGCGAACTTGCGCAAAAAACGGCGACAGCAGCAGACCTGCCCGCAGTTGCCTATGGCCCCGATCATCTGCGTTTCGTGACGCACGCCGATCTGCCGGAGTTCGATGCGAGTGTGGAACTCCCGCACAAGACTCTTGATAAGCTCGCGGAAGTCGATGCGGCTGGGCGCGGTAAAGAAGAAAATCATCTTGCTGCGGTCGTGCAGCACCTCCACGTCCACCAGCTTCATGTCCAGGTTCTGGGAGCTGATGCAGCCCCGGCAAAAGCTGAAGGCCCGGCGCGCCAAGCGGCGGTTTTCTCCCTGTATGTCCAGGTCCGCCTCGGTGGCCGGACGGAGAATGCGCTCCAGTCCCTGCGACGTGCGGGGCACGGGCTGGGCCGGGGCCTGGTCGCTGGCGAAAAGGGCCACAGGAGATGGCGCCGGAGCGCCTTCGCCGTCAAAGGCCGAGGCCTCGGACAAGCAGACCGCGCCTTCCGGCCTTGCGGCGCAGGGGGCGTCAAGGACCGCCGCCTCGCACGGCTGGCCTTCCCACTCCGCAACGCCCAGGCTGACCTCGAAAGGGGCCGGGGCCGGGGCGGCCGCGTCCTGCTCCGAGGCGCCGCACAAGGAGGAAACCGGCGATACGCTCACCGTGGCCACGCGCCCCAGGGCCTGGCCCTGGTCCGTCTCCACCAGCACGTGCTGGCCCACGCCCAGTTCGTGCTCGCCGGAGGCGAAGTAGCATACCGGACCGTGATCACTGAACTTGATTCCAAGAATCTGACTCATGCACCATCCTGACGGGCGGCAACACCCGCCCGACGCGGCATTTTCTAGCCGACTATCGCGTGATTATCAAACAATGGCGGAACGGCGCGGGGCGTCAGTCCAGCAGCCGATGCTCCCGAAGCTCGGCCAAAAGCCGGGCCTCCTCGATGGGTTTGACCAGGAAGCTGTCCGCGCCGCCAAGAAAAAAAGCCTCGTTGGTCTCGCGGTTGTCCTCCACCATGCTGACGACGAACACAACGCAGCGTTCGGCGGCGGCCACGCCCAGATCATCCTCCAGGGCGCGCATCTCCCGCAGGGCCTGCTGGCCGTCCATCTCGGGCATGACAAGGTCCATGCACACGAGATCATAACCGCGGCCATCCTCAAGCGCCTTCTTGAAAGCCCCGACGGCCTCTTCGCCATTGACGGCGATGTGGCACTCCGCCACGGCCCGGAGCATGTCGTGCAGCACGATGCGGCTGTAGAAATCGTCATCCACAATGAGCGCGCGCATTGTCCCCCCTTGTCTCCGGGTTCTTTCAAGGCCGCCTTGCGCGGCAGGTGTTGGTGTGGCACGTATGGGGGGATAAATCAAGTGCCGCACCCCCTTGGACGCCCGGCCCGCAAGGACCGCGCGCAATCCGCCTTCACGCAGGGATGTCCGCCGCCCAGCCCTGCCCCAGTGCCTCGCACGCGGGATCGCCGGGCCGGTCGAACAGCGCCCGGCAACGTTCCACAATCTGGTCCAGCGCCTGGTCCGTGCGCTCCTGGTTGTGGTGGAACAGGCCCAACCGCCCCACTTTGGCCTCTCGGGCCAGGGCCGCGACCTCCATGAAATGCGAATGCCCCCAGCCCCGGCGATGGGGATACTCCTCGGGCGTATACTCCGCATCGTGGATGAGCAGATCGGCCCCGCGGCAAAACGCGGCGTAGTCGGCGAAGGAAAGCCCTCCCCTGTGCCGGAGAGAAAGCTCGTTGTCCGTCAAATAAACGAGGCTCCGCCCGTTCTCCTCGATGCGGAAGCCCGCCCCGCGGTTGGGGTGCGACGTGGCGATGCGCCGCACGGACAACGCGCCGACGCGCAGGGACTCGTTCTCGAAAGGCGCGACCTCGATCCTGGCGGGAACCTTTTCGAAGGGCACAGGGAACAACGGCGGGCGAAGCGCCCGTGAGAGCACGCGGGTCAGTTCGCCGCGCGCATCGCGGCAGCCGCCCAGGCGCAGGGTGACCCGGGGGTCGTACAGGGGCTTGAAAAACGGCAGGCCCTGGATGTGGTCCCAATGGTAATGGCTGAACAGGATCGTCAGGTCGAAGGGCTCATGGCCCAAAAGTTCGCAGCCCAGCAACCGGATGCCCGTGCCCGCGTCCAGGATGAGGAGATCGCCTCGGCTGGAGCGGACCTCCAGACATGAGGTGTCGCCGCCGTAGCGCAGATGTTCCGGCCCTGAGACCGGAACGGAGCCCCGCGCGCCGTGGCAGCGCACCCTCACAAGGGCCCCGCTTCGCGCTCGATGATGGGGGGAATGCTCCTCTGCTCCATATAGAATTCCTATCCCGGACGGCAAAGATTGGCAAGCGTCCACATCGGGATGGCCTTTGCTTCCAGGCGGGAATGCTGTACTGTGGCAGGGATTGCAGGACCATGGATTCATCCGCCCCGGCATGGAGGACGACTGCCGTGAAACACACCATCTCCGCCCTGGTGGCCAACCGCAGCGGCGTGCTGGCCGAAATGGCCGAGGAATTCAAGCGCCGCGGGCTCAACATCCGCAGCATCTCCAGCGGCGAGACCGAAAATCCGGACGTCTCGCGCATGGTCATCTGCTTCGAAACCCCGGACGACCAGCCCGGCGACACCGGCGACATCGTCGACGCGGTGGACCGCATGGCCTTTGTCATCCAGGTGGACGACCTTTCCCGGCGCGAGTTCGTGGACCGCGAACTGGTGCTTTTGAAAGTGCGCCGCAACGGCGAAAGCCTCTCCCAACTCATGCAGATCCTGGAGGTCTTCCGCGCCGGAGTGGTGGGCCTGGGCGAAGGCAGCATCACCGTGGAGCTTTCCGGCGATGCCGAGCGCGTGGAAGGCCTCATCCGGATGCTGGAGCCCTTCGGCATCCTCTCCATGGCGCGCACGGGAAAAATCGCGCTCAAGCGCGGCGACGAGTAGCCCGTGGACAGCCTGGAGCGCATCACCCAGGCCGTGCGCGGGCAAGGCGCCCGCCTGCGCGTGGCCATCGCGCCCTGCGCCGAACCGTTCGTGCTGCGCGCCGCCCTGGACGCCGCAACGCTGGGGCTGGCCGAGCCGGTGTTCATCGGACAAAAGGAACGCACACAGGCCGTGGCCGCGGAACTGGGGTGCGCCCTTGCAGGGTTCGAATTCATCGACTGCCCGGACGACGCCGAGGCCGTGCACAAGGCCGTGGACCTTTATCGGCAAGGCAGGGTCCAGCTCCTCATGAAGGGGCTCGTGTCCACGGCCACCCTGCTCAAGGCGGTGCTCGCCAAGGACGCGAATCTGGTCGCGCCCGGCGGCATCCTGAGCCTGGTGAGCGTCTTCGACGCCCCGGCCGCCCCGGCGGGCTCGCAGCCGCCCCGGCTCATGCTCCTCAGCGATGCGGGCGTGAACATCCGCCCCAGCCTCCAGCGCAAGGCGGACATCCTCAAGAACGCCCTGGCCGTGGCGCGGGCGCTGGGCATTCCCAGGCCACGCGCCGCCGTGCTCGCCGCCACGGAAAAGGTCAACTTCCCGGCCATGCCCGCCACCCTCGACGCCGATCTGCTGGCCAAGATGGGCGCGGAAGGGGCCTTCGGCGATGCCCAGGTGGCCGGACCGCTGGCCCTGGATCTGGCGGTGTCGCCCGTCTCCGCAAGGCTGAAAGGCGTGGACAGCCCCGTGGCCGGACATGCGGACATCCTGCTCGCTCCGGACATCGAATCCGGAAACATCCTGCACAAAGCCGTGAGCACCCTGCTCGGCGCTCCCGTGGCCAGCGTTGTGGTTGGCAGCAAGGCCCCGGTGGTTGTGCCCTCGCGCGGCGACTCCGACCGCTCCAAGCTGGCATCCATCGCCCTGGCCGTGTTCCTGGCCCGGCAGGGCGCGCACGAAACCGGAGTTCGTTCATGAACGCGCGCATCCTGTGCCTGAATCCTGGCTCCACCTCCACCAAGCTTGCCGTGTTCGAGGGCGATGCGCCGCGCTTCTCCGTGGAACTGCGCCACCCCAAGGCCGAACTCTCCGCCTGCGGCGGCGTTGGAGCGCAACTGCCCCTGCGCCTGGCCGCCATCGAGCAGGCCTTGGCCGACGCGGGCTTCGCCGCCGCGCCCGGCGCATATGCCGCCGTGTCCGGACGGGGCGGCTTGCTGCGGCCGCTGCCCGGCGGCGTGTACGCCGTGGATGCGGCGATGCTGGCGGAGCTGGCCGCCGGAGCCCACGGCGAGCATCCCTGCAACCTGGGCGCGCCCCTGGCCCTGCGCTTCGCCGCTGCGTGCGGCTGCCCGGCCTTTGTGGTCGATCCGCCGGTGACGGACGAACTGCGGGACATCGCCCGGATGACGGGACTGCCGCGCATCCGCAGGCGTTCGGTGTTCCATGCGCTCTCGCAGCGCATGGCCGGGCGTCTGGCCGCGCGCCACCTCGGCCTGCGCTACGAGGACGCCACATTCGTTGTGGCGCACCTGGGCGGCGGGGTCAGCGTGGGCGCGCACGACCGGGGCCGCGTGGTGGACGTGACCAACGGCGTGGACGGCGAAGGGCCCATGAGCGCGGAACGGGCGGGCGCCCTGCCCGCCCTGGTGCTGGTGGAGATGGTCCGCGCCGGGGACGACCCCGTGCGGCTGCGCAAGGAGATTCTGACCAGCGGCGGCATGTACGCCCACACAGGAACCAACGACCTGCGCGAGGTGGAGCGGCGCTTCCACGAGGGCGATGCGGCGTGCGGTGCGGTCATCCAGGCCATGGCCTACGGCGTGGCCAAGTTCGTGGGTGCCATGGCGGCGGCCCTGCAGGAGGACGCCAGCGGCGGCCCGGCCGCCATCGTGCTTACCGGGGGCATGTCGCGCAGCCCCCTGCTGGTGGAGGAGATTTCGCGACGGGTGCGCTTTCTGGCCCCGGTGCTGGCCCTGCCCCAGGTGGACGAAATGCTGGCCCTTGCCACCGGGGCGCGTCTGGCCCTGGAAGGCCGCGAACCCGTGCGGAGCTACGCGGCCCTGGCGGGGCGGCAGTCCTAGGAATCCAGCTGCGAGGTGCAGTTGGGGCAGCGCACGGCCTTCACGCTGATGCTCGTGGCGCAATACGGACATTCGCGCGTGGTGGGCGCGGCGGCGGGCTCGTCCTTTTTCTGCATGTCGCGCAGGCGGTTCATGGCGCGCACCACCAGAAAAATCGCCATGCCCACAATGAGAAAGCTGATGACCGTGTTGGCGAACAGGCCCAGATTGAGCGTCACCGCGCCAGCCTTCTTGGCCTCGACCAGGGCGGCGTAAGGTCCGGGCGTCGCGCCCTCGCGCAGCACAACGTAGAGGTTGGAAAAATCCACCCGACCGAGCAGCAATCCGATGGGCGGCATGAGCACATCGTCCACCAGGGACTTGACGATGCCCCCGAAGGACGCGCCGATGACGATGCCCACGGCCATGTCCACCACGTTGCCGCGCATGATGAATTCTTTGAAATCCTTCAGCATCGCACCCTCCTTGAAGAACATGGCCAACGCCGAATGGCGGCCCGGCCCTGCCGTCAGCCTAGCATCATGGCGGGACCGCGGCAATCCCTCTCCCCCCCTTTGCATTTGCGCTTGGATAATGGTATTTGTTTCGTAACACGGACCAAACGATCAGGTGACCATGAGCTCCAAGCCGTTCCCCCTCGCGGCGAGCCCCAGCCCACATACGGCCCCGTCCTCCGGCAAGACGCCGAGGCGGGGGCTTCCGCTCCGGGCGCTTTCCAGCATTCTCGATTCCTTGAGCCTGCCGGTGTTCGCCACGGACCGCAAAGGCCGACTGGCCTTTGTCAACCGGGCCGCGTGCACCGTGCTGGGCAAGCCCGCCGAGGCGCTTTTGGGCGCATCGGAAGCCCTGTTCTTCCCACCGCCGACGGGCGTGGAGCGCCATGCCAGCGAACGCGTGCTGACCTGGAACGGTCGCGAGCACGTGGTGTGCGTCCTGCGCGAGGCCATGGACGGCGGCGGGCTTACGGCCGGACATGTGCTGGACCTGACCCCCCTGCGCGACACGGAGCTTGCCTGCGCCCTGCACCAGAAACGCCTGGAGGCCCTGGTCATGGGCCTGTCCATGCTGCTCATGGCCTTCGACGAACATGGCCGCGTGGCGTTCTGGAACAGGGAGTGCGAGCGCGCGCTGGGCTACACCGCAGACGAGGCGCTGGGCGCCGCCGACATCATGGAACGCCTGTACCCCGACCCGGAACGGCGCCAGAGGATGCGGGCCTGGCACACCGGGGAAGAGGGTCCGGACTGTTGCGAAGCCGTCATGCGCGCGCGTGATGGCGGCGACAGAACCATCGTGTGGAACAGAAACCGCCATGCCCAACCCGTGACCGGCTGGGTCGGCTGGGCTTCCGGCGTCGATGTGACGGATCGCGCCGCGGCACAAAACGCCCTGCGCGAGGCCGAGCGCCGCGCCGATGCCCTGTTCCGCCAATCACCCCTGGGGATGCATGTGTACCGCCTCACCCCCAGCGGCAGACTGCTGCTGGTGGCGGCCAACCCCGCCGCGGACAAAATCCTGCATCGCGACCACGGTCCGCTTTTGGGACAGCCGCTGGAGGCGGCTTTTCCGGAACTGTCCGGCGCCGAACCCCGGCGGCGCATAGAGCGCGCCTGCTCCCACGGAGAGCTCTGGCGGACCGAGCGCAACACCTACAGGGACGAGCAGGCTGCCGGAGCCTACGAGGTGCATTGCTTCCAGATAGAGCCCCGCGTGTGCGCGCTGATGTTCCTGGACCACACCGAGCAGAAGCGCCTGGAGACGCGCCTGCGCCACCAGGCCCTGCACGATCCCCTTACGGGCATCGCCAACCGCTCGCTGTGCGTGGAGCGCATCGACACCGCGCTGCAGCGCGTGCGCAGGCGGCCCGACTACCGCTACGCCGTCATCCTCATCGACCTGGACCGCTTCAAGCTCGTCAACGAATCCCTGGGCCACACCGCTGGCGACGCGCTGCTGATCGAGACGGCCGCGCGCCTGCGCGCCTGCGTGCGCGAGTTGGACACCGTGGCCCGCACGGGCGGGGACGAATTCGTGGTGGTCATGGAGGAGTTCGACTCCTACAAACGCCCCATCCAGGCCATCCGGCGCATCCGCCATGCCCTGGCCGCGCCGGTTACGGCGCGCGGGCAGGAACTCAGCGTCACCGCGAGCATCGGCCTAGCCCTGGGCCAGACCCCGGCGGACAGCGCCGAGGAGGTGCTGCGCAACGCCACCCTGGCCATGCACCGGGCCAAATCCATGGGCAAAAACCGCGTCAAGAGCTTCACCCCTTCGCTGCTGGCCCAAACGCTCAAGGTGGTGCGGCTGGAAAACGAGATGGACCGGGCCATTGCGCGGGGCGAATTCTTCCTGGAATTCCAGCCCATCGTGCAAATGGGCAAACAGCAGGGTCTGTTCGGCTTCGAGGCCCTGGCGCGCTGGCGGCACCCGGAACGCGGGCTCGTCATGCCCGGAGAGTTCATCCCCATCGCGGAGGAATCGGGCAAGGTGGTGGAGCTGGGCTACTGGGCCCTGCGCGAGGGCTCGCGCATTCTGAACAGCTGGCGGCGGCGCCACCCCCACCTGCGCGACGCGGTGCTTTCCGTGAACCTCTCGCCCCAGCAGGTGCCCCGGCCGGACTTTCTGCCGCGCGTGCGCGACATCCTCGCGGAGACGGGGCTGCCCACCAAAAACCTCAAGCTGGAAGTGACCGAAACCGCGCTGATGCAGAGCGGCACAACGGTGCTGAACAAGCTTGCGGAATTGCGCGAAATGGGGGTCACCTTCTCGGTGGACGACTTCGGCACCGGGTACTCCAGCCTGGCCTATCTCACGCGCCTGCCCCTGGACCACCTGAAGATCGACCTGTCCTTCGTGCACATGCTGGAGCACGGCAAGGAAAACCTGGAGATCGTCAAGGCCATCATCCAGCTGGCCACGAGCCTGCGCATGGACGTGGTGGCCGAGGGCGTGGAGACCCGGCGGCAGCAAAGCATTCTGCTGGACCTCGGCTGTGAATTCTTCCAGGGCTACCTGTTCGCCAAGCCCCTGCCCGAGGCCCAGGCCGAGGCGTTTCTCGGTCGCTTCGAGGACGGGGTCTGCCCGTTCCCATGACCATGGGCGACCCCGCGAGCGCCCTGTTTGCCGGAGCCGCCCTGGGCCTCTCGGCGGGTCTTTCCCCAGGACCGCTGCTGGCCCTGGTCATCGTGCAGACCCTGGCCTTCTCCGTTCGCGAAGGGGCCAAGGTGGCGGCCTCGCCCCTTGTGACCGACGCGCCCATCGTGCTTTGCGCCCTGCTGCTCACCTCAGGCTTGGCAGAACACCCGCGCCTCCTCGCCACCCTCACCCTCTGCGGCGCGGCTTACCTCTGCCGGTGCGCCCTTGGAAGCCTGCGCTTCCGCCCGCCGAACGAAACGCCCATCCCCGTGCAGCCCCAATCCTTCCGAAAAGGCGTGTTCGCCAACCTGCTGAACCCCAGCCCCTATCTGTTCTGGGGCACGGTGGGCGCGCCGCTGCTGACCCAGGCCTGGGCCGGCGGGGCGTCTGCGGCCGTGGCCTTCCTGTGCGGCTTCTTCGGTTGCCTGGTGGGGGCCAAGGTGCTGGTGGCGATGCTCACCGGACGCTTCGGCCCGCTCTTGGGCGGCCGGGGCTATGTCCTGGTCATGCGCGGGCTTGGCATCATGCTGCTGGGCTACGCGGGCTGGTTCGCGCGCACGGCCTGGGAGCTTCTTACACGCTAGTGCCGCCCAGCGGCTGGTAGTGCTCGCCGCCGGGCATGTGCTCGCACTCGCGGAACACGCGCGTGTGGCAGCAGGCGCAGCGCTCCGGGTCCAGCCGGGGCACCATGCGCGCAATGGCCTCGGCCTCGGTATCAAAAATATGCCGGCCGCCCAGGCGCTTCAAGCACAGGCCGCGTTCCAGCACTTCGCGCACCTCGCTTTTGAGCCCGCAGAAGAACATGTCCCGTCCAGAGAGCTTGAGGCTCAAAGCCTCGTCGTAGAGCATCCGGCAGCCGGTGGCGTCGATAAAATTGATGCCGCTGCCCACGATGAGGATGTGGCACTGCTCCGGGAAGGTGTTCATGATGCGGTGCAGTTCCTCGGAAATGTGCGTCGCCGCGCCGAAGAAGATGCTGCCGTCCAGGCGCAGGATTTTCAGCTGCGGACATTCCGGAACGGGCTTGCGCTCGACGTTCACCAGGGGCCGCCGCAGGCTGTCCGGGTCCGGGGCCAGCACGGTGAATCCCGGATGCGAGGTGCGCTTGAGGTACATGAGCAGGGAGAGGATGACCCCGCAGAAGATGGCGAACTCCATCTGCACAAAGAGCGTCGCCAGGAAGGTCACGGCCAGCACGCCCGCTTCGCTCTTGTCCGTGCGCAGGATGTGCCGGATGCCGTCCAGGTCCACCAGATTGGCCGCCACCAACAGAATCACGCCGCTCATTGCCGCCAGGGGCAGATGCGCGGTAAGCGGGGCCACCAGCAGCACGATGGCCGCAAGAAGCAGGGCCGAAAACACCGCCGCCAGCGGAGTTTTGGCGCCGGCCTCGAAGTTGAGCCCGGTGCGGGTGAAGGAGCCCGAGGACGCGTATGCCGAAAAAAAGCTGCCCACCACATTGGCCAGCCCCTGGCCGATGAACTCCTGGGAGTTGTCGATGCGCTGCTGCGAGCGCACGGCCACGGCGCGGGCTATGGAGACCGCCTCGGCCAGGCCCAGCATGGCGATGGCCAATGCGCCGGGCACCAGCTGGCGCACCTCGTCGAATCCCGGCAGCGGCAGCGAGAGGGGAGGCAGGGAGGCGGGCAAAGCGCCCACCAGCCGCACCCCATGGGACGCGCCGTCCAAAAGCGCGGCGGCCAGGCTGGCCGCAACCATGGCCAGAAGCAGCGCGGGCAGCCTGGGGTTGAGGCGGCGCACGGCCAGCACCACCAACATGGTGAACACGCCCAGCCCCAGCACCCGGGGATTCGACTGGGGCAAATGCGTGAGCAAATGCCGCCAGCTGGCCCAAACACCGCCGCCGCCGGGCATCTCGACGCCGAAGAATCCGCCCAGCTGGCTGGTGGCGATGAGGATGGCCGCGCCAGCGGTGAAACCGGTCACCACCGAATGCGACACGAAGTTCACCACCGCGCCCAGCCGCGCCAAGCCAAGCCCCAGCTGGAACATCCCGGCCAAAAGGGTGAGGGTGAGCACCAGGCGGATGTACTCCGCGCTGCCCGGCTCCGCAAAATGGCTCACATTCGCCAGAATCACCAGGGAAATCGCTGTGGTTGGCCCGGAGACCAAGTGCATGGACGATCCAAAGAGCGCGGCGATGATCACCGGGACCATGGCCGCGTACAGGCCGTACTGCGGCGGGAGCCCAGCTATGGCCGCAAAGGCCACACCCTGCGGCAGCACAATGACCGCCCCGGTGAGTCCGGCCCAGAGGTCGGCCTTGAGGCTGCGCGCACTCACGTCCGGCAGCCAGGACAAAAACGGCAGAAAGCGCGGTGCAGCCTGGACGGCCTTGCGCCATGGCCCTTCGGGAAGTGGCAGCTCGCAGTAATCCATGGAGATTCCCTACTCGTAATGATTGCTTTTCTCGACCATGGGGAAATCTAGCGCAGGACGGGACGGGACGCCAGCCCAATCTGGCGGTATTCGGTCGCTGAACCCCCTGTGGCCGAAAGTCTGTCCGGAATTTCAGACTAACGCATGGACATAGCGGACCAGCCTGTCCGGTTCACGGCACTTGCTGCCCGTTTTTTCGGACAAATCGTTTCGCCTGAAATGCAGCCACGCTTAATGAGCCACCAACAAATTGAAATGATGATATTTTTTGAGACATGTTCCTTTTGGCACACAAGTTGCGAAGTCATCAAAATTCATCTAGGTCCATTGCTACGCTACCAACCAGTCCAAACCTTTCCATCTGAAAAGAGGGATACGAACATGGCAAAGAAAATGAAGACCATGGATGGCAACACAGCCACCACGCACGTGGCCTACGCCATGAGCGAGGCCGCAGCCATCTACCCCATCACCCCGTCGTCCACCATGGGTGAAATCGCCGACGAATGGGCCGCCAAAGGCCTCAAGAACATCTTTGGCCAGGTGGTGAACATCCGCCAGATGCAGTCCGAGGCGGGCGCTGCGGGCGCCGTGCATGGCTCTCTCGCCGCCGGTGCGCTCACCACCACCTTCACGGCCTCTCAGGGCCTGTTGCTCATGATCCCGAACATGTACAAGATTTCCGGAGAGTTGCTGCCGGGCGTATTCCATGTGACCGCCCGCGCCATCGCCGCGCACGCCCTGTCCATCTTCGGGGATCACCAGGACGTCATGGCCTGCCGTCAAACCGGCTTCGCCATGCTGGCCTCCTCCAGCGTGCAGGAGTGCATGGACCTGGCCCTTGTGTCGCACCTCTCCGCCATCGACTCCAGCGTGCCCTTCGTGCATTTCTTCGACGGCTTCCGCACCAGCCACGAGATCCAGAAGGTCGAGGTCATCGACTACGAGGACATGAAGTCCCTGGTGAACATGGACAAGGTGGCCGAGTTCCGCAAGAACGCCATGAACCCCGAGCACCCGAACCTGCGCGGCACCGCCCAGAACCCGGACATCTACTTCCAGGGCCGCGAGCGCGCCAATCCGTACTACAACGCGGTGCCCAAGATCGTCATCGAGAACATGAAGAAGGTGGGCAAGCTCACCGGCCGCAAGTACAAGCCCTTCGACTACGTGGGCGCTCCCGATGCCGAGAACATCATCGTGGCCATGGGCTCCGGTTGCGAGACCATCCAGGAAGTCATCAACGCCATGGCCAAGAAGGGCAAGAAGGTGGGCCTGATCAAGGTGCGCCTGTACCGCCCCTTCGACGCCGCCAGCTTCTTTGCCGTGCTGCCCAAGGGCGTGAAAAAGATCACCATCCTTGACCGCACCAAGGAGCCCGGCGCCCTGGGCGACCCCCTGTACCAGGACGTGTGCGCCGCCTTCATCGAGCGCGGCAAGGGAATCCCCGAGCTCATCGCCGGTCGCTACGGCCTGGGCAGCAAGGAATTCCGCCCCAATCACGTCATGGCCGTGTACAAGAACATGGAAAAGTCCAAGGCCAAGAACCACTTCGTCGTCGGCATCGAGGACGACGTGACCAAGACCAGCCTGCCCGCAGGCGCCGCCCTGGCCACCACGCCCGAGGGCACCGTGCAGTGCAAGTTCTGGGGTCTCGGCTCCGATGGCACGGTGGGCGCCAACAAGAGCGCCATCAAGATCATCGGCGACAACACCCCGCTGTACGCCCAGGGCTACTTCGCCTACGACTCGAAGAAGAGCGGCGGCATCACCGTCTCCCACCTGCGCTTCGGCAAAAAGCCCATCCAGAGCACCTACCTGGTGGACACGGCGGACTTCATCGCCTGCCACAAGTCCAGCTACGTGCACATCTACGACGTGCTTGAAGGCATCAAGCCCGGCGGCACCTTCCTGTTGAACTCCACCTGGTCCAGCGCGGAAGACATGGAGGCCAACCTGCCCGCCGCCATGCTGCGCACCATCGCCGCCAAGAAGATCAAGCTCTACACCATAGACGCGGTCAAGATCGCAGCTTCCGTGGGCCTGGGCAACCGCATCAACATGATCATGCAGACGGCCTTCTTCAAGCTGGCCAAGGTGCTGCCCATCGACCGCGCCATCGCGCTGCTCAAGGACTCCATCCAGAAGACCTATGGCAAGAAGGGCGACAAGATCGTCAAGATGAACATGGACGGCGTGGACCAGACGCTGGCCAACCTCATCGAGGTCAAGGTGCCCGCCGCCTGGGCCAAGGCAGCCGACAAGCCCGCCGCAGCAGCCAAGCTGCCCGACTTCGTCAAGAACGTCATGCAGCCCATTCTGGCCCAGAAAGGCGACGAGCTGCCCGTCAGCGCCTTCTCGCCCGACGGCTCCTTCCCCACCGCCACCAGCCGGTTCGAAAAGCGCGGCGTGGCCATCCTGGTGCCGGAGTGGATCAAAGACAACTGCATCCAGTGCAACCAGTGCGCCTTTGTGTGCCCCCACGCCACCATCCGCCCGGTGCTGGCCACCGATGCCGAGATGAAGAAGGCCCCCAAGGGCTTTGAGACCCTGCCCGCCCAGGGCAAGGAGCTGAAGGGCCTGCACTTCCGTATGCAGGTGAACACCCTGGACTGCATGGGCTGCGGCAACTGCGCGGACATCTGCCCCAGCAAGAACAAGGCGCTGGTCATGAAGCCCCTGGAGACCCAGACCGCCCTTGAGATCCCCAACCAGGAGTTCAGCGAGACGGTGTCCCTCAAGGGCGACCTGGTCAAGCGCGACAGCCTGAAGGGCAGCCAGTTCCAGCAGCCGCTCCTGGAGTTCTCCGGCGCGTGCGCGGGTTGCGGCGAGACCCCCTACGTCAAGCTCATCACCCAGCTCTTCGGCGAGCGCATGATGATCGCCAACGCCACGGGCTGCTCCTCCATCTGGGGCGCTTCTGCTCCCGCCGCCCCGTATTGCGTCAACAAGGATGGGCACGGCCCGGCCTGGAACAACTCCCTGTTCGAGGACGCCGCCGAGTTCGGCTACGGCTTCACCATGGCCGTCACCCAGCGCCGCGCCAAGCTGGCCGACCTCATGGCCCAGGTGGCTGGCTCCTCCGCAAGCGCAGACATCAAGGCCGCCGCGGCCGAATGGCTGGCGGGCAAGAGCGATCCGGCCATCTCCCGCGCCGCGGGCGACAAGCTCAAGGGGCTGCTCAAGGGAACCAAGGATCCCTTGCTGGCCGAGATCGCCAGCATGGCCGACCTGTTCACCAAGAAGTCCATCTGGGTCTTCGGCGGCGACGGCTGGGCCTACGACATCGGCTACGGCGGCGTGGACCACGTGCTGGCCAGCGGCGAGGACGTGAACATCTTCGTCCTGGACACCGAGGTGTATTCCAACACCGGCGGCCAGTCCTCCAAGGCCACCCCGCTGGGCTCCATCGCCAAGTTCGCCGCCGGCGGCAAGAAAACCGGCAAGAAGGATCTGGGCCGCATGGCCATGACCTACGGGTACGTGTACGTGGCCTCCATCAGCATGGGCGCGGACAAGAACCAGACCCTCAAGGCCATCCAGGAGGCCGAGGCCTACCCCGGCCCCTCGCTCATCATCGCCTACGCCCCCTGCATCAACCAGGGCATCCGCAAGGGCATGGGCAAGAGCCAGGAGGAGGCCAAGCTGGCCGTCCAGTCCGGCTACTGGCCGCTGTACCGCTTCAACCCGCAGCTGGCCGCCCAGGGCCAGAACCCCTTCAAGCTGGAGTCCAAGGCCCCTGACGGCACCCTGCAGGCCTTCCTCTCCGGCGAGAACCGCTACGCCGCGCTGGAGAAGGCCAAGCCCGAGGAGTCCAAGCGCCTGCGCGCGGGCATCGAGGCCGCGTACTCCGAGCGCTACAAGATGCTCAAGGTCATGGACGACCCCAGCATCGTGTGCACTCCCGGCGCCCTGGACGCGCTGATCACCGCCCCGGCCGCCCCTGCCGGAGCGACCCCGGCCAGCGCCAAGCCGTGCAACATGTCCGACAGCGGACATTCGGCCAAGCCCTGCGACGACGGACGCGGCGGCAAGTAGCCGCCCGCCCCGCCACAAACACAAGGCCCCGGAGCGATCCGGGGCCTTTTCTTTTGCGCGCCTTTGGTCTGTGATCCCGGACAGGCGGTCCGGCCAAGGCCCGGCGGCGGGCCTCCTAGACGAGGCCCAGGCACAAAGCCGCGGCCAGCCCCAGAAGCAGACTCCCCACCAGAAGACGCACGGTCTTGATGGTGACCTTCTTGAGCACCCTTGCCCCTATGAACACTCCGAGGAAGGCGGACAAGGTCGCCGTGACGACCAGCCCCAGATTGCCGGAGATCATCACCGAGCCCGCCATAGCGGCGTACACCGTCAGGCGCGACGCATCCACCAGGCAGGCCAGCACAACCCCCGTGGCGATGAAGGCCTCCTTGTCAAGCCCGGCCCCCAGCAGAAAGGCGCTGCGAAAGGCCCCCTGATTGCCGGAAAGACCCCCGAAGAAACCGCTCAGGACGCCGCCCAGCGGGAGCGACGACGGCGGATACGGCTTGGAGCCTTTGCCGGGACGAAATTCCAGAACGGCAAAAATGGCGATCAGCAGGCCAACCAGGAGCTTGACCGGGGCGACCTCCAGCTGCCGACCCAACAGGAAATACCGCAAGAGCGGCTGCATGTCCGAAATCCTGACGAGAAGCCATGCTCCGGCCAGGCTGGCCAAAAGCGCGGGTATGCCGAAACGGAGCACGACCTGGAGGCTCGCCGCGCGGCGGAACATGGCCAGCTTTAAAAGATTGTTGGCGAAATGCACCACAGCCGTCATGGCCACGGCCGTTTCCACGGGGAAGAAGACGGCCATGACAGGGGCAAGCACGGTGCCCAGCCTGAAGCCGGAAAAAAGGGTCAGGCCCGACACGGCCAGGCTGGCAAGGCAGATGACAAGATAGTCCATGGGGCTCTCCACCGCCACGCTCAAGACACAACTCCGCTTCTCCCCAATTGCCATGTCCGGCCCTGCGTGTACAGTGACATTCCTGCGACGAAGCGGCCTGGTCGAGGTCTGCGCGCCGCTTCAGCCAATCCGATCCAAGCCTTGTGGCCCAGGCCCGCAGATGCTACCACATACGCTCGGAGGTGAGTATCCGGCTGCGACAGCGCCCTGGCCGGAGTATTTTCTTCAATTGCGGAGCCGAGTTCCGGATATCCGGAGGTCAGCCCCCCCAGGGGCGGCGCAGCCGCGCACCCAGAGGGAGGTCGTTTTTCCATCATGCCGATGCCTGCCCAAGAACTGTTCATGCCCTTTCTCGCCCTGGCCTGCGCGATCCCCCTGGGGCTGCTGGCCCAGGCCCTCGCCTTTCGCGCCCTGCGGCGGGCAGCCCTGGCCAGGGGAAACGGCATATGGCCCCAGGCTCTGGAGATGCTGCGCGGCCCCGGCCGCATGGCCACGCTGCTCTTGGCGCTGGAACTGGCCATGACGGCTTGGCCCCTTCCCGAAGCCGCCCGGCCGACAGCGGACAAGGCCGCAATCCTGGGTCTCATCGCGCTTCTGGCCTGGCTGGCCCTGGCCCTTGGCGGCGTGCTGGGCCTGTGGGTGCAGCACGCGTACGACCTGAACGCCCAGGATAACCTGCACGCGCGCAGGATGCTCACCAAAGCGCGCCTGTTCCGGCGGCTATTCACGGTGCTGGTGGCCGTGCTGGCGCTCTCCGCCGGGCTCATGGTCTTCGAGGCCACTCGCGGCGTGGGCGCCAGCCTGCTGGCCTCGGCGGGCATCGCTGGCGCGGTGGCGGGGCTTTCGGCCCAACGGCTGCTCGGCGCCGTCATCTCCGGGGTGCAGATAGCCATCACCCAGCCCATCCGCCTGGACGACGTGGTGGTGGTGGAAGGCGAATGGGGCCGCATCGAGGAGATCGGCATCACCTATGTTGTGGTGCGCATCTGGGACCAGCGTCGCCTGGTGCTGCCCACCACGTACTTTCTTGAGCGGCCCATCCAGAACTGGACACGCTCCAGCTCCGAACTTCTGGGCACGGTGTTCGTGCATGTGGACCACCGCGCCCCGGTATCGGCCATCCGGCGGGAGTTGGAGCGCATCTGCAGCCAGGAGGCGGGCGGGCTGTGGGACGGCAGGGTCTGCGGGCTGCAGGTGACCCAGGCCGGACCGGCGACCCTGGAGCTGCGCGCCCTGGTCAGCGCGGCCGATGCTTCTACTTGCTGGGATCTGCGCTGCCTGGTGCGCGAACGCCTGACCGACTTCCTGCGCGAATCTCTGCCCGAGGCCCTGCCGCGCACGCGCCTGGCCAGGGCCGAGGGCCCCCAGGGCACAAACGCCAAGGAGGACCATGCCTTCACCATACGCTAGGAACAACGCCCCGCACTGGTACAAGGACGCCGTCATCTACGAGGTCCATGTGCGCTCGTTTCTGGACAAGAGCGGCAACGGCCACGGAGACTTCGCCGGCCTCACCAGCCGCCTGGACTATATCCAGGACCTCGGGGTAAACGCCTTGTGGCTTCTGCCCTTCTATCCTTCTCCCCTGCGCGACGACGGCTACGACATCGCCGATTACTGCGCCGTGCACCCCGATTACGGCACCCTGGCGGACTTCCGCTCCTTCCTGCGCGAAGCGCACCGCAGGGACATCCGCGTCATCACCGAACTGGTGCTGAACCACACCTCGGACCAGCACGCTTGGTTCCAGCGCGCCCGCAAGGCCAAACCCGGTTCGCCGGAGCGGGACTTCTACGTCTGGAGCGACAACCCGGACAAGTACGCGGGCACGCGCATCATCTTCAAGGACTTCGAACACGCCAACTGGACCTGGGACCATGTGGCCGGGGCCTATTTCTGGCACCGCTTCTACTCCCACCAGCCGGACCTGAACTACGACAACCCCAGGGTGGAGACCGAGCTTCTGCGGGTGGTGGACTTCTGGCTCTCCATGGGCGTGGACGGCCTGCGCCTGGATGCCCTGCCCTACCTCTTCGAGCGGGAGGGCGCGGGCTGCGAGAACCTGCCGGAGACCTTCGACCTGCTGCGGCGGCTGCGCGCCCATGTGGACAGGCGGCACCCCGGACGTATGCTCCTGGCCGAGGTCAACCAGTGGCCCGAGGACGCGGCGCGCTACTTCGGCGCAGGCGACATGAGCCACATGATCTTCCACTTCCCGCTCATGACGCGCATGTTCCTGGCCCTGGAAATGGAGGACCGGGCCCCTGTGGCGGACATTCTGGAACAGACTCCGACCGCACCTCCCCACTGCCAGTGGGCCATATTCCTGCGCAACCACGACGAGCTGACCCTGGAGATGGTTTCCGAGGAGGAGCGGGACTTCCTCTACCAAGTGTACGCCCGCGACCAAAGAGCGCGCATCAACCTGGGCATACGCCGCCGCCTTGCCCCCCTCCTGCGCAACAACCGCCGCGCCATGGAACTGATGAACGTGCTGCTCATGACCATGCCCGGCTCCCCAGTCATCTATTACGGCGACGAACTCGGCATGGGCGACAACTACTACCTGGGCGACCGCAACGGGGTGCGCACCCCCATGCAGTGGAGCCCGGACAAGAACGCCGGGTTCTCCCGCGCCAACCCGCAACAGCTCTACCTCCCCGTGGTCATCGATCCGGAATACCACTACCAAGCCGTAAACGTGGAGGTGCAGCAGCGCAATCCATCCTCCCTGCTGTGGTGGATGAAGCGGCTCATTGCCCTGCGCGGCCGCCACAAGGCCCTGAGCCAGGGAGTCATGCGCATGGTGCGCCAGGACAACCCGAAGGTGCTGGCCTATCTGCGCGAGATCGACGGCGACTGCCTGCTGGTGGTGGTGAACCTCTCCCGCCATCCGCAGGCCGCACGCCTGGACCTGCCCGACTACGCGGGCTGCACTCCTGTAGAATGCCTGGGCGGCGCGCGCCTGCACCCCGTCGAGAGGCGCGAATACCCGCTCACCCTGGGCGCGCACGGGTATTTCATCCTTGCCCTGAACGATGTGCAACGGCAGGCAGGGACCGGCGCCCACGCGCCGCCCACCCTGGCCCTGCGCAGGCGCGGACCGGGCATAGGCCGCTTCCTGGATGCGGAGCTCAAGGCTGCGCTCCAGTCGCGGGTTCTGCCCCAATTCCTGCGCAGGCGCGCCCATGCGGAGGTCCAGCTCATCGACGTGGCCCTGCTGGATGCCCTGCCCGTGGGCACGGACCGCGCCCCGGCCTGGCTCTGCGTCCTCGAATCGCGCCACGAGAGCGGCGCCGCGCAGGCCCGCACGCTGCTCCTGTCCTTCGTGGACGCGGAGCAGGGGGCGCGCGTGCTTGAGGAACGCCCGGAGGATCACATCTGCGCGCTGACGGAACCACCCGGCGCCATCATCGAGGGGCCAAGGGAGCGCCGCGCCCACAACGGACTGCTGCGGCTCTTCGACCAGCAGCGGCGCATCCGCGCCCACAACGGGGAGTTCGTGGTCAGCCTGGACCCGGCCGGGCGTGGGCTGCGCGGCGCAACCGAACCCCCTCCGCACGCGGAGCTCATCGACGGTCCCTCCACCAACGTGCTGCTGGCCTACGGGCGCAGGGTGCTGGTGAAACTGTTCCGCCGCACTGCGGAGGGCGGCACCCCGGACCTGGACGTGGTGCGACACCTGACCGGCCCCGGAGGCTTCCAGAACACCCCGGAGATATTGGGCGAGCTGCGCTACGAGCGGCCCGGAGCCGACCCCCTGGTGCTGGCCCTGGCGCGCCGCTTCGTCGACAGCGAATCCACGGCCTGGCAACTATGCGCAACGGCCCTTGATCTGCACCTGCACCGCAAGGCCCCAAGCGAGGAGCCCGCCCCGGCACCGCTGTCCCTGCTCTCCGGACTGGCGTGGCCACCGGACGACGAAGCCGAGGCCTCCGCCTCTCCGGGCGATCCCGCAGAAGCGGCCATAGAGCTCATCGGCCGCCGGGCGGCCCAGATGCACCTGGCCCTGGCCCTGGACCGGGGCGATCCCGCCTTTGTCCCGGAGCCCTTCGACAAGGGCTACAAACGCTCGGTGTACCAGGACATCTCAAGCCACAGCAGACGCATTCTGGACCTTCTGGCCCTGGAGCGCCCCGGCCTGCCCCAGGCGGAGTCGCTCCTGGCCGACCAGCTGCTGGATCTGCGAAAGGAGTTGGCCGCGCGTCTGCTGCGCTTTCGGGACAGCTCCACGCGCGGGCGCAAGATCCGCGTGCACGGGGAACTGGACCTGCGGCACCTGCTTTTCACCGGTCGCGACTTCATGATCGTGGACTTCGAGGGCCGCACCACGCGCTCGCTCTCCGCCCGCAGGCTCAAGCGCTCGCCCCTGCGCGACGTATGCGACCTGCTGTGCTCCCTTTTGCTGGTGACGGAGAGCGTTCTCAATCGACAGGTGCAGGCCCGGCCGCAGGACGCCACGAGACTGCGCGCCTGGGCCGACGAGTGGTGCGGGCGCATGGCCCGCTGCCTGCTGCGCGGCTACCTGGGAGAGGCCGATGGAGCGGACTTCCTGCCAAAAGACCGGTCCGGGCGGGAGCTCGTGCTCTCAACCTTCCTGCTCGACCAGGCGCTCTTCGAACTGGGCGAAGCCCTGGGCACCGCCCCGAAGACTGGCCTTGGCGGCCTGCTTCACATCGGCATACGCCTGCTCACCACCCCGCCCGCCCCCACGGAGGAGACCCCATGAAACACTGGACACAGCTTGTGCGCTCCCAAGAATTCCGCGCCTTCCTGAGCGCGCCCCGCAAGCTCCTGATGCTCGACTATGACGGCACCCTGGCTCCATTCAGCGTGGAACGCCACAAGGCCGCGCCCTATGTCGGCGTGCGCAGCCACCTGGAGACCCTGTGCCGCGCATCGGACTGGCGGGTGGTCATCGTCTCCGGTCGGCTGGCCACCGAGGTGTCCTCCCTGCTCGGGCTGCCCAAGGGTCTGGAAGTCTTCGGCAGTCACGGGGCCGAGCGGCTCGATCCGGGTGGCACCATTTCGCGCGCGCCCCTGCCCCCGGCCTGGGAACGCGCCCTGGCCGATGCCCGCTTCTGGGCTGAAGGCCAAGCCGTCACCCAGCAGCTGGAGGAAAAGCACGGCTGCCTTGCCCTGCACGTGCGGGGCCTGACCCCACCCAAGGCCGCGGAGCTGCTGGCTGCGGCCACCCACGCTTTTGGCCACATGGCCCAGGCCGCTGGGGCCGAGGTGCTGCCCTTCGACGGCGGCGTTGAGCTGCGTTGCCACGCCTGCAACAAGCGCCATGCCGTGGAACGGCTGCTGGCCGAGGAACGCGCCCGGCACGGCCAGGGGCTGGCCGTGGCGTACCTGGGGGACGATCTCACCGACGAGGACGCCTTTAGCGCCCTGGGCGGCGAGGGGCTGGCCGTGCTTGTGGCCAGGCGCGGCCGCTCCAGCCTGGCCCGGCACCTGCTGCGCCCGCCAGGGGAGTTGTTGGAGTTCCTCAACGCTTGCGCCCTCTCCGCAAGCCCCCCTGCGGTCGCCACCGCTCCCGGCGATGGCCCTGAGGAGGGGGGGGAGGCCCACGGCCTGCGGGGACGGCTGGTGGTGGTCTCCAACAGGCTGCCCGTGACCCTGGCGCGCAAGCCCTCCGGCTGGGAGGTCCAGGCCGGGGCGGGCGGGCTTGTCACCGCGCTGGCCCCGGTGCTGCGCGATCGCGGCGGGCTATGGATCGGCTCCTGCGGACAGGGCGGCGAGGCCGAGGCCAGCGCCCCCTTCGCCCGCTTCTCCAAGGAGGCGGGGTACAGGCTCCTGCCCGTGGAACTGACCGGGGAGGAACACCGCGACTACTACGAGGGCTTCTCCAACGAAATCATCTGGCCCCTGTTCCACGACTTCCAGTCGCGTTGCAATTTCGAGCCCCGCTACTGGAACTGCTACCAGGAGGTGAACAGGAAGTTCGCCCGCACCGTGGCCGCCAACTCCCGCGAGGACGACTACGTCTGGGTGCACGACTACCACCTCATGCATGTGGCGGGATTTCTGCGCGAACAGGGCGCACGCAGGAGTTGCGGCTTCTTCCTGCACATTCCCTTCCCCGCCCCGGACATCTTCCTCAAGCTGCCCTGGCGCAGGCAGGTGCTCTCCGCGCTGCTGGAACACCAGCTGGTGGGGTTCCAAACCCTGGCCGACCGGCGCAACTTCATCCGCTGCCTGCAGGTGCTCCACCCGCGGGCGGAAGTCTGGGGACGCGGCTGCGTCGTCACCGCGGGGGTGGAGGAAAAGAGCGTGCGCATCGGCTGCTTCCCCATCGGCATAGACTACGCAGCCTTCGCCAAGCTCGCCGCCAGCCCGGCCATGGCCGCGCAGGCGCGCGCCATTCGCCAGGCCTACCGGGACAGGACCATCCTGCTCGGCGTGGACCGCCTGGACTACTCCAAGGGCGTGCCGCAGCGGCTGCGGGCCCTGCGCAGCGCCCTGGCCCGCCACCCGGAGCTGCGCGAGCGCGTCTGCCACGTGCAGGTGCTGGTGCCCAGCCGCGAGGGCGTTGGCGAGTACCAGGAACTCAAAAACGAGATCGAGCGCCTGGTGACCCAGATCAACGGCGAGTTCACCGTGCCCGGCTGGGTGCCCATCCACCACCTGTACCGCAACCTCTCGCGCCAGGAACTGGTGGCCTACTACCTGGCCTCGGACGTGGCGCTGGTTACGCCCCTGCGCGACGGCATGAACCTGGTGGCCAAGGAATACTGCGCAAGCAACGTCACAGAGACCGGGGCCTTGGTCTTGAGCGAGTTCGCCGGGGCGGCGGCCCAGTTCCAGCGCCTGGGCGCGCTGCTGGTGAACCCCTACGACACCGAGGAGGTGGCGGACGCCATCAAGACCGCCTGCTGCCTCTCCAGGCCCGACCGCCGTATGCGTATGCACAAGCTGCGCGAAAACGTGCGCCGCAGCAATGTCTCCGGATGGGTGGACTCCTTTCTTGATGCAGCCTTTTCGCGCCACTTGGACGACTTCGCGCCGATCGAAACCGTGCAGTTCCACGAGAAGCCGCCGCGCCGCGCCGGAAAAACCTGGCCGCGCGGCCATTGACGACCCGGCGCGTGAGGCCGTAGCATCACGCTCATGAAACGCAACTACGAACTCTGCGTGCGCGGCGAGTTCTGCGCCGCCCACCGGCTTGCGGGCTATCCCGGCGACTGCAGGAACACCCACGGGCACAACTGGGGCGTCACCGCCTACGTGCTCTGCCACGAGCTCGACGACATCGGCATGGGGCTCGACTTCCGCGAAATCAAGCGCATCCTGCGCGAGGCGCTCGCCACCCTGGACCACGCCTGCCTGAACGACCTGCCGCCGTTCAGCGGACAGAACCCCACGGCCGAGAACATCGCACGGCATCTGTTCCACGACCTGGGTGAACGGCTGGCGCAGAGCGCGCCCCAGAACGGCTCGGCCGCCCGCGTCTCGCGCGTGCGCATCGCCGAGACCCCCGGCGCGGAGGTCACCTACTGGGAGGAGCCATGAGCCTGCGCATCTGCGAAATCTTCAAGAGCATTCAGGGCGAGAGCACCTTTGCCGGAAGGCCCTGCGTGTTCGTGCGGCTTGTCGGCTGCAACCTGCGCTGCGCCTGGTGCGACACCGCCTACTCCCACGAGGGCGGAGAAGACCTGAGCGCCGAAGCCGTGCTTGCGCGCATCGACGCCCTGGGCGGAGGCCTGCCGCACATGCTTGTGGAATTCACCGGCGGCGAACCCCTGCTCCAGCCAGAGGCCGTGGCCCTGGCCAACAGGCTTGCGCGCGATGGCCGCACCGTGCTGGTGGAGACCAACGGCAGCCTGGACATCTCCGCGCTGCATCCGGACGTGGCCGCCATCGTGGACATGAAAGGCCCCTCCAGCGGCGAGTCCGCCAAAATGGACACCGAGAACCTGGAGCGCCTGCGCGCGCGCGACGAGGTCAAGTTCGTCATCGCCGACCGGCTGGACTGGGAGCGGATGCTCTGCCTGCTGCCGCGCATAGACGCCCGCAGAAACCCCGTGAACCTCTCTCCCGTGCCCGGCATTCTCGCCGCCGCCGACCTTGCGCGCTGGATGCTCGACGCCGACCTGGACGCGCGGCTCAACCTGCAACTGCACAAGCACATCTGGCCGGCCGAGGCCAGAGGAGTCTAGCTGACGTGACCCCCACCCCCATCGGTGCGCTCGTTGTCTTTTCTGGCGGGCAGGACTCCACCACCTGCCTGGCCTGGGCGCTCTCGCGCTTCGACCGCGTGGAGACCCTGGGCTTCGACTACGGCCAGCGCCACAGCATCGAGCTCGAATGCCGCGAGGCTGTCCTCGCCGCCCTGCGCGGCCAGCGGCCGGACTGGGCCCAAAAGCTCGGCTCGGACACCCTGCTCTCCCTCGACGTGTTCCGCCAACTGGGCGAAACCGCCCTCACCCATGATGTCGAGATCTCCATGACCGCCACCGGGTTGCCCAGCACCTTCGTGCCCGGCCGAAACCTCGTCTTCCTCACCCTCGCCGGGGCGCAGGCCTATCGTCGCGGCCTCAAGCACCTCGTCACCGGGGTCTGCGAAACCGACTACTCCGGCTACCCGGACTGCCGCGACGACACCATGAAGGCCCTGCAAGTCGCCCTGAACCTGGGCATGGAGACGCGCCTGGTCATCGACACGCCGCTCATGTGGCTGACCAAGGGCCAGACCTGGGCCCTGGCCCGCGACCTGGGCGGCCAGCCCTTTGTGGACCTCATCCTCGAACACACCCATACCTGCTACCGTGGCGAGCGCGGCCAGCGCCACCCCTGGGGCTATGGCTGCGGCCAGTGCCCGGCCTGCCAGCTGCGCGCGGCAGGATGGCGCGACTACTCGGAGTGAGCGAAGGGGGCGGCCACAGCCGGAGCAGACGGCCAGCCCGACAGCGAAGGACGTGAACCACGAGGCTCCGGCCCTGACAATCCAATGGCGCCCGCCACGCCCCGGCCTCCTGCAGTCGGCGTTTGTTCGCGCACACCATGACCGCGGCATGGTGCGGCCATTGCGCCCCCCCCTGTCCCAAGCCTCCGCCCTTCCCGCCAGCTGGGCCTCCGCAACACCTCGCTCCCCGCCTTCGGCCTCCGCCACAGCCCTGGCGTTCAAGCGCCTGCACCAAGAAACAATCTCAACGAACTGAATCGATTGGCGGAGCATGATTGACAGACACCTGCCCAGGAGATACACAAAACGTGTTACGCTTTTCGCATTCTCGACCTTCCCAACACGTATCCTTCCGGAGGCCATGATGGGCAAAGCTCTTTCCTGCGCGCTGATCCTGCTGCTGTTGTGCGCCAATGCAGCCCAGGCCGCGCAGACCAGAACCATCACAGACGGCTATGGCCGCGCGGTGACCATTCCGGCCAAGGTGGAGCGGGTCATCTGCTCCGGTCCGGGCTGCCTGCGCCTGCTGGTCTACCTGCAGGCCCAGGGCATGGCCGTGGCCGCCGACGACATCGAAAGCCGCAGAAACGCCTTCGATGCGCGCCCCTACGCCCTGGCCCATCCAGAGCTGCGCACGCTGCCCGTCTTCGGGCAGTTCCGGGGCAGCGACAACCCCGAACGCATCCTCACCCTGTCCCCGGCGCCCCAGGTCATCCTCAAGACCAGCCCGGAGATGGGCGTCAGCCCGCAGGATCTGGAACGCAAGACCGGCATTCCTGTCGTTGCGCTGAACTACGGCGACCTGGGCAAAAAGCGCCCGGACTTCTTCGCCTCCCTGCGCATCATGGCCCAGGTGGTCCACAGGCAGGAGCGCGCCGAGGCCCTTGTCCGCTTCTTCGACGCACACATCGCCGAGCTGGGCCGCCGGGCGGCCAAGATACCCGGAGCCAAGCGCCCCAGTGCGTTTGTGGGCGGCGTGGCGCTCAAGGGACCGCACGGCTTCAACTCCACCGAGCCCGGCTATCCGCCCTTCCTGTTCCTGAACGCGCGCAACGTGGCCGCCCTGCCCGGCGCGCCCGGCGTTGTGAGCGTGGCCAAGGAAAAAGTTCTGGAATGGAACCCGGACTTCCTGTTCCTCGACCTGTCCACCCTGCAACTGGGCGAAGGCGCGGGCGGCCTGCACGAACTCAAGGCCGACCCGGCATACAAAAGCCTCAGCGCCGTGCGTCAGGGCCGCGTGTTCGGCGTGCTGCCGTACAACTGGTACTCCCAGAACTTCGGCTCCATCCTGGCCGATGCCTATTTCGTGGGCAAGACCCTCTACCCCGACCAGTTCAAGGACGTTCGCCCCGAGGCCAAGGCCGACGAGATTTACACCTTCCTGGTTGGCAAGCCCGTGTACCGCGAAATGGACGCGGCCTTCCACGGCCTGGCCTTCAAGCCTTTGGACCTGCGCTAGATGCATTTCGTCCAGGCCAAGCCATCGCCGGAATACGCCCGCTACATCGGGCGCAAGGTCGCCTTCATCACGGTGCTGGGCGTATGCACGGCCGCCCTGCTCGCCCTGTCCCTGGGGCTTGGCGCGGCGGATCTTTCCGTGGGCGGCGTGCTCCGCGCGCTTGTGGGCCAGGCGGACAACGAACGCGCCCGGCTCATCATTTGGAACATCCGGCTGCCGCAGGCTCTGGCCGCGGTGGCCGCGGGGGCGGGGCTGGCGCTGTGCGGCGCGGCCATGCAGTCGGTGCTGCGCAATCCTCTGGGTTCGCCCTTCACCCTGGGCATTTCGCACGCCGCCGCCTTTGGGGCGGCCGTGGCCGTGCTGGTTCTGGGGGATGGCCGCATGACCGCCAGCAGCGGAGGAGCCACGCTGCTCACCCAGCCCATGCTGGTGGTGGGCGCGGCGTTCTGCTCCAGCCTGGCCGCCTCCCTGGTGATTTTGCTGCTGGCGCGGGCGCGCGGCGCCACGCCGGAGGTGCTGGTGCTCTCGGGCGTGGCCTTGGGCGCCCTGTTCACTGCGGGCACCATGTTTCTGCAGTACATGGCCGACGACACCCAACTGGCCGCGATGGTCTTCTGGACCTTCGGCGACACGGCGCGCGCCGACTGGATTCAGGTGGGCATCCTTGCGGGGGTGACCCTTGCCGCGACGGCGTACTTCCTGTTGAACGCATGGAATTACAACGCCGTGGACGCCGGGGACGAGACCGCGCGGGGCCTTGGCGTGGCCGTGGACCGCGTGCGCTTCGCGGGGATGCTGGTGGCCGCCCTTGTGACGGCGGTGATCATCTCCTTCCTGGGGGTCATCGGCTTCGTCGGACTGGTGACCCCGCATCTGGTCAGACGGGTTGTCGGCGCGGACCACCGCTTCCTGCTTCCCGCAACCGCCGTAGGGGGCGCGCTGCTGCTTCTCGCCGCCGATACCGCCGCCCGCCTGCTGCTGGCCCCCAAGCTGCTGCCGGTGTCCGTGCTCACGGCGTTCCTCGGCGCTCCGGCGTTTTTCGTGCTCATTTTGCGGGGGCGGCGCGCATGATCCTTGAGGTTGCGGGCCTGCGATTCTCCTACGCCAGCCGCGAGGTCTTGCAGGGCGTGGATTTTTGCGTGGCGCCCGGCCAGATTCTGGCCGTGCTGGGCCCGAACGGCGTGGGAAAATCCACGCTGCTCCGATGCGTCAACGCCATCCACAGGCCCAGCCACGGGGCGGTGCTGGTGGAGGGAGCGGACGTGCTGCGCCTGGCCCCGACCGCCGTGGCCAAGGCGGTGGGCTACGTGCCGCAACGCACCGAGGCCCCGCGCCTGACCGTTTTCGATGCGGTGCTGCTGGGCCGCAAGCCGCATTTACGCTGGCGACCAGACGCGCATGACCTGGGAGTGGTGGAAGCGGCCATCGGGCACTTGCGCCTGGAGCCCCTGCGGCTGCGGCACCTGGACCAGCTTTCCGGCGGGGAGCTGCAAAAGGTGGCCATTGCGCGCGCCCTGGTGCAGGAGCCCCGGCTGCTGCTTTTCGACGAGCCCACCAGCGCGCTTGATTTGCGCAATCAGGTGGAGATCCTCAGGCTCATCGGCCATGTGGCCCGGCAGCACCACATGGCCGTGGTCATGACCCTGCACGACCTGAACACCGCCCTGCGCTTCGCCAACCAGTTGGTCTTTCTCAAAAACGGCCGCATCGTTGCCGCCGCGCCCCCGGCCGAAGTGCAGGCCGAAACCGTGCGCGAAGTCTACGGCCTGCCGGTTCAAATCCACCAGATCAACGGACACCCCATCGTTGTCCCCATTACGGAGGAATGACACATGCCCTGCATGATATCCCCGGAGCAGATCAGCGCCTGCATCGCCTTCCATGGTCACGAATGTCCCGGGCTGGCCATCGGAATCCGCGCCGCGGAACTGGCCCTGCGCGAACTCGGCCCGGCCGGGCCGGACCTGGTGGCCGTGTGCGAAACCGACATGTGCGGTGTGGACGCCATCATGATGCTGACCAACTGCACGGTGGGCAAGGGCAACCTCGTCTTCCGCGACCTGGGCAAGATGGCCTTCACCTTCCACCGCCGGGGCGGTCCGGGGTTCCGGGCCGTGCTGCGGCCCCAGTCGCGCCGGGGCATGGACGAGCACATGGTCCCGCTCATGCGCAAGGACATCGACGGCAGGGCCACGGACGCCGAACGCCAGGAGCTGCTTGATCTGCGCAAACAGATGCAGCGCAGCTTCATGGCCATGGAGCTTGAGGACATGTTTGACATCACCAAATTGGAGTCCCTTCCGCCCCGCCCACCCAGCATTCTTGAGAGCCTGGTTTGCGACACCTGCGGCGAGCGGGTCATGGAGTCGCGCACGCGACGCTTTCAAGGCCGCACCCTGTGCATTCCCTGCTTCGAGGCGGTGGAACAAAAGAGGTAGCCGCCGTCGGTCCGGGCCCACGTTCCCCTGCGCCGTGGGCCTGCGGCGCACAGGCGTTCTGTTGACATTCTTCGCCGACTGATTAAGTATCCGCGCAGATGCTTAAGAGTGAGGCAGCCATGTCCGATTCCACACGTCTTGCCGCCATCTTCAAGGCCTTGTCCGTGGAGAGCCGGGTGCGCATGGTGCGCCTGCTCCACGACCATCAGCTCTGTGTAAACGCCCTGGCCCGGAGGCTGGGCATCAGCGCGGCCGCCGTGTCGCAGCATCTGCGGGTCCTGCGCGAGGCAGGCCTCGTCGCGCCAGAACGGCGCGGCCTGCACATGCACTACCGCGTGAACGCCGAAGCCCTGCGCCAATGCGACGAGCTGCTGCACCACCTCATGACCCCGCGGAAGATCGCGCTGGAGCGCTACATTCCCGGCCAGGAGCGCGCAGAATGACGGACCCCATCATTTCCGCCAGGGATTTGCGCAAACGCTTCGGCCAGGTCGAGGCCCTCAAGGGGGTAAGCTTCGAGGTGAACCGGGGCGAAGTGTTCGGATTCCTGGGGCCCAACGGCGCGGGGAAATCCACCACCATCAACGCGCTCACGGGACTGGCCAGGATAGACAGCGGAGAGATCCGCATCGACGGGGTGGACTGCGCCCAAAGGCCGAGAGCAGCCCAGCGGCTCATCGGCGTGGTTCCCGACGAGAGCAACCTGTACACGGAGCTGACGGGCTTTGAAAACCTCTGCTTCTGCGCGGCGCTGTACGGACTGCGCAAGCCGGAGCGGGTAGCGCGCGCGAGAGAGCTGCTCAAGGCCTTTGCCCTGGAGCAGGCGGCGGACCGCAAGTTCGGCGGCTATTCCAAGGGCATGAAACGCAAGCTCACCCTCGCGGCCGGAATCATCCACCGCCCGCCCATCCTGTTCCTGGACGAACCCACCACGGGAATCGACCTGGGCAGCGTGCGCCACATCCGCGCCTTGATAACGGAGCTGAACGCCACCGGCACGACCATCTTCCTCACCACGCACTACATCGAGGAAGCCGAAAGGCTCTGCGGCCGCATCGCCTTCATCGTCGGGGGGCGGGTGCTGCGCATGGACAGCGTGGAGAACCTGCTCCAGCCGGTCCGGTCCAAGCATATGCTGCGCATAACCGCCGAAGGCAGGCTGGACAGCCATGCAGAAGCCTTGCGACAGTCCTTCCCCGAATTCACCATCCGCCTGCTCGACGGAATGCTGCATATCGAAGCCGACGGGCCTGTGCCCGTGGGGCCGCTGGTGCGCCATCTGGAGGATCGCGGGGCGGAGGTTTTGGAAGCCAGGCGGATGCGTCCAACGCTGGAGGATATCTTTGTGGACATCACCGGCATCGGCGCCCAGGCCATGCAGCAGGAAAAGGGCAAAACCGGAGGCCGCGCATGAAACACTGGATCGCCTTCTGGAACATCCTGCTCAAGGACATGCGCACCTATTATGTGAAGCCGCCCAACATCAGCTGGGGGCTTGTGTTCCCGCTGGCCTGGACAAGCATGTTCTTCATCCGCTCCGGCACCGGCATGGAGGCCATACCGGCCCTGCTGCCCGGCGTGGTGGCCCTGTCGGTGCTGTTCGGCACCTCGTCCATGCTGGCCGTCACCGTAACCTTTGAAAAAAAGAGCCGCTCCTTCGAGCGGCTGCTGCTGGCTCCCATCCCGCTGGAACTGCTCATGCTGGCAAAAACGGCCGGGGCCATCCTCTTCGGCATCGCCAACGCCTTCGTCCCCCTGCTGCTGGCCTGGGCGTTCTCCGAACTCCCACGGGTGAACTGGCTGCTGTTCGCGCCCACGGTGGCGCTTCTGGCCATGGTCTCGGCGTTCCTGGGACTGTTTGTGGCGGTCGCCGTAAGCGAAGTCTTCGAGGCCCAGACCTTCTCCAACTTCTTCCGCTTTCCCATGGTCTTCCTGTGCGGGCTGTTCTTTCCGGTGGAAAAGCTGCCTGTCCTGCTGCAGCCGCTGTCTTACGCGCTGCCGCTGACGTATGGCGCCGATGCCCTGCGCGGCGCGGTGCACGGGGGCAACGCCATGCCCTGCCTGCTGGACCTGGCCATGCTCGTCGCCTTCTGCATCGCCCTGTTCCTGGGAAGCCTGAGGAACATCAAGCGTAAGTGGATTGTCTGACCGGGGGACGCTACACCAGACGCGAAAGCACCAGCAGCCCGAGGAACAGCACTGACAAAACGAGTGAAAGGGCGGCCACCCCTCGCCCATGCCGCCGCAAGGCCTTCGCCTCGCAGTAGGCGAACCACAGGAAAAGAACGGCGACGGCCAGGGTGACGACCAACAGCACCGGCTGCGAAAGCAGGCCCAAGGCCATGCCCTTGCCCTGCGCTCCCTGCGCCAGGCCCTGCGCCTTCCCCATGCCGCCAGTTGTGGAGGCTGCGGCGATGGACGGGAAGGGCCAGGGGGTGGAGGCAAGCCTCCCTGTCCACGCCTCAAAGGCGCCAGGCAGCCCGGCCAGCCATTGCGAGGATTTCGTCACGGCGCGCACCACCTGAGAGGCGACCAGGGCGCTGACCAACGGCAGTGTCAGCCGCTTCCAGACCTCCTTCACCGAGGCACCCACGCCGGAAAGCCGACCAGCCAGACCGATGAGCAGCCAGAGCGCTGCGGGCACGAAGAGCATGGACCAGAGCGCCGCCACCATTCCAGAGGCCGGGTCGATCCCAAATAGGCCGGCGAATTCCGAGGGGATGCGCCAATAGTGCCGCCCGCCCGTGTTCCAGTTCTGGAATAGTTCGTTCAGCGCAAATCCGGTGAAGAAGAAGGCGAACACCGTGGCCGCCCAGCCGTAGTCCTCCCAGTTGTCGTCCGGAGTCGAAGGCATGGCGCGCGTCAGACGAACGTCCTGACCATTGCCGGTCTTGAGGCACTGGGCGCACAGCGTGCACGGCGACGAGTCGCCGAGTCTGGCGGGATCCAGGTTGGCGGGGCAACGGCCCCGTGCGGACGACGCGCGCGCGTCTCCGGCAGGGGGGGCTTTGGCCGCCTCGACGCGTAGCGCCAGCATGCCCCTTCTGCCGAACAGCCGGAACAGCATGGACGCGGGGCAGATGGCCGTGCAGAAGGCCCGGCCCCCGAAGGCGAAGCCCGTGGCCAGCGCCGCCAGCAGCAGCAGGCTGAGAAGCACGGCCGCGTTGTGGGGCACGGCGATGAACTTGCTGGAGACCGTCACCACCAACAGGCCGCTGTACAGCAGCGCCGAAACCATTCCGCCCCGGAGGGCGGCGGGGAGGGAAGCACGTTTGCCAAACACCGTCCGCCCCAGCCGATCACCCAGCCTGTTCACCAGTTCCAACGGGCAGATGGAACACCATATTCTGCCCAGGAACACCGTGGCGAGAATGGTCAGCGGCAACCAGCCCCCCCATAGCAGCAGGGTGACGATGTGTTTTTGGGCAAAGGCCTTGGGGGGCATGCCCTGGGGGGTGAACACACCCAGGGCGAACCAGATGAGCCCGAGGTAGATGAGAAGGCCTGCGGCCTGGATGAGCCGGGGATAGAGCCGGTGGCGGAATACCGCCAGAAGCAGTCCGTTCATGTCGTGTGTTCCCCTAATTGCCTGGGGAGTTGGGAGTCCCTGGCCTTGACGGAATGGTTATGCGGGCCTTTTTCAGCTGCTTCCCGGCCTCGATGGATTCACGCTGAAAGTGGACGAAGCCGAGCAGCACGCCTTCCGGGTGCTGGTGGAAGGCGGAAATGTACATGCCCATGCGCTGGGCGTGCATCCGGTCGCGGATGGTCCAGACCGCAAAAACGCGGGGCCGGAACGGACGCGAACCCGCTCCGGCCCCGCTGCGACGGGGGGCGTTGTCTACTAGTTCTTCAGCGCATCGGTCCACTGCCGCAGGATGTCGGGGTACTCCAGCAGACCAGCGTTGGCGTAGAAGGGCAGGCTGTAGACCGCGCCGTTCTTGATTGCCGGAATCTGGGCCAGGCTCGGGTCGCGTTTGAGCGCATCACGCAGGGCCTTCTGCACGGCGAACGGCTCGCCCACCATGACGATGGCGTCGGGGTTGGCCTCTTTGATGCCGCTGAGCCTGGGGTTGGAGGCATGGCCCTTGGAAATGGCCGAGGCATCCGGAATCAGAGCCTTCCCGACGTTGGCGCAGCCCAGGCGCGAGAGGATGTACTGGTCCGAATAGCCGCCAGGGGCCTCGACGTTGATGAATACCTTGCCTGTGGCGATGGCGTAGGTGCCGTTCAGGACCAGAACGCGCTTGCCCAACGCCTGCTTGGGCAGGGCAGCCTCCGCCTGCTTGAGGTTTTCGGCGTGCGCGGCCGCGAGCGCCTTGCCCTCCTCGACCTTGCCGAGCTTGGCGGCGACTTCCTCGATGGCGGCAGGCAGGCCCTTGTCGAAATCGACATATTCCACTGTGGCGCCGGGCACGGAGCGCACCAGTTCGGCCACCTTGTTCAGGTCGATGTTCTTGTACAGGCAAAAGTTCGCGCACTTCTCCACAATCACCCTGGATACGCCGCGCGCCTTCATGGCCTTGGGCAGACTGTCCGGCGTCACGTTCGTCACCTTGTTCGGGCAGCCCAACGCCTGGGAAAGCCGCGCCAACTCCTTGCCCTTGGGCCACAGGCTCATGCGGATGACCATGGCCTCCGGGGCGACGCCCAGGGCTGCGGCCACGTCCACCAAGTGGTCGCCAACCATGACGACTTTCTGCCGCTCCAGAACCTTGGGCGGTCCTGCGGCCCAGGCGGGGGCAAAAGCGGACAGGGACAGCAACCCGACAAGCAGGGCCAGGGCGGAAATCTTGTTCACGATGCTCATAATTGGGCTCCTTGCTGGTTAAAACTGGAAGGAAAGGCTGGTGACGATCCGGTAGTCCTCGTACAGCCCGTACTGGCTCGCCCTGTCCGGGGTGCGGGTTTCGCCGCGCATGTTGCGGTACACGTTGATGGGTACGCCGAGAGCAAGACGGGAGCTCTCGGTAATTTTCCAATGCACGCCTGGGGTGATGAAGACGAAATGGCCGCCGGTGTTCAACGTGGACTCGTGGTCGTGGCGGCAGGACTCGTGGTCGATGCCGTTGACCTCAAGCTCCACGTCGAAATACTTGTTCAGCGCGTAGCCGTAGCCGAAATCGTACTTGAACACGTTGCCCGCGCGCGAGCCGTGGGGGCCATCGCCGGAGATGGTGTACATGGTGTGGAAGTCGAACCGTGACCGACCAAGGATCTTGGTGGCCCCCAGCTCGAATTTGGGATCCCAGGTTCCGGTGCCCAACTGGAAGTTCGGCCCCATGTAGGGGTGGCTACCGGCTCCGCCCTGCGGGCTTCTCTTGTCCGTGTCGCCCGTGGGGATGCTGAGGCCAGCGCCGACGGCCAGGCTGAAAGGATCGCCCAAGCGCTGGTTGAGCAGCGCGTACCGGCCCATGGCGATGATGTCTCCGAGCCCTTCGTTGTGCACGGTGGCGAAATGCGAGGGGGGGTTGCCGCTCTTCTGCTTCTGCTCGCGATTGTACCAGGGGACCTGCACCCTGGCCTCAAAGTTGTCGAAAAGCCCGGCCTTGGCGGTCAGGGTCGTAATATGGTCGGTGCGCTCGTACTTGCCGTTGTAATTCCCGGTCTTTTTTTCCTGGCCGTCGTACAGGTTGTCCTTGTGCACGAAAACATGTTTCAGGCTCAAGGAGTACTTGCCCGCAGGCAGGACCAAGCCGTTGGACATGTTCACCAGACCGGCGCACTTGGGCGAATTCTCCCCTTTGCCAGGCTTTCCGTTCTTCTCGCCGACCGGCTTTCCTGCTTCGGCACCGTCCTTTGAAGGCAGATCCCCCATGATGTCTTCCGCCATGGCGCAGGGGGGCTGCGCCACCCACAACAGGGCGGCGGCGATCAACACATGCAACGCTTTCATAATTCCTTCCTTTCCTCTGCTCTCGCGGGGCGCGAAACGGCCCCAAGTGAACGCGCCGGGTACGCGGCGCAGGCCTGCAACACCTTATGAAATTGAATTTCGAGTTCATTTTCTAGGTTTCTGAGTAGAAATAGTCAATAAAAAATGATGCTTGAAAAAGATGTCGATTGAATGACGGCACAGTGGGAGCGCAGCCGGTTGCGGATGAGAATGGTGTCAAGCGGAGCTCCCCCAAAACGGGGAAACAAAAAGCGGCCAAGCGCATCATCGCGTCTTGGCCGCTTCTTCCAGGATAAAAGGGCGGGCCGGGCTATGAGCCGCGCTACGTGGCTGGAGTTGTGCTTCTGGATTTCTCGATATCCCGGGCCTGCTGGCAGGACGGGCACAGGCCGTAAAACTGCGCCGTGCAGTGGTGCAGTTCGAAGCCTTCCTGCCGGGCAGCAACCTCGCGCATGGACTCCAGATACGGATTGCTGACGGGAATGCGCCTGCCGCACTTCTCGCACACAAGCTGGCAGCAATGGCCGTGCACGGCTTCGTACAGCGCGCTTCCGGCACCAAGCTGTATGCGCCGCGCAAGCCCTGCGCACTGGAGATGGTTCAAGGCGCGGTACAGGGTGGACAGGCTGATGCCGCTCTCCGCTCCGCCTGCGGCGGCAAGGATGTTCTCGGCGCTCATGGGCTCCTGCTGCCGCATGAACACGCGAAGAATCCGCTGGCGTTGGCCGGTCAGCTTCAGTCCGTTGGATTCAAGGTAGTCCTTGAACCGGTCCCTTCCGGGCGTCTGTTCAAACACGTCCCCTGCCCCCGCTGAAGAAAACGGGCCACTGACACTGGTCGCAGTGGGCCGACTGCCATTGCACTGATTGTGGTACAACATCTGAAAACCTTCGCATTTGTTTCTATTTCTTGACTTTTCCAGCCTCGCTGAAGTAAAGACGATAGCGAAATTCATTATCAATTGCAAGCGGCGCCAGCGCGCCCTGTAGTTGGCAACACAGCGACGCCGCCAACAGCGGCGCTGTTCTTTTGAGGAGAAGCAGATGACATTGTGCGAACTTGAACCCGGCGGCGTATGCACCATTTGCCGCATGACCGCCGCAGGCGCCCTTGGCCAACGCCTGACCGACCTGGGCTTCTATGCCGGAGCCGTGGTCCGGATGCTCCGCTATGCGCCACTCACGGACCCGGTGGAGGTCGAACTTGACGGCTGCTGCGTCAGCATCCGCCGCACCGAGGCACGCCAGGTCGAGGTTCAGCCGGGATGAGCCCGACCCGTACGCTTGTCGCCCTTGCCGGGCAGCCCAATTGCGGGAAATCGACGATTTTCAACATGCTCACCGGGGCACGCCAGCACGTGGCCAACTACCCCGGCGTCACGGTGGAGAAAAAGAGCGGAGGCTTCCGCGCCAGGAATCTTGCTGTGGAGCTGGTGGACCTGCCCGGCACCTACAGTCTGAGCTCGTACTCGCTGGAGGAACGTGTCGCGCGGGATTTTCTGCTCCACGACAAGCCCGGCGCAATCATCGACATCGCGGACGCCTCGAACCTCAGGCGCAGCCTCTACCTGACGCTGCAACTGCTGGAGATGGGCCGCCCCCTGGTGCTGGTGCTGAACATGATGGACGTTGCCGTGCGCCGGGGCGTCCACGTGGACGTGGACTGTCTTTCAGAGCGCCTGGGGGTACCGGTCATCCCCGCCGTGGGCAAGAAAGGCCAAGGCGCGGAGGAGATCGCCGCCGCCCTGGAGCAATGCGTCAACAGCACGCCGGGAGCCTACCGGACGCCGTATGGCGCACTGGAGCCAAGCCTTGAGGCGCTGGAGCGGGCGCTGGCCCAGGAACCCAAGCTGCTGTCGCATTGCCCGCCCAGGTGGCTGGCCATAAAGCTGCTGGAGGGCGATGCCGGGGCCGAAGCGTTGCTGCGCGCACACCACCAGGATGCGTGCGGCGTTCTGGCCCATGCGCTGGAGCTCGGCCGCCGCTTTCAGGCGGAATGCGGCCATGCGGCGGCGGGCCATATCGCCCAGGCCCGGCACAGTGCGGCGGCGGAGCTGGCGCGGCAGACCACCCGCCAGGTCCCGATGCAGGGCCGCCACCTCACGGAACGTGTTGATGCGGTGGTATGCCACCGCTCCCTCGGCCCCCTGGTGCTCATGGCCATCTTGTTTTTGCTGTACCAGGCGTCCATCGTGTTCGGAGGCTGGGTTTCCGCCCAGGCCTGGCCTATTTGGGGCGCGCTGGAGGGCCTGGCGGCGCAGCTGCTGCCGCCTCCCGGTTTTCTCGAAGATCCGCTTCCCCGCGCGCTGGGAATATGGGCCGTGAAAAGCGTCACGGCCATCCTGAACTACCTGCCGATCTTCTTCATTCTCTTCGCGCTCATCGCCGTGCTGGAGGACAGCGGCTACATGCCGCGCATGGCCTTCATCCTGGACAGGGTGTTCCATCGCTTCGGGCTGCACGGGCAGTCCACGCTGCCGCTCATCCTGGGCGGAGTGTATGTGGGCGGCTGCGCCGTGCCCGCAGTCATGGCGACCAAGGCCATTCCCGACGAGCGCGCCCGCCTAGCCACCATCCTCATCACCCCGATGATGAACTGTCTGGCAAAGGTGCCGCTCTACCTCATCCTCATCGACGCCTATTTCCCCGAGCACGCCGGGGCGGCCCTGTTCTTCATCGCCACCGTGACCGTGTTCATGGCCCTGCCCGTGGCCAAGGCCCTGACGCTTACCGTGCTGCGCGGCAAGGAGCAGGCCCCCTTCATCATGGAGATGCCCCCCTACCATCTGCCGACCATACAGGGCGTGCTGTTGCGCGCAACCGAGCGCGTTCTGATTTTCGCCAAGAAAATCGTCACGGTGGTGCTGGCCGTGGCCGTGGTGGTCTTCATGCTCATCAGCTATCCGGGCCTAGAGCCGGAGGACACGGCGCATTTCGAGGCCCAAGCACGGGAGACCATGCGGTCCTTCCTGAACGAGGCGGACAAAACCGCATACGCAGGCAGGCTGCGCATGGAGGATGTGGCGGGGCTGGCCCTCTTCTCCGAAGCCCTGCGCGATGCGGGCCGCGGGGCGAGCGAAACCGCGCGCGCGGCCATCGGCGCGGATTTCCAACAACGCAACCCTCTCTACTATGACATTGTCCGCGGCGATTCCGGCGACGCCAAACGCTTGGCCCGGTCCCTCCGCAAGGTCGAAAGCACCCGCAAGCGCCTGCGGCGTGAAATGCGCACCCTGGGCTTCGAGACAAGCTTCCTGGGCATGGCGGGCAAGGCCCTTGAGCCGGTGACGCAGTTCGCGGGCTTCAACTGGAGGGTGAACATCGCCCTGCTCTCGGCCTTTGCCGCAAAGGAGAACAGCGCGTCCACCCTGGGCGCCCTTTACGGCCAGGACACCGATTCCACGGTGGAGAGCGACATGCGCGCCGGAGAACCGGGCATGACCCCCCTGCACGCCCTGGCCCTGATGCTGTTCATGGCCCTGTACCCGCCCTGCATCCCGGCGTCCGTCATGGTGCGTCTGCAGGCGGGCTCCACGGGCTGGATGCTCTTCTCCATGGGCTATCAGACGCTGCTCGGCCTGCTTGTGGCCTCGCTGGTCTTCACGGGAGGCACGCTGTTGGGCTTCACTGGCTGGCAAAGCATGTGGGCCTTCTACGTCGTGTGCGTGCTGGCCACGGTCGCCATGGCCCTTGTGCCCGAACGCTCCCTCCGGTGCAAACGCCTTTCCATGCCCCCCATCACCACAACCTGCAAAGGAGAACACCCATGAAAAAGAACATCCTTGCCGCAGCCGCCCTGGCCGCCCTGCTGCTCGCCTCTGTCCCGGCCTGGGCGCACACGCCCCTGTGCGATTGTTTTGACAACGGTGATGGAACCGTCACCTGCCAAGGCAGCTTCTCCGATGGATCGTCCTCCGCGGGCGTGAAGATGAGTGTGCGTGACGACAAAGGGACGGTTCTTGCGGACGGAAAAATGAACAAGGACAGCGAGTTCACCTTCAAAAAGCCTTCCGGGGCCTACACCGTTCGCTTCGACGCCGGCGCCGGGCACGCCTTGGAGATCAAGAGCTCCCGCATTGTGAAGTAGCCCCGGGCTCCCGCCAGGAAGCGGGAAAAGAGCGCCTGGCCGCGCGGTCCCCACAACCAGCGCCATGCCAAGACTTCGGCACAGACTTTGTCAACGCGATGCGCCGCCGCCCTGTACCGGGCGGCGGCGCAATGCTGTTCCGGACCGCGCCCCCGCGTCTCCCGGCGGCAAGCGGCGACCGTACGTGTGCCCCCGGAAAGGGCCTCCCGTCACAAGGCCCTAGAACTGGGTCTCAATGGGCGCGGAGTTGTCCTTGAAGTATTCCGCCGTGACGGTAAGGCTGGTGCCGCCACGCGGATTGAACAGGGCCACCACCTGCATCATGCGCGGCTGGCATACGCTCACCAGGTCGTCCAGAATCTTATTGGTGATGGTTTCCATGAAGGAGCCGTGGTTGCGAAAGGCGGTGAAATAGAGCTTGAGGGACTTGGTCTCGATGCACAGGGCGTCGGGGATGTAGGTGATCTCGATGGTGGCGAAGTCCGGCTGGCCGGTCTTGGGGCACAGGCTGGTGAACTCCGGGTGCTCGAAGCGGATCTGGTAGTCCCGATTGGGATACTTGTTGGGGAAAGCCTCCAGAATGTCGGCGGTGGGCTCGTGGAAGGCGTAACTGGTCTTGCCGGAGCCAAGGTGCTTGAGGCCGGAGGTGTCGTCGATCGTGCTCATGGGCGTTGCTCCTGAAATGTGGGGTATGCGCGCGGGCGCATGTTCTGCATAGCCCAGAGCGGGCCTCAGGCCAAGAGGGAAGGCGGTGCTGTGTCCGGGGCCGGGCTGCCGTCCTCCTGCCCGTACCGCTCCACCAGGCGCACAAGATCCCGCCGCTGGTCCTGGGAGGCAAGGTCGAAGGCAAGGGCGATGGAGAAACCCGCGTCCTCGCTTTCGCGCTCCAGCCGCACCACGCGCCCCGAAACCCGCAGCCCCCGCTGCGACGGCGAATCGGCGTCAAGGGCCAACTCCACCCTGGCGCCTGGCAGGATGGGCGTTGGCGAAACGCACAGCATTCCCCCGAAGCTGACATTGGCCACGACCACACGTACCGGTTCGGCCTCGCCCTGGGTCCCACTGCCGACGAACAACGCCATAAGGCTGACCGGAGCGCGCGGGAAGCGCCGGTTTTTCTCGGAAAAGCAACTCACGGCGTTCCGCGTGCGCTTGGCCTCATACAGGGCCTCGTCGGCGCGGCACACCAGGTCGCGGGCGTTTATGGCATCCTCCGGAAAGGTGGCCGTGCCCAGGCTGACGGTGACCGAAACGTCCTGGCCGGAAACGGCAACCGGACGCGCCGCCACGGCCCGGCGCAGGCGCTCTGCTGCGGCGACGGCCTGGGCGCTGTCGGTATGGGGCAGGATGAGGGCGAATTCTTCGCCTCCGTAGCGCACCACATGGTCGAAACTCCGTGCGGTATGCCGGAGCACATCGGCCACAGTCTTGAGGGCATCGTCGCCCGCGGTGTGGCCGAAGGCGTCGTTGAAACGCTTGAAATGGTCCACATCGAGCATCAGCAGGGAAAAACGCTGTCCGAAACGCTTGAAACGCTCGACCTCGCGGGAGATGGCGTCGTTGAAATAGCGGCGATTGTAGAGGCCGGTAAGCTCGTCGACCAGCGCGCCTTGCTCCTTCTGCAGCAGCACCTGCACCTCCACGATGACCGGGTCGCGCATCTTGGGGTGCAGGTTCATGAAGTAGTCGCACACGGCGACGCGAAGGCCCACGTCGCGGCCAAGCGCAAGATTCAGCCCATCGTGGTGACGCAATATCTCGCAGCAGTAGCCCAGGGCCTCGTCCGGGCCAAAGCGCATCCGCGTCAGCACATACAGCAGTTCGGAAAAAGCCTGGCCCCCGGCAAGCGGCGCGTCCGAAAGCTCCTCTGAGAGCAGGCCAGCCCGCGCGAGCAGTTCGTGCAACGCCGAAGCCTCTTGGGGGTCCATGCCTTTGTCCATCCATACCTCGCACATGCGGGCTCCACGAATCAGGAATGTCGATTGAGCATTGACAACAGCCCAAGTCTACGTACTAGGCGAAACCAAGGCAAGAAAAAACAAAAGGCCCGACATTGCCGGGCCTTGCGTACAAAAACACGATACGGACTGGCGGCCTATGCTTCGTAGTCCACCACGCTGCGCGAGGCGGCCACCTGCTTGACAAAGGCCACCACCTTCTGGTGCTCCGGGTGGACCTGATAGGCGTCGAGATCGGCCCGGCTGGCGAATTCGGAATACAGGATCACATCGCAGGCGGGCGAGGCCGCAAAGACCTCGACGCCCACCTCAAGGGCGGCAAGGGAAGGCACCACACCGCGCAGGGCCTCCAGCATCTCCTTCATTTTTCGGGCGTTGGCCGCCCTGTCCGCTCCGGCGGCCTCGTCCTTCAGGGTCCACATGACGATGTGCTTGATCATTGGGCCTGTCTCCTTGTGGCTTGGCAGGGCTAGCAGACCTGCATTCTGGAAATGAGTTCCTCCAGCTCGGCGGAAAGCCGGGAAAGATCATCCACGGCCCGGGCCGCGCTGTCCATGTCCCGGGCGATGTCCTCGGACACGCCGCGCATTTCGCCCACGGCGCGTCCAATCTCCTCGGCCGCGGCGGACTGCTCCTCGCTGGCGGCGGCGATGGCGCGCACCTGGTCGGCGGAGCCCTGGCTCAGGCGCACGATCTCACGCAGGCTCTGCCCTGCGCCATCGGCCAGGGTGGTGCTTTTCTCCACTGCCTGCGCCGCCCCGGACATGCCCTCGGCCGCTCGGCGAGCGCCCTGCTGCACATTGCTGATAGCCTGCGCAACGTCGCTGGTGGCGCTTTGGGTCTTCTCGGCCAGCTTGCGCACCTCGTCGGCGACGACGGCAAAGCCCCTGCCCGCCTCGCCAGCGCGCGCCGCCTCGATGGCGGCGTTGAGCGCCAGCAGGTTGGTCTGGTCGGCGATGTCGTTGATGACATTCAAGATCTGCGCGATTCCTGCCACCTGCTTGTCCAGGTCGTCCAGGCGTTCGCGCATGGCCCCGGTGCGTTCGGACACATCCCCGATGGCCGAAATGACATCATGAACGATCCCCGCGCCCGCCTCGGCCAGTCCACGGGCCTCGTCCGCCCCGGAGGCGGCCCCGGAGGCGCTTCTGGCCACATCCACAACCGCCTGGCTCATCTGCTCCATGGAGGTGCTGATTTCGGCTACGCGGGACTGCTGGGCTTGGCTCCCCGTGGCCGTCTGCCCGATGCTGCCGGTAAGCTGCCGCGAGGCGTCTCGCAGACGACGGCACAGCTCGTTGGCGTGATCGGCGGCGCGTTCGATAGCGGCGTTCTTCTCCACGATGACCTGCTCCTTCTGCTTGAGCATGGTCATGTCAAGATACAGGCACAAGCCGCCGATGCACTTGCGGTCGAGATCATAGAGGGGAAAGACGTTGGCCAGCACGTTGCGCACGCCGCCCTTGTGGCCCTTGATCTGCACTTCGAGGTTGCGGAACACCTCTCCGCCGCCGATGCTGCGGCCGACGGCGGTCTTGCGCGTGGGATCGTTGTAGAAGATCTGCGCCAGAGTCTGTCCGTAGTAGTCCTCCGGCCGACCGGAAAGCTCCAGCATCTCCAGGCATTCCTTGTTGGAGCACACGGCGCGCTCCAGCTCGTCCACCAGGAGATACGGCATGGGCAACCCGCCCAGGATGCCCTGGGCCAAGCCGGTCTGGTGCTTGAGTTCGGCGGCGTTGGCCTGCACGATGGCGGCGAGGCCATCCAGAGGGTCGTCCCCCGGCCGGGGCCGCGCGCCCAGCGTTCCGCCCAGAGCGAGCAGCTCGGCTCGCAGCCGTGTTTCCCGCAGCTGCGCCAGGCCGAAAGCCAGCGCTCCAAGCAAAAGGGCCGCCGCAACCTGCGGCAGCCCCATGACGAATCCCGATTCTGAAAAGAGCCACAGTGCGCCGGCGGGGAGCAGCCACCCCCCCGCCGTCACGCCGATTCCGCACACAAGCGGCCCTGCAAGCCGAGCTCCGGATCGCGGCATACGCACCTCCTTACGCGTTCTGGAACAGCACCCTGGCGTCCACATCGGCCACGCTGTTGCAGCCGGTGAGGATCATGGCCTGCAGCAGTTCTCCGCGCAGTTGGTCGAGATACTTGCCCACGCCCTCCCGCAGGCCGCCCATGGCGGCGATGGCCACCGGACGCCCGATCATCACGGCGTCCGCGCCAAGAGCCAGCATTTTGAGCACATCGCCGCCGGAGCGCACGCCGCCGTCGGCCAGAATGGCGATCTGCCCCTTCACCGCGCGGGCCACAAGCGGCAACACCTCGGCCGTACCGGGGGTGTGGTCCAGCACGCGGCCACCGTGGTTGGAGACCACAATGCCCGCCGCGCCCGCGTCCACGGCGCGCTTGGCGTCGTCCGGGGTCATGACCCCCTTGACGATGAACTTGGCGTTCACGTGGGCGATGATGTCCTTGAGCTTCTCCACCGGTTTGGGGCCCACCGGACGGCCCATGAGGCGCAGGGTGACCAGCCCGGCCGCGTCGATGTCCATGCCCACGACAGGGGCTCCCGTGGCCACGGCGCGGTCGAGCTTTTCAAAGAGTTCCTTGTCCTCCCAGGGCTTGATGAACGGAATGCCCGCTCCGCCAAGCGCCTGGATGGCCGCGAAGCCGGTCTCGTGGATGAAGGGGGGCACGCCGTCGCCGGTGCAGCCCACCACGCCCTTGTCCACGCAGCCGCCCAGAACGGCGTCGAGGTAGTCGCCCTCGGTGATCTTGCCGCCCATGTTGAAGCTTACCCCACCGATGGGCGCGGCCAGCACCGGCATGGCCAGCTTCAAACCGAGCACTTCCGTGGCGGTGTCGGGCTGTTCCGCCCCATGCATGAGCCGCATGTTGAAGCGCAGGTTGGCGAGCGCCCCCACGTTGTTCATGAACGACGAGCCCGTGCCAAGGCCGCCCATGCCGGGCACCTCGCCCGCGCAGGCCTTGCCGTTGCACACCGGGCACACCTTGCAATAGCCTTCCATAAGCTCGCGCGCGTGCTTGCGAACGTCCTTCATGCCGTCATCCTCCTGAGGGGTGCGCCGGGCCGCTATTTCAGACGCTCGGCCAAGGCCTCGGCCACGTGCGCCACACGAATGGAGCTTCCCTTGGCCTCAAGCCCGCCGCGCAGTTGCATGATGCAGCCCGGACAGTCTGTAAGCAAAAGTTCTGCCCCGGTATTCTCCACATTCGCAAGCTTTTTCTTCAGCAGCTCGGCCGAAAGCTCCGGGAATTTCATGGAATACGTACCGCCAAAACCGCAGCAGACGTCCTCTTCCTCGGAAGGCGCGTAATCAAGCCCGGCAATGCCCATGAGGGCGCGCGGGGCTTCGGTGACGTGCATTCCCCGGCACAGGTGGCAGGGCGAATGGTAGGTGGTTTTCTTGCCGTCGCCGCGGAACTCGTCGGGCGACACGTGCAGGACATCGTGCGCAAAGGAACTGAAGTCGATGACGCGGTCGGCGAACTGCCGCGCCTTCACGCCCAACGCGGGGTCGTCGGCCAGGATGTCCGGGTAGCCGTGCTTCAGGTGGGAGGCGCAGGAGGCGCACAGGGTCAGGATGTAGTCGCAACCAGCCGGATCGAACGCGGTCACGTTCTGCACGGCCACAGCGCGGCTGGCATCGCGTTCGCCCATCATCTGCACGGGCAGCCCGCAGCAGGACTGGTCCATGGGGAAGACCACCTCGACGTTGTGCTTGGCCAGCAGCTTCACCGCGGCCTCGGCCTGCTCGGGGTATACGAAGTCCTGCACGCAGCCGCTGAAGAGCGCCACCTTGAACTTCGGGTTCGCCACCTTGGGCTTGATGGACTCGAAACGGTCGCGGAAGGGGGTCTCGGCGATGGCGGGCAGCGCACGGAAGCCCTGGTCCTTGGCGAAGATCATGGGCAGGTGCCGCAGGTACGGCGTGCCCCCGGTGATGGGCTTCTGCACGGCCTTGGCCGAACGCAGCAGAGCGTGAAAGAGCTTGCGGCTTTTCAGCACCTTGCCCAGAAGCTGGCTCTGGAGCGGGTGGCCCTCCTCGTCCTGGATGCGCGCATGAACCTCTTTGATGAGCCGGGGCAGGTCGATGCCGCCAGCGCACACGGCCTTGCAGGCCCCGCAGTTAATGCAGTTCTGCACCAGGTTCTTGGCCTTGTCGCGGCCATGATAGAAGTAGGTCAAGATCAGGCCGATGGCGCCGATGTAGATGTGGCCGAGCTGGTGCCCGCCCACCAGGCGGTACACAGGGCACACGTTGGCGCAGGCCCCGCAGCGGATGCAGCGCAGCACCTGGGAAAAGAGCGGATCCTTGGCCAGGGCGCGGCGGCCGTTGTCCAGGAACACCACATGCATTTCCTTTTTGTCGCAGGGACCGCCCTGGCATTCGGCTTTGCACTCGTTCGCGCCGCTGATGAAGGACACGTACGAGGTGATGGCCTGGCCGGTGGCGTTTCTGGGCAGGGCCTTGATGACCCGCAGGGCGTCGGCGATGGTGGGGGTGAGCTTGTCCAGGCCCACCAGGGCCACATGGACGCGGGGCAACGTGGTGGTGAGACGCCCGTTGCCCTCGTTGGTGCAAATGGCGATGGTGCCGGTTTCGGAGATGGCGAAGTTGCCGCCGGAGATGCCCATGTCGGCCTCGGCGAACTTGCGCCGCAGCTCGCGCCGAGCGACCTTCACCAGCTTCTGGATGTCCACCTCCTGCTTGTGCCCGGTCACGTCGCTGAAGAGATCCGCCACCTGATGGCGCGAAAGGTGGATGGCGGGCATGACCATGTGGGTGGGGCCTTCGTGCCTGAGCTGGATGATCCACTCGCCCAGGTCCGTCTCGGTGACCTCAAGGCCGAGATCCTCCAGGTGATGATTGAGCAGGGTCTCCTCGGCGGTCATGGACTTGGACTTGATGATGCGCTTGACCCCGGCGTTCTGGGCGATGCGGCCGATGATCTCGTTGGCCTCGCGCGCGGTCTTGGCCACGTGCACCGTAACGCCCTGCGCGCTGGCGTTCCTGGTGAACTCGGCCAGGAGTTCGTCCATGCGCCCCATGGCCTCGTCCTTGGACTTGGCGATGTCGGCGATAAGCCCTTCCACATCCATGCCCTTGAAGGCGTTGGCCCGGGAAGCGCGGTACGCCACGGCGAACTTGTCCATGGCCTCGCGCAGGAACTCGTTGTGCAGCGCGCCGGTAAGCTCGCCCTTGTACTGTTTCATATCGCGTGCGTTCTGCATGGCCTAGTCCTCCAAAAGCAGGATGTGCAATTCAAGGGGTCCGTGCACGCCAATGGCCAGCACGCGCTCGATATCCGCCGTGCGGGACGCGCCCGTGACAAATGCGACGTAGGCCGGGCCGTTCGTGCTCATGGACCGGATGAGTCCCTCGGCCTCGAAGCTGGTCTCGCGCAGGGTGCTGGTCTTGAGCACGCACACGTGGACTTCGCACAGCATGGTGGCGAGCCGCAGCTCCTCGCTGCCGGAGTTGAGCAGCAGGGTGCCGGTTTCGGCTATGCCCGCATCCGCCACGGTGAATCCGATGTCCACCCCGCCCAAATGGCGGCGCATCCCGGAATCCAGGCAGTGGATGCCGCGAGACTCGCACTGGGCCTTGAGAACAGCGAAGTCCTCGGCGGAAAGGGCCGGAGCCACCACCACCTTGCCCGGCTTTGCGTCGCACAGCGCGCCCGCCGGGGCGGAGAGCTCGGACTCGCAGCCGCTCATGAGGATCTGGCAGGCGTCCTTTTTCTCACAAATGTCCACGGTATAGGCCAAGGCCTCGGCCATGTCCTTCACCGGCGTAACCACGGCCGAAACCAGCCTCGCCTTTTCGGCGAACAGTTCCGCCAGTTTTTCGGTGTCGCTCATATGCGGCTCCTCGTTAACGGACCCTACGAAAGCCCGTGCTTGAGACGGGGGCGCTCTCGCTGCCACCCTCGCCTTTTGTGTCGACCCGCCAGGGGTAGGGGGTCGGAAATTTTTCGGGAAAAGGATTCCGAAGAACCCGCTCCCATGTCTAAATCCCCAGAAGGTTCATGCCGGCCGACCCAGCACGAAAAGAATCTTCTCCTGCGCCCTGGGGAACATCGTCGGGAATCTCCAGACGCAGCCCACGCCAGGCGTGAACACCAATCGGCTGATGCAGGATCCTCTGGCGCAGGCTGTTGGGCATCGGCGCATCAAAGGCGGCCAGGACGCGGCAAACACACTGCGCTTGTTCAAACCGCCGTTTCCAAGAGCCAAGAGACGTGACGGCTCCGAAGGCGTTCCTGCCCAAACCGGCTTGGCCCAGTCAACTGCTCCGCCACAAGGCGCCCTGCTCCCGCCAGGAGACCCCTTTCTTCGACCTGCGCCTGCAATTCGGCGGCATACCTGCTCCACCTTGATTCACGGACGGAAATGCAGGGGGTCAAGCGAAGAAGGGAGAATGGGGCGATGTGGCGCTTGCACTCCTCTGTCGAAAATGGGGGGCGGAGCGATGCCCCGCCCCCCACACAACACCTTGGACTTAGAACAGGTTGGCGTACGGCCCGAAGCTGAGCACCGTGGCAATGATGCCCACGACGACTCCGTAGAGGACAAAGGGCCAGAAGGTACGCTTCAGGATCATGCCTTCGCGGCCGATCAGGCCGGTAACGGCGCAGACGGCAACGATGTTGTGGATGCACACCATGTTGCCCATGGCGCCGCCGACAACCTGGGCCGCCACGATGATCTGGCGGGGCAGCTGCAACTGCTGCGCAACGCCCCACTGGAATTCGGCGAACAGAAGGTCCGAAACGGTGTTCGACCCGGTGATGAACGCGCCAAGGCCGCCCACGTAAGAAGCAAGCATGGGCCAGGCGTTGCCCGCGAACGCGGCCACGGTCTTGGCCATTGCCAGGGGCATGGAGGGGTAGCTGTTGGGGTTCAGCGCAATGTCGGCCACGCCGGAACCGCGGAAGATGGACACCAGGGCCACCGCAGCGAACAGCGCGATGGTGGGGGCCTTCATCTTGGCGATGGATTCGGTCCAGGCCTTCTTCACCGCATCGCCCTTCATGCCGTGCAGCACAATGGTCAGCAGGGCGACCAGGGTGAAGGGAACGGTGCCGGGCAGGTACAGGTAGTCGATGGAGGCGGAAACGCCCTTGTAGCCGAGAATGTCGTTGAAGGGGAGCTTCTGGGCGGACAGGAAGCCCTTCAGGCCCAATTCGGGAATACGGGTCAGCACCAGGATGACGCCGATCAGAATGTAGGGCAGCCACGCCATGAACTGGCTCATGTGCGGCTTGAATTCAGTGTTGGTGCTGGTGGCGATGGAGCCGGTCCATGCCGCTTCCCAGGTGGACTGGGGGCCGAAGTCCCAGGTGTCCTTGGGCACGCAGAAGCCCTTCTTGGCGCCTGCCACAATGATGCCAAGACCCACAAGGCCGCCGATCATGGACGGGAATTCGGGGCCCACAAGCCAAGCGAAAACCAAGTAGGGCACGATGAAGGCCACGGCGGAGAACACACAGAACTTCCAGGCGGCAAAGCCTTCGCTCCACGACTTCTTCTGGCCGTAGAAACGGGTGAGAAAGCCCAGCATGAAGATGGGCAGGATGAAGACCATGGGTCCGTGCATCACAGTGGCCCACTGGCCGATGACCTTGGCGAAGGAGCCGAAATCGGTGAAATTGAGTGCGACGCCGGAGGCGACGGCCTCCGTGGTCAACGGGGCAAGGAACTTCAGGCCGATGAGAATGGGGGTACCCACCGCGCCGAACGACACGGGGAAGGAGTTGAACACAAGGCAGATGACGGCTGCGGCCAGCGGCGGGAAGCCCAGCGAAAGCAGCAGCGGCGCGGCTAGCGCGGCGGGCGTGCCGAAACCGGCGGCGCCTTCGATGAAGGCCGCGAACATGTAGCCGATGATGATCGCCTGCACGCGTTTGTCTCGGCTGATGTTCTGCATTCCGTACTGGATGGTTTCCATGCCGCCGGAATACTTCAGGGTGTAGAGGATGACGATGGCGCCGAACACGATGATCAGCACGCCGACGGCGGTGACCAGACCTTGCAGCGACAGGGCGGCGATGTACCCCGGCGGCAGGTTCCAAGCGCCGATGGCGCCGAGTACGCAGACAAGCCAGGCCAGGGGCATGGCGCGGGTGGACGGCCAACGCATGCCGACCATGAGCACCAAAGCCACGAGTATGGGCAACAGTGCCACCAATGCAAGCAGTTCCATTGACATAAAAGACGCTCCTCCTCTTGTTGTGCGTGCCCCCCCCGGAGTGCACCCGCCGGGTCTGGGATAGGTTTGGAAGTGCCGCAGGGGGTTGCACCTCCCCCACGGCACTGTTCTACCGATTGATTCTTTTCAGAGGCCCGGCCATCGTCGCGGGCATGTCCGCCCTTGCGATTGAAGGCCTGACCACGCAAGCCGCACCATCAACTCCGCTGTCCATGCTTATCCCTTTGCGCCGGGGGCGAGCACCTCGGCGGTCTGCCTGGCGATCTCCAATTCCTCGTTGGTGGGCACCACAAGCACCCGCACCGGGCTCTGCGGCGCAGAAATGTCCCGTGCGCCGCGCTCCGGGGCCAGGTTGCGCTCCGGGTCCAGCTTAATGCCGAGGTGCTCCAGTCCCCGGCAGGAAAGCTCGCGCGCAACGGGGTCGTTCTCCCCGATGCCCGCGGTGAACACGATGGCGTCCACCCTGCCGAGAACGGCCAGGTAGGAGCCGATGTACTTGCGGTTGCGGTAGCCGAACATATCCAGGGCAAGCCTGGCCCGGGCATCGCCCTGGGCCACGGCCTCGTGGATGTCGCGCATGTCGTTTTTGCCGCAGATGCCCTTGAAGCCGCTCTGCTTGTTGGTCAGCTCGTTGATCTCCGCAATGGAGAGCCCCTTTTCCGCGCCAAGAAGCGGGTAGATGGCCAAGTCGGCATCGCCGCAGCGCGTGCCCATGATGAGCCCCTCAAGAGGGGTGAGGCCCATGCTGGTGTCCACGCTCTTGCCGCCCTGCACGGCGCACATGCTGCTGCCGTTGCCCAGGTGCACGGTGATGAGGTTGGTCTCCTCCGGCGCCTTGCCAAGGAAGCGCGCGGCCTCCTTGGAGACATAGGAGTGGGAGGTGCCGTGGAACCCGTAGCGGCGCACCTTGAGCTCTTCGTACAGCTCATACGGCAGGGCGTACATGTAGGCGCGAGGGGGCATGGTCTGGTGGAACACGGTGTCGAACACGGTGACCTGCGGCACCTTGGGGAACAGGTGGCGCGCCACGCGGATGCCCGCCAGGTGGCCGGGGTTATGCACGGGCCCCAGGGGAATGAGCTTGGTCAACTCGTCCACCACGCGGTCGTCCACCACGCAGGAGGCGTTGAAGATGTCGCCGCCCTGCACGATTCGATGGCCGATGGCCTCGATCTCGTCCAGGCTCTTCACCACACCCCGCTCCGGGTGCACGATGAGGTCGATGACCAGATGCATTCCGGCCTCGTGGTCGGCGATGGGCTGGGAAAGGGTGACCTTTTCCTCGCGCTCGGTGCCGGGTGCGGCCTTGTGGGTCAGCACCCCCGTCTCCTCGCCGATGCGCTCCACCGCGCCGGAGCACAACACCGTCTCGGTGCGCATGTCGAGCAGCTGGTATTTGATGGACGAGCTGCCGGAATTGATGACAAGAACGTTCATTGAAACCTCTAGGCTTTGACTGCCTGGGCCTGAATGGCCGTGATGGCCACGGTGTTGACGATGTCGGGGATGGTGCACCCGCGGGACAGATCGTTGACGGGCTTGTTCAAGCCCTGGAGCACGGGGCCGATGGCCACGGCCTGGGCGGAGCGCTGCACCGCCTTGTAGGTGTTGTTGCCGGTGTTCAAGTCGGGGAAGATGAACACCGTGGCGCGGCCTGCGACCTGGCTGTCGGGCATCTTGGTCTGCGCCACATTAATGTCCACGGCGGCATCGTACTGGATGGGGCCCTCGATGAGCAGTTCGGGCGCGCGTTCGCGGGCGATGCGCGTGGCCTCGATGACCTTCTCCACATCCTGGCCCTTGCCGGAACTGCCGGTGGAGTACGACAGCATGGCCACGCGCGGCTCGATGCCGAAGATGCTCGCGGTATGCGCGCTGGACAGCGCTATCTCCGCCAGCTCCTCGGCCGTGGGGTTGGGGTTCACGGCGCAGTCGCCGTAGACCAGCACGCGGTCCTTCAGGCACATGAGGAACACGCTGGACACGATCTTGGCGCCGGGCCGGGTCTTGATGATCTCGAAGGCCGGGCGAATGGTCTGCTGGGTGGTGGTCACCGAGCCGGAAACCATGCCGTCCGCGTGGCCCTTGTAGACCATCATGGTGGAGTAGTAGGTGGGATCGAGCATACGGTCGCGGGCGTCTTCCTCGCGGATGCCCTTGTGCTTGCGCAGGTCGAAGTAGGTCTTGACGTAGTCGTCGTAATTGGGGCTCTTGCCGGGGTCGATGATCTGCACGCCTTCAAGCTCCAGTCCGAACTGGCTCATGCGGGTGCGGATCTCCGTCTCGCGGCCCAGAAGCGTCACGTCCACCACGCCGCGCCGCAGCAGGATGTCCGCCGCGCGCATGATGCGCTCGCCCGTGCCCTCGGGCAGGACGATGTGCTGCTTCCTGCTCTTGGCCTTCATGATGAGGCTGAACTCGAACATCTTGGGGGTGACGGTGCTGGGCTTGGCGGCCACCAGCTTGGTCCGCAGCTCCGAAAGGTCCACATGCTCCTCGAACACGCGCAGGGCAGACTGGATCTTGTTCTGGTCGGAAGGCTCGATTCGGCCGTACAAATCGTACAGAATACGCGCGGTCTTGTAGGTGTGCCCCTCGGCCACCAGGATGGGGATGGGCGCGCCCACCCAGCCTTCGATGAGCTTGCGCACGGAGGAGGAGGGTTCAAGCCCGCCGGTGAGCAGGATGCCGGAGATGTCCGGATAGTTGGTGGAAAGCCGCGAGGCCAGGCTGCCCAGGATGATGTCGCTGCGGTCGCCGGGGGTGATGACCAGGCTGCCGCGCTCCAGATAGTTGAGGAAGTTTCCCAGCTGCATGGCGGCGATGACGTAGTTGTCCACCAGATTGCTCGTCATGTCCGCGCCGTAGAGCACACGCGCATCGAGCCACTTCATCACGTCGGCCACGGTGGGCTTGCCGAGCTTGGCTTCCTCGGGAATGACGTAAATGGGGAAGCATTCCGGACAGCGAATCTTCTTTTTGAGCTCCTCCACCATGCCGGAGCCGTCCGAATCCTCCACGCGGTTGATGACCGCGGCCAGGATGTCCAGCCCCTTGTCCTCGAAGGATTCAATGGTCAGCAGGGCGCTGGCCACGATCTCGTCCTGGCTCTTCTTCTGCCCGTTGCATACCAGCAGCACAGGGCAGCCCAGGTTGGCGGCGATGTCGGCGTTGATGTCGAACTCGAAGGCCGAATCCGTTCCGAAGAAGTCCGTGCCCTCGCAAAGAATGAAGTCGAAACGGCCCTTGAGCGAGTTGAAGTCGCTCAAAATCTTTTCAAGCAGGGCCTCGTGCTGGCCCATGTTGATCATCTCCCGGGCCTTCTGCATGGTCATGGAGTAGGCTTCCGAATAGCGCATGTCGAGATTGAACTGGCTCATGACGAGATTGATGTCATGATCCTTGGCGCTCGCCTCTGAGGAGGAGATGATGGGCCGGAAAAAGGCCACGCGCTGGATATCGCGCGAGAGAAGCTGCATGAGCCCCAGAACAATGGCGGACTTGCCGCTGCGGGGCTCGGTTCCGGTAACGAAGAGAGTGTCAGCCACGGTACTGCTCCTTGATTGTGTCGCTCGCCTATAAGGTCTTCCGGCGCCGGGGCTCTTGAGGGGGCTCAGAGGGGGATGGGGGCCTCCCCGGCGCCGGAAGTGAACCTCTGTATCGTGCCTCTCCCCCCGAGAACCGCATCGCTCCGCGACCGTTCTTAGAGGAGATTTCCCCGAACGAAAAGTCCTGTCGGGGCCGCGCGTTGGCGAACGCGGATCGTCTGCGACCCAGTCCTAGTCCGGCAGGCACTCGGCGTAGAGCTCCATGGGGTGCTTCACGCTCACGCGGTCGCCGTTCCGAGAAAGCATGTCCGATATCTGCATCATGCAGGCGGGGCAGCCAGTGGCCACAACCTGCGCGCCGCTGTTCTTGATGTTGTCGCGCTTCTGCTGGCCGATCTTCGCCGACATGTCGGCGTGGGTCAGGGTGAAGCTGCCGCCGCAGCCGCAGCAGGTGTCGGCTCCGGCCATTTCCTTGAGCTTGTAGTGCGCGTTCATGGACAGCACCGCGCGGGGCTGGGCCGAAACCCCCAATGACTTCTTGAGGTGGCAGGGGTCGTGCACGGTGACCTCCACAGCGTCCCCGGCGGGCGCTGGCGGGGTAAGGCCCAGCTTGTCCACAACAAAGGCGTTCACGTCCATCACCTTGGCCGAAAGCGCCTCCACAGCCTTTTTCTCGGCCTCGCTGAAGCCCTTGGTCATGGTCGGCCAAATCTTCTTCATGGTGGATGTGCAGGTGGCGCAGGGGGTCACCAGATAATCGAACTCGCCCTTGGCGAAGGCGGCAAGGTTGAGGCGCACCAATTTTTCGTAGCTCTGCATGTCGCCGGAGGACAACGCAGGAATGCCGCAGCAGGCCTGACCTTCGGGCATGTACACGCCCACGCCGTGATGCTTGAGCACCTTGAGCGAGGCGTGCGCGATGCGCGGGAAGATCTTGTCCGCCATGCAGCCGGGGAAAAACGCCACCTTGAGCCCGCTCTTGCCGGGCTTGGTGTCCAGGCTGGGCACCTCCTTGTGCAGGGGCGTCTTGGCCAGCAGCATCAGGTGCCGCTCGCCCAGCATGGGCTCCAGGAACTTGGAGCAGGAAGAGCCCACGATGTCGTTGACCGGGCTGGTGAACAAGCCCTGAAACTTGGAAGCGAAGGACAAAAGGTTGTTGAACAGTCCGGGCTTGGTGAGCATTCCCCGGAAGATGAGCTTCTTGACCGGGGGCAGGCCCATGTAGCCGGTGAGGATGGTGCGCGCCTTGAGGAAGATGTCCAGGGCCTTCACGCCGCTGGGACAGTTGGCCTGGCACGAGCCGCACAACAGGCAGCGGTTGACCTTCTCCTGCACGCCCTCCGGGTTCTTGACCATCTCATGGGCGAGGCCTTCCAGCAGGGCTATCTTGCCGCGCGCCACATCGGCCTCGCGTCCGGTCTGGCCATAAATGGGGCACACGGCCTGGCACATGCCGCAGCGCATACAGGTGACGAGCTGATCATCCAACTCGCCCAGCAGCCGAAGCAGTTCTTTCATGTCGCTCATGGCGTCTCCCCTACTCCCCGATGATCTTGCCGGGATTCAGAATGCCCTTGGGGTCCACGGCCTTCTTGAGGTGGCGGGAGAACAGGATGGTGGCGCGGCTGGTCTCCTTCTCCAGGTACTTGCTCTTGGCCAGGCCGATGCCGTGCTCGCCCGAAAGGGTGCCGCCGAGGGAGAGCGCCACGTCGAATATCTCGTCGATGGCCTCCTCCACGCGCTTCCATTCCTCGGCGTTCCTGCGGTCGGTGAGGATGGTCGGGTGCAGGTTCCCGTCGCCCGCGTGGCCGAAGGTGCCGATGGTGAGCTTGTATTTCGCGGCGACGGAGTCCAGGGCGTGCATCATGGCCGGTATCTTGCTGCGGGGCACGGTGGCGTCCTCCAGCACGGTGGTGGGAGAAACGCGGGCCAGGGCGGAAAGCGCCGCACGGCGGGCCTCCCACACCTTGTTGCGCTCCTCGGCGTCCTTGGCGACCTGAATGCGCACGGCGCCCTGCCGCCGACAGATGGCTTCCACCTTTTCGGCTTCGTCCGCGACTTGGCCGGGGTGCCCGTCCACCTCGATGAGGAGCAAGGCTTTGGCGTCCACGGGCAACCCGGCCTTGGCGAAGTCCTCCACCGTGCGGATGGTGAAGTTGTCCATAAGCTCAAGGGTGGCGGGCACGATCTTGGCGGCGATGATGGCGGCCACGGTCTCCGAGGCCTTGGACATGTCGTCGAACACGGCCATCATGGCCTTGGCGGCCAGCGGCGGCGGAACCAACTTCAGGGTGATCTTCTCGAACACGCCGAGCGTGCCCTCGCTGGCCACCATGAGGCCGGTAAGGTTCAAGCCGGAGACGCACTTGACCGTGCGCGAGCCGCTTTTCACCAATTCGCCGTCCACGTCGAAAAAGTCCACACCCATGACGTAGTCCTTGGTGACGCCGTACTTGAGGCCGCGCAGGCCTCCGGCGTTCTCGGCCACGTTGCCGCCAAGGGTGCTGACGGCCTGGCTGCCGGGATCCGGCGGGTAGAACAGGCCGCGCGCGGCCACCTCGGCCGCGAACTTGGCGGTGATGACGCCCGGCTCCACCACGGCGTACAGGTCGGCCTCGTTGATCTCAAGGATGCGGTTCAAGGCGTTGGTGAGGATGACCACGCCGCCCTGCTTGGGGATGGTGCCCCCGGAAAGATTGGTGCCGCTGCCGCGAACCGTAATGGGCAGTCCGTTGTCGTTGCAGAGCTTGACAACGCGGCCCAACGCCTCGCGGGTCTCCGGCCGGATCACCACGCCCGGGAGCACCGGCTCCAGCACTGCGGCGTCGTAGGCGTAGGAGAAGCGGTCGCTCTCGCCCTCCATGACGTTGTCCTTTCCGACAAGGGCCTCGAATTCCTTCTTCAGCGCATCGTTCATGGCTGCTACTCCTCGGATGTGGCTTCGGCGGATACGGGGGCCGCCTCTTGTTACACCATAGGCAACTTACGTGCCGAAATCATCAACCAACCGATTACATTGATAATCCCATAAAAATCGCGAGTTCTGGAGAATCGCAGGCCCTTGCTGGTCCATTTTTCCGGACATGGCCTGAAGCGCTGGGGTGCCCTGTGCTTCCTGAAATCACAGGAAACCAGGGTGGGGGGGGGAACCGGGGCGCGTTTCTGGACACACAGATGCGGCAAAGCCGTCCGAAGAATCGGACGAACCCGTGTGCGCAGGAAAACTAGGAGCCCACGCCCGGGCCCTCTACGGACAAACCCCATTTTTTGAGCAGGGCGTACAGGTGCGAACGCGACAGCCCGGAACACTCCAGCGCGCGTTGCACGTCGCCGCGGGCGCGGCGCACCAGCGCCTCCATGTAGGCGCGCTCCACCACCTCCTTGCAGTCCTTCAGGGACTGGTCGAATACCCCCTGAGGCAAGGGAGAGGCCGCGCCCTCCGCCGATTCCGGCGACAGGGACAGTTCGAAAGGGGCATGGGACGCCGCCTCCTCCGCGCCTGGCGCGACTGCGAGGTTGGGCGCGCCGTGCGGATCGGCCTCGCGGCCCCGGCCCAAATGGGCCTTGGCCACCTTGATGCGCACGTCCTGGGGCAGATGCATGGCGTACAGGGTCCGCTCCGGCCCGGCGGCCACAAAGGCGCGCTCCAGCACGTTGAACAGCTCGCGCACGTTGCCGGGCCAGTCGTAGCCCTCCAGCACCTGAAAGAGGTCGGGATCGATGCCCTTCAACGGCGTGCCGTACTGCTCGCACAATTGGCCCACGCGGAACACGCACAGGGGCTTCACGTCCTCCACGCGGTCGCGCAGGCAGGGCAGGCTGATGGAGATGGTCTTGATGCGGTACAGCAGATCGCTGCGGAAGGTTCCCTCCGCCACCATGCGCGACAGGTCGCGGTTTGTGGCGGCCATGAGCCGGAAGTCGCTCTCCAACTCGTTCGTGGCGCCCACGGGGCGGAAACGGCGCTCCTGCAGCACGCGCAAAAAGGCTTTCTGGAGATTGAGGGGCATCTCGCCCACCTCGTCGAGGAACAGCGTCCCGCCGTCCGCCAGCTTCACCAGTCCCACGCGGTCGCTGTCCGCCCCTGTGAAAGCCCCTTTCCTGTGGCCGAAGAGGGTGCTTTCCACCAGTGTTTCGGTAAGGGCGGCGCAGTCCACCACCACAAACGGCCTGGAGGCGCGGGCGCTGTTCACGTGGATGGTGCGGGCGATGAGTTCCTTGCCTGTGCCGGTCTCCCCTGTGATGAGCACGCTGGCGCCGGAGCCGGCCGCGCCAGCCACGGCGTCGAAGCAGGTGCGCATGGGCAGGCTCTTGCCCACCACGTCCTCCAGGCGCAGAGCCACGGGATTGCACGCGCCGCGCTTGCCCGTGCGGTACTTCAGCGCGCGCTCCAGGGTGAGCATGGTGTCCTTGATGGGCGAAGGCTTGAGCAGATAATCCCACACGCCGCCCTGAATGGCCAGTTCAGCGCCGTCGGGGTCGCCCCGGCCGGTGAGGATGATGACCTCGGGCGAATCCGGCAGGGCCTTGATCTCGGAGAGGGCGTCCAGCCCGTTGCCGTCGGGCAGGGTGACATCCAGGAACACCACGTCCACGCCGCCCCTGCGCAGGCGCACAATGCCCTCGCGCAGGGTGCCCACGGCCTCGCCGCTCATGCGCATGCGCCGCGTGAGGGAGAGTAAGGTGTCGCGGACTTCGGCGTCGTCGTCGATGATGAGGATGTTGCCCATGCTGCACTCCGATTTGCGGTTTTGGCGCACCGGTAGCAAACTGCGGGCCAGACCGCGCAAGGGGGGGGCGAAACGCCCCCCCCCGAAGGGTACGCTGGTCTGTATGGTGACTAGGCTACTTGGCCCGTTCCGTCAATGCGGGACAGACCGTTGGGCGCTATTCGGCAGCGCGCGGCGCGGAGGGGCGGTACGGCTGGCCCTGCGGCCTGCCGCCCTGGCCGGAACGAGCCTGGCCAGAGCGATCCTGGCCGTAGCGGCTGTTGCCCTCGCGGCCCTGACCCTGGCGGCCGTCGGCGGCGCTGCGGTCGCCCCTGTACCCGCCGCTGCCGGAACGGTCGCCATAACCACGCGGGGCGCGGTTGCCGCGATCGTCGGAAGCGTAGATGTCGTCGCCTGGCTGGACGCGGTTGCCGTCCACATCGCGTTTGTCCGTTTTTTCGGACCGAACCGCGCCATATGCCGGACGCGAGCCGCGCGACTGCGGACGCTGACCGTTGCGGTCCCCGGCCTCGCGGCTTCCGCCGTACCCGCCGCCGTAGCCGCCGCTCCTGCGGCCGCCCCGACGGTCCATGATGGGCCGGTTGAAGTCGCCGTCAGCCGCGCTGGGAGACTCGTTGTAGTCGAAGCCCTCGATCTTCTTGCGGGTGAGGGGCTCGCGCATGAGGCGCTCGATGGCGCGCACCATGGACACGTCCTCGCCCGTCACAAAGGTGTGGGCCTCGCCCGTGCGCTCCGCGCGGCCCGTGCGGCCAATGCGGTGGGTGTAGGTCTCCGGCGTGCTCGGCACGTCGAAGTTCACCACGTGCGTCACCAGGTTCACATCGATGCCGCGCGCGGCGATGTCCGTGGCCACCAGCACGCGGTAACGGCCGGAGCGGAACCCGTCCATGGCCTCCTTGCGGCGGTTCTGCGACAGGTTGCCTTGCAGCGCCGTGGACTTGTGGCCCGCCTTGTCCAGGTTCTCGGCCAGGCGCTTGGCGCGGTGCTTGGTGCGGGTGAACACCAGCACGCTGCCCTGCTGGTTGCGGCGCAAAATCTCAAGCAGCAGCTTGGTCTTCAAGTGGTGCGCCACGGGGTAGATGGCGTGGCTGACGGTCTCGGTGGGCGCGTTGTGGTTCACGCGCAGGGTCTCCGGGTCCTTCAGGATGTCCGCCGCCAGGGAGCGAATGGCCTCCGGCATGGTGGCGGAAAAGAGCATGGTCTGGCGCTCGCGCGGGAGCCCGGCCAGCACCTTCTTGATGTCCGGGAAGAAGCCCATGTCGAACATCTGGTCCGCTTCGTCGAGCACCAGGTGCTCGATGCCGGAAAGGTCCACGGTGCGCTGGCCCATGTGGTCCAGCAGGCGGCCGGGGCACGCCACGATGATGTCGGCCCCGTTGCGCAGTGCGTTGATTTGGCGGTTCATGCTTACGCCGCCGTACACGGTTGTGCTGCGCAGGCCGGTGTTCTTGGCCAGGTCCAGGGCGGCCTCGTGGATCTGCTCGGCCAGCTCGCGCGTGGGGGCGAGCACCAGCAGACGGGCCTTGCGGCCGGTGCGGCGCTGGGCTTCGGGGCGCTTCAACAGTTGCGCGATGATGGGCAGCAGGAACGCGGCGGTCTTGCCGGTGCCGGTCTGGGCCAGGCCCATGAGGTCGCGCCCGTTCAACACGGCCGGAATGGCCATGGTCTGAATGGGCGTGGGGGCGGTGTAGCCGAGGTTCTTGATGTTGGAAAGCACGATGGACGGAAGGCCGAAAGAATCGAAAGTCAAAGTAGGTCCTTTGGTTGAGTAGACCGCAACAGCGCGGCGCGCCAGATGATGGCGGCGAAGAGCGTCTCTTGAGCGGGTGCTGCGAACCGGGACAGGATGGGCTCAGCGGAAATCAGTCGGATGCGGCCCTGGGAGCGGAGTCTTTGGTTGGCGGGCTGTGCAGCTGTGCCTCGCCACTCGCGTTCAAAGCCGTGCCGGACTTGCGCCCGGCGCTTGGGAGATAAGGGGGATGGAGGGGGATGTCAAGGGGAAAGGACTTAAGATCACTTCCCATCGTCGGGCTTAGCCCCCACCGGCGCATTGTCAAAGGCGACTTCAACACTCCCTGCCTGGGGAACCTCAGCCTTGATCTTCGCGAGCCGGCATAATTTGCTAACAACTTTACCAAAAAACTCACTCCAAGGTGAGGCATGGACTTCCAAACCACGATATATCCTAAGAGGATTTTGAGCTAGGTTGTAGAGAGAAAACTCAAGCAGAACCCCCTCAAGAGCTGGGTCCGACGCTCTTGCTGCACTCTTATGCCCCTCATATGCCATAGCCGCAGCCGATTTAAATGCGTAATCTTCCTGGATCCTGCTTATATACCCGTGTTGTTTTGCAGCAAACCACCCCAGCCAAACAAGCGGAGAAACAAAAGCGAGTTCTCCAACTAACTCAACTGACGCACCGGACTTAAGCGACACCAGCAGGTATTCTTTAACGACATATAATAGCCCACCAATGGCAGCACAGAAAGCAAATTGCCAACCATACAACTGCCATTGCAATTCCTTTTTCCGCTTCAAAAAAGATGAAGCCATTCCTGCACGGTTCGCATCCTCAAGAAGTTTGTTAATCTCTTGAGATATCTTGATGTGCTCCTCTTTTGCAATACGAATATACTCGCTATCTGATGTTGACTTTGTTAACGCGTCAGTTAGCTTTGAATTAATTATAGTACCTTCTTCAGAAAGTGCAGAAACGCGATCTCGCAGCGCCTTAAATTTTTCTTTACTCTCTCCAATCTCTTTGGCCCACATTTCAACGTTTTCATGCTCAGTCTCTATGCTTGTAGAAAAATTCGCCGCATCCTTATGCCAATTATCCAAAGCGAAAATTTGCTTCATCGCGGCTTCATGCCCAGATGCTAACTCTTGAAGCTGGCCTTTAAACGACTCGATGTCTGCCTGAAGAGTCTCAACATGCTTAGATAATTCAGACTCGATTGGCGCTAAAGCTAAAATACGTGACCGGATTCTTGATATTTCCTCGTCAGAACGCAAACCGTCTTTTGCAACAATAAAATACACAATTTTAGTCTTCTCAACCAAATATGCCAGGCTATCTAAGAATTCATCAAACTGCTTTCTTTTCTTCCCTTCGTCTACCGTGTCCAAAATGCTCTTCAGCTTATCGTAACTAGCCTTGCCTGCGCGCTTTAAGCTAATAACCGGAAACAAAGCCTCATCACTCGCCTTAATTTCTTCTGACAGCGAACGTGCTGTGTCAATGGCGGCGCAAAGGGCTTCACGGCTGACCCCAGGGTAACCAAAGATATCGGGCCCTTCTGGAAGAGAATTGTGAATTTGCGTTTTAAGATTTGTCAAGTTCGTCTTAAACGTCTTCATAGAAACCCCGCATACTGCATCGAAATCGCGAACCTATACTTTGCAATTTGTGACACCTATACAACACAACGGACTAGCTATCAATACCTAGCCGATATTAATTAGCCCCCCTAAATCTCCTCCCCCAACTCCTTCAAAAACCTCCGCATCACCTCCACCCTCTTCTCCGCCTCGGCCCTCCCCGCTGCTGTCTGCATGGTGGCGGCGGTTGTGAAGAGCTTGGCATAAAAGTGGTCGATGGTGAACAGGGCGTCGTCGGGTTCGCGGGTGGTGCAGAAGGGGTCGGTGGGGCTGTAAAAGGGCCGGTTCAGCGTGCCCGCGCAGGCGAAGCACCGCGCCACGCCGATGGCCCCGATGCCGTCCAGGCGGTCGGCGTCCTGCACCACCTTGGCCTCCAGGGTCTGCGGCGCAATGTTCGCGCTGAAGCTGTGCGCCTCTATGGCGTGGCCGATGGCCGCGTACAGCTCCTCTGCCGAGGCGTGGCCGCAGCGCGCGCCCCGGTCCAGGGCGGAGGCGTAGCCCAGCTCCCGCAGGTGGCGGCAGGCCAATTCCGCGGATAGGCGCGAGGCCTGGGAGCGGCGCGGGTCGTCCTTGGGCACGGTGACGTAATCGTGCAGCCATGCGGCCGGAATGATTACGGCCAGGTCCGCGCCCTCGCTGCGGGCGATGCGCTTTGCCGTGGCCGCCACGCGCTCCAGGTGCAGCAGGTCGTGGGCCGGGTCGCACGCGCCCTCGCGGGAAAGCCGTTCGGCCAGGTGCGCGCGCAGGGCCAGCTCCAGCGCATCCAGGGCAGCGGAAGTGCGGGGGGCGGGCTGCGCGGCGGCCATGCTATTTCCCGGCGTCCACGCTGACCATCTTGCCCTTCTTCTCGCCGCCGTCGATCATGCGCTGGAGTTCGCGCTTCCACTTGGCGCCGCCCAGGCGCTCGGCCAGGTGCTCTGTGGTGTGCAGCACGTCGTTCTTGCGGTGCAGCTGCATCAGGCAGCGCTTCACGCCGATCTTGCAGGACGGGCAGCCCACCAGCACGGGCGTGTCGCGGTCGGGGCGTTTGGAGTCGGGCCGGGAAAGGTCGGCGGTCAGCTGCTCCTTCTTGCGCTCGCGAATGCGGTTGTAGATGGCCGGGCTGGTGAGCGCGCCCATGCCGGACTCGCCGCAGCAGCCGGGCGAGAGCCGCACCTGCGCGCCCAGGGCGTCGGCCAGGGCCTTGCGGTACAGCTCCGGGGCCTTGACCTTGGGCACGTCCACCCATTCGGCGTGGCAGGCGGCGTGGTACAACAGCTTCTCGCCGGAATCGGTCTTGGGGATGTTCAGCCGGGTGAGCAGGAACTGCACGATGTCCAGGTGCTTCAAGGGCTCCGCGAGCTCCTGGCTGAAGTCGTAGGTCTCCAGCGACTCGCGGCAGGTGCCGCAGCTGGTGACGAGCGTGGTGGCCTTGAGCCCAGCGCGCCCGGTGCTGATGAGGGTGTCCAGAATCTCCTGGATGGTGCGGTGGCGGTTGGCGTTGTAGGCCTCGGTGCAGCCGCTGGAGAGCAGCGGATAGCCGCAGCACAGGTGCCGCTCCGGCAGCACCACGTTCACCCCGGCCTTCAAGAGCAGGTACACGCCCGCCAGGCCGATGTCGTGGCTGAAGAGCCCCGCCCCGCAGCCGGGGAAGTAGAGCACGGTGCCGTCAAAGGCGGCCGTGGGCACGCGGAAGATGGAACGCTCCGCGAGCTTGAGCTCCTGGGCGAGGTTGCGCAGGTCGATGAGCGGGCCGGGGCCCTGCAGGACCGGGCTTTCAAGCCGCTTGCGGAAGTGGCCGGGCACCAGGCCAAGGACGCTGTTGGCCGCGGCCTGGCCCAGGGAAAGCACCTTGGCCACCTTGGGCAGGCGGCCCGCCGGGTCCTCGGCCAGGTGCGTCAAGAGCGCGGTCTTGATGGGGTGCCCGCCCTTGCCCTTGTATTCAAGGAAGGAGCGTATCTGCAGGGCGTTTGCGGCCGAGTCGATCTTGACCGGGCACACGGCCTTGCACTTGCCGCAGGCGGTGCAGTGCTCCATGATGCGCCTAAGCTCGTCCAGAAGCTCGGACGAGGGCTCGCCGCCCTGCACCTGGGAATAGTATATGGCCTCGGTAAGCGCGCCCAGGCTGAGGTTCTTGTTGCGCGGATGGTACAGTAGTCCGCGCGCCGGGCTGTACATGGGGCACACCTGCTTGCACTTGCCGCAGCGCGTGCAGGTCTGCACGTTCTTCAACAGCTCGATGAGGTTCTCCTTGTCCTTCAGCGCGGTCTTCTGCAAGTCGCCGATGAGCCGGTTGAAGGAGAAGGTGTAGGGCTCCACGGGCAGGGCGCGCTGGGTGAGCTTGCCGGGGTTCAGCACATCCTTGGGGTCCACAAGGCGCTTGTACTCGCGCAGGGCGTCGATCTTCCCCTGAGCCAGGAAGCCGATCTTGGTGATGCCGATGCCGTGCTCGCCGGAGATTTCGCCGCCGAGCTTCAAGACCTCGGCGAAAAGTTCGTCAACGGCCTCGTAGGCTTGCGCCATCATTTCGGGATCGTTGGAGTTCACCGGCACGTTCACGTGGCAGTTGCCGTCGCCCGCGTGCATGTGGTTGGCGATGACGATGCGTTTCTGCTGGGCCTCCTGATAGATGGCCTCAAGCTCGCGCTCGTGCTTGGGATACTTGTCGGCCAGCTCGTGGAACAGCAGGCGCATTTGGCTCGCCAGCTCCTCGTCGGCCAGCTCGGCCGCGGTGGTGCGCCGCTTCAAAATGAACAGGCAGCGCTCGATGCCGAAGTCGATGTCCGGATCGTCGAAGGGGATGCCGGACAGCTCGCGCACCTTCAAAAGGGCCTTGCGCGCCACCTTGGCCATGTAGACCAGGTTCAGGTTCTCCAGAAATTCCGCGAAGCCGGGAATGGCCACCATGGGAATGACCACGTCCTCGTTGACCTTGAAGCCGGACGTGCGTTTGGAGATGGCCGAGAGCTTATGCCGGTCCTCCCAAAACAGTTCGGCCTCCTTGTCGTCGCGCGCGGCGAAGATGTCCACGCCGGGGTACGGCTGGGCGATGGCCAGCACGGCGTCCACGGCATCGGCAAGCGCGGCCTCGTCGTCGGAGTCCAGTTGCAGGATGAGCACGCTAATGGGTTCGCCCTCGTACTGGGTGGACTTCTTCTTGTACTCGATGGCCTGCACGTACTTGGTGCCGAACTCCTCCAGAGCGCTGATCTTCACGCGGTCGCCCTGCTTGCGGATGGCGTCGCGCAGGCCCACCACGTCGCGGATGACGAGCATGGCGTTCTTCATGCTGCGTCCGAAGAACTCCAGCACCAGCACGCGCGAGAACTTGGGCTGCGGGTGCAGGGTGAAGGCGCAGGTGGTTATGACGCCGTCCACGCCCTCCTTCTGCACGCCGGGCAGGCCGCCCAGGTACTTGTTGGACACGTCCTTGCCAAGGCCGGCGCCGCGAATCTCCGTGCCCCCAAGGACAATCTCGTCCTTAAGCGCGCCGGTTTCATCCAGAATCTCGAAGGCGGCGCTCTCGCCCTCGAATATCTTGTGGCCGGGATGGTTCTTGCGGCGCACGGTGATGCGCTCGCCCTGGGGGGTGACCATCTCGAACCAGGCGATGTTGTCGATGGTGGTGCCGTACTCGAAGGCGAACGGCCCGCCGGAGTTCTCGGAGATGTTGCCGCCCAGGGTGGAGCCCGCCTTGGATGCCGGGTCCACGGTGAAGAGCAGGTTCTGCTCTGCCGCGGCCTTGATGGCGTCGAGCGTGATGACGCCCGCCTGGGCCACCAGCAGCATCCTGTCCGGGTCGATGTCGATGATCTTCTTGAAGCGCGCCAGGGAGAGCACCACAGAGCGCGCGAACATGGGAATGGCCCCGCCGGTGAGACCGGTGCCGCCGCCGCGCGGAATGATGCCGAAGCCCATTTCGTCGGCCAGGCGAACAATCTTCTGCACTTGCTCCGTGGTCTCGGGGAACAGCACGAACAGCGGCAACTCCAGGCGCAGGTCCGTGGCGTCGGTGGCGCACTCTATGCGCGTGTTCGGGGCGTCGCCGATGCCCTCCTCGGGCATGAAGGCGGCCAGCCGCTCCTTGAGCTCGCCGGAAAAGGCCCGGTCCGCCTCGTAGCGCTCCCAGAACCCGGCCACGGCCGAGGCCAGCACGCGCGGAAACTCGCCGGAGAGGCTGGGCCGGGCGATGGAGAGCTTGCGGTCCACGCTCTCGCGCACCAGGCCAGCGTCCACAAAGGGATTGTAGCGCACAAGGAAGAGTTCGGCGGCCAGGCTCATGGCCAGCTCGCGCACGTTGTCGGGCCACTGGGCGAAGCCGCCCTCCTCCGGGCTGGCGGTAAGGCCGAGCACGCGGGTCAGGATGCGTTCATCGGAAATGGAAATATGGGGGCCTATCAGGGGCATGGGCGTATCGTCTCCAGAGGGGGAAGGGAGGGTTGCGGGACGTGGTTCGCGTTCGCGAAGGCAGGAATATAGGCCCGGCCAGCGCGCTTGGCAAGTGCGGCCGGTCGGACCCGCCCGGAGACGGCCGGGGCAGGCCCTCTGGACCACGCTTTACAGCAGATGTGACTCCGGGTATGGAGGCTGATTCAATCGGAGGAGTCCCTGCCCGAACATTCTTCTACCACGAGGTGACGCGCCCATGAGCACCCAGGATTTTGCCGATCTTCAGCTCTTCATCACCGGCCCCACGTTCATCCGCCCCGAGATTCGCGAAGCTGGCCTGCTGCCCGAGTTCGGCCACCGCGACTCCGAAAACAACAAGCGCTTCACCCCCATCATGGCGGGGCTGCGCGCACTTGCCGGGTGCGGAGAGGACTACCACGTCATCCTGTTCAACGGCTCCGGCTCCAACGCCATGGAGGCCACGGTGCGTTCGCTGGTGGCTGACGGCGAATGCGTGCTGAACGTCTCCGTGGGGGCCTTCGGCGACCTGTACCACAAGATGGCCGTGGTGAACGGCAAGAAGGCCGCGCAGCTCAAGTTCGAACCCGGGCAGGCCATCGACTTGGCCAAGCTTGAGGCGGCGCTTGTGGAGCACAAGCCGACCTGCGTCACCTTCACCCACAACGAGACCTCCACCGGCGTGATGAACGACATGAAGGCCGTGTGCGCCCTGGTGCGCAAGCATGGGGCCCTCCCGCTCGTGGACGGCGTGAGCATCTTCGGCGGCGCGGAAATCGATCTCTCGCACTCCGGCGCGGCGACCTACGCCACCAGCACGCAAAAATCCCTGGCGCTGCCTGCGGGCTTCGGCATCCTCTTCGTCACGCCCGAAGCCGTCGAGAAGGCCAAGACCGTGAAAAACCGCGGCTTCACCACGGACATCGTGGGGCAGTTGGGCCGCGCGCAGAAGAACCAGACCCTGACCACACCCAACACCACGCTGGCCAACCAAATGGCCGTGCAGATCGACCACATCATCCACACCGAGGGCATCGCCAACCGCTTCTCCCGGCACCTCAAGATGCAGGGCATGGTCCATGCCTTCGTGAACAGCCTGCCTGGTTTCGAGCTGCTGGCCCCGGAGGGGCACCGCTCGCCCACGGTCACGGCCGTGCGCGTGCCCCAGGGCATGAGCGTGGCGCAGCTCAAAAAGGTCAAGGAGGCCATGCGCGCCAAGGGCTACCTCTTCGACCCCGGCTACGGCAAGCTGAACACCGACCTTGAGGAGAAGGGCCAGCGCGTGCTGTTGCGCCTGGGCCACATGGGCGACGTGACCCCGGAGATGGTTGAAGCCTATCTTGAGGCGCTCAAGCCGGAACTGTCGAAGTAGCCCCTCGCGGCTTTTGGAGGAAGACCACCATGCGCATCCTCGCCAATGATGGCCTGAACGAAGAGGCCGTCGCCCTGCTCAAGAAGGAAGGGTTCAGCGTCGAAACCGAAAAGCGCAGCGCGGAGGATCTGCTGGGCGAGATCGCCAGCTTCGATGCCCTGCTCGTGCGCAGCGCCACCAAGGTCACCCGCGAACTCATCGAGGCGGGCGCCAAGAACGGCGGCAAGCTCAAGATCATCGGCCGCGGCGGCGTGGGCACCGACAACATCGACCTTGAGGCCGCCAAGCAGTGCGGCGTCATCGTGAAGTTCGCGCCCAACGGCAACACCAACGCCACGGCGGAGCACGCCCTGGGTCTGATGTTCGCCGTGGCCCGCAAGGTGCCCATGGCCCACCGCACCCTCATGGGCGGCGTGTGGCACAAGAAACGCTTCCAGGGCAACGAGCTGCACGGCAAGACGCTGGGCGTCATCGGCTGCGGCCGCATCGGCCAGTGCCTGGCGGGCAAGGCGCTGGGCATCGGCATGAAGGTGGTGGGCTACGACCTCTACCAGGTGCAGGACTCCAACGTGGACTACCTGCCCAGCATCGACGACGTGCTCAAGGTTTCCGACTTCGTCAGCCTGCACACCGGCGGCAAGGACGCCATCATCACCGAACGCGAGCTTGCGCTCATGAAGCCCACGGCGTATCTCATCAACGCCTCCCGCGGCAGCAACGTGCGCGAGGCCGACCTCTGCGCCGCCCTGAAGAACGGCACCATCGCCGGAGCCGCCCTGGACTGCTTCGAGAAGGAGCCCAAGCGCGAGGGCGAAGCGTTCCAGAGCTGCCTGCACGAGCTGGACAACATCGTCATGAGCGCGCATTTGGGCGCCAGCACAAAGAACGCCGTGCGCAAGACCGGGCTCGAAATCGCCACCGTGGTCACCAAGTACCTGCGCCGGGGCGACTTCGGCAATTCCGTCAACGTTGGCGAAACCGTGGAGCAGGAAGGCAAACGCATCTACTCGCTGTTCATCACCCACGAGGACAAGCCGGGCATGTTCGGCAAGTTCGGCACCACCCTGGGCGAGCTGGGGGTGAACATCCGCGAGAACAACTCGCGCTTCCTCTCCGACAGCGTGCAGACCGTGTACGTCGTCCACCAGGAGCCCAGCGAGGAGGTGCGCGAAAAGCTCATGGCCATCCCCGGCGTGAAGCGCGTCACCTTCTAGCCCCCGCCCCCGACCCAACAACGAAGCCCCTGCCCGGTCCGCCCGGCGGGGGCTTTTTCGTTGACACCAATTCACATGATGCATACAGATTTGCATAATCAGGAGAAGGAGGCCGCCATGAGCATACTGCGCAAGCCCGGCGTCCCCGACGACGCCCCGATAACGCCCGATGTCGACGTCCCGGACGCCCCGCCCCTGCCTGACGTGGATTCCTTAAGCGTGCCCTGTCCGGACGCCGACGGCGAAACCGTTTGCAGAAAAATTCGAATCGACAGAACCCGCTGCCCCAAATGCGGGGAAAAGTGGGAAGACTGCACCTGCCTGGGCGGGTAGGAGGTGGCCATGGCGCAGGGCGCGTTCACCATCGACTACGACGAGGATTCCCACACCGGCCGCAAAAAGGGCATCACCTTCTGCCTGAAGGACAGCCTTGAGCCCACACCCGAGGATCAGACCGCGCTCTGGCTGGACATTGAGCGTGTGGTGGAGACGCTCAGGCAGCTTTTCCCGGAACGCGGCCCGCGCTTCGACAGCTATCTTGAGGACGCCTTTTCCCTTGCCAGCGTCGGCCTTGTTGGCCCCATGGCCAAACCCGCCACCGCCGTTTTGGCCCTGCAATCCCTCAAGGAGACCATCCTCGGCAACGAGGCGGGCCGGGTCAAGAACAGACACCTGCGGGACCTGGGACGCTGGGCGCTGGGCCTTGGCGCGGCGGCCGTCCTGCTGGGGCTGGCGCTGCACGCCCTGGCCGGGTGGGGGCCGCTGGCCACAGCCAATTGCGCGCTCCTGGCCCAGTTCTGCTACGCCTGGGCCGGCGCCATGGCCGGAACCTGGGTATCCTTCGGCTGGCGCAAGGCCCAGTTCCGCTTCGAGGACCTGGGCCGCCCGGAGGCCGACTTTCTCTGCCCTCCCGCACGGCTGGTGTTCACCGGGCTGCAGACCGTCATCATCGGGCTTTTGTTCACCCTGGGCGTGGTCAATGTCAGTTTCGGGCAGATAGACACGGCGGGCTTTGCGCAGAGCGTGGAGATGGCCCTGCTCGTGGGGCTGCTCTGCGGGTTCTCGGAGCAGACGCTGCCCTCGGCCATCGCCCGGCAGGCCACAACCCTGCTCCGCGGTGCCGCCCCGGCCAAGGGCGCGGCCTAAGGCGCAAGAAAGCCCCTGTCCGGTACGCCGGGCAGGGGCTTGGCTCAAGAACAGGGGGCCTTACTCCCCCTCGATCTGTATCGTGTGCGCGGGCTGTGCGGGCTTGGCCTTGGGCAGCGCCACGCGCAGCACGCCCTTCACGAATTTCGCCGTCACGCCCTTGGCTTCCACCGGGGCAGGCAGCGGCACGGTCCGGGTGAAACTGCCGTAGCTGCGCTCAATGCGGTGGAAACTGTCCTTCTTCTTATCTTCCTCGAATTTCTTCTCCCCCCGGATGACCAGCGCGCCGCCGTCCAGGGAGACTTCGACATCCTTGGGGTCCAGGCCCGGCAGTTCGGCGTCCACGCGGATATCCTTGTCCGTCTCCGAAATGTTGACCGCCGGGAATCCCGACGCCCCGAAGACGCTTTTGCCGAACTCCGCCGGGAAGGGTTCGAAGGGGCTCTTCCAGAACTCCTCCATCATGTCCGCGATGCTCATGGGGCGCAGCGCGTCTTCCGAACGCCTGCGCAGAACGGGGAGCCATTGTCTCAGCATGACCTCTCCTCCTGTTCAGGGTGTGCGGTTTTGCGGCTCTCTCGCCGCAGAGTCTCACGGGCCTTGGCGCTCACGCCGCGCTGTCCATGTTGGCGAAAACAAGGCTGCGACCCTTGGCCAGAGCCATTTCAAAGGCTTCCTCAAGGTTCGCGCAGGCACGGTCAAGGGCGTACACGGCTCCGGGGCTGCCGGGTGCGTGTTTGCGGGTGGAGAGACACGGAGCGAAGGCGCCCTCCGGGGTTTTGATGGCGAACGGCCGAACTTCCCAGCCGTTCAAAAGCTGCATTCTGCCAGTGAACACCCGCTTTCCGCTCAAATTCATGAGCCACCTCCCGGCCACCCGTGCAGCCACCGCGCCAAACGTCTCCTTTTGCTTTCCGCTCCCCTGCCTGGTTCCATGTCCGGCCCCTGTGGCGCAACACAAAAAAGCCAATAATCACGGGACAGAGGATGGTCTTTCAGTTATCACCTTACAAGCTTTGCGGACTGATGCAACAACATTTTCTGTCCAAAACGTGCGAATATCGCCTAGCCATTCAAATCGCGGAGCATTTTTTTTTTTGCGTCAGCACAGGGGGCAAGCCTTGCGCCAAAACATGCACCCCCCTCGCCATATTCCGACAATAAAGATCAGGATTGTGTATAATTTTGCACAACCGACGCTGCACAAAAAACACATAACAAACCGTCATGCTGTAACTTTCAGCCATGGCACGGCGTATGCTCAAGTACAGCCACATGCGGACGAGCGCCGCAAACACTTTGGAGGATCACCATGAAGCGTTTCCCGACAATTCTCGCGGCCAGCTGCGCCGCCATCGCCCTCTCCTCTTCCCTTGCGCTGGCGGCAGAGCCGATCCAGCCGCCTCGTCACATTCCCCATGCCACGCCGTGGAACCATGGCAGAGGCGGCATGATGGTCCCCGATGCAGGACCGTTTGCGCAACTCTCGCCGGAGAAGCAGGAGGCCGCGCGCAGGCTCATGGACGCGCACGCCAAGGCCATGGCCCCTCTGCACCAGGACCTCTACGCCAAAATGGCCGCTTTGGAGGCACTGAATGCCGCAGGTGAAGGCGAAGGCGCAAAGGCCAAGGCCGTCATTCGGGACATTGCCGACCTGAACGCAAAGATGCTGATTGAAAACGGGAAGTTCCGCACCAGAATGATCAAGGAGACCGGCCTGCGGATCCCGGTGATGGGGCATGGGCCCCGGCATGGCATGATGGGCGGCAAAGGCTGCGGCATGATGGCCGGACCTGGCGCGCCGGTGCCCCCCCCTCCGGCCAACGCCGAAGCCGATGCTGTGGCCGACGATGCGGTAACGGACCACTCGGCCCACCATTAAGCAGTTCCACAGGTACGACAGCAGGGGGCGGTTCCGGCGGGGCCGCCCCCTGCCGCGTCGTCAAGGCAGAAGCGGCAACCGCCAGGCGCTGCGCAGACGATCGTAATCGGCGCGCGGCAACTGCGCCAGAAGCGGCCCCTTGTCCGCATCCAGCCAGCGCAGCACGGTCAGCATATCTGCCGCGTCCATGTTGGTGCAGCCGGAGGACGCCACGCCCTGCCCAAGCCAGATGTGCAGGAAGATGCAAGAGCCGGCGCCGGGCGTTACGGGGTCGCTGTTGTGCCGCACAAACACTCCCAGACGGTACTGGCCGTCCGCGCGCAGCATGTCCTCTGCGCTTTTCCACGCCTTCGGCCCGCCATCTGCGCGCGCAAAGGTGTTGTACAAGGGCGAGGCGGCGTCATCCACGCAATACAGCCGCTCGTCGGCGCGCAACACCGGAACCCGCGCCTCCTTGACCTCTTCCGGCTCCTGGGCGAAGCCCTGCCCCAGCGCGAACAGGCCCACCGGCGCGCGGCCATCGCCCTCGCGCTTCACCGGCCCAGCTCCCAGCGCCAGGCCATGCAGCCCGCGCCCCCAGCCCAGGCCGTTGCGTCCCAAGTTCACAGCCACTGGCGCGCCAACCCGCCGCCAGTCCTCGTCCGGCCCGGAACGCTCCAAGCGCTGCAGATGGGCCTGGGTGCTGCTCCAGTCCTCGGCCACCACCAGCAACAGCTGGCGCGAGCCGTTGGTCAAGTCCTCGCCGCCCAGACAAGCTGGCCGGGGGGCGCAGCCTGCCGCGCCAAGACACAGGGCAAGGGCCAACACGCCCGCGCACATGAAAAGAGTCGTCGAACGCATGGTCAGCTCCTTGCCGGGGGCGGCAGCACCAGCCCGCCCTGCTCGTTGAGGGTGAAGAAATCCGCGTGGGCCAGCTCCCAAAGATGTCCTTCGGGATCTTGGAAGTATCCGGAATACCCGCCCCAGAACACTTCCTGCGGCCGCTTCACCATGCGCGCCCCTGCGGCCACGGCCCGGGCCATAAGCCCGTCCACCTCCTGGCGACTGGCGCAATTGCACGCCAGGGTCACCCCGTCGAAGCGGCCCGGTTCGCCCAGGCTCGCCTGCGGCAGTTGCGCGTCCTCCAGCAGGCCTGTGCGCGGGTACAGGGCCAGCACAGCCGCCCCGCATTGATAGAAACGGATAGCGCCCTGGCTGATTGCCGAGGGCTCAAGTCCGAGCCCCTGCTCATAAAACGCGGCCGCGCGGTCCAGGTCATCCACGCCCAGGGTCACGATGGTCATCCCAAAGCGCATGATCCCTCCTTGCGCTGCTGTAAAACAATATCCGCCAGGGCGTTGACCGCGCTCGCGGCCAGGGCCGAGCCGCCCTTGCGCCCCGCCACGGTGATGAAGGGCACGCGGCTCTGACGCAGGAGCAAGTCCTTTGATTCCGCAGCGTTGACAAAGCCAACGGGCATTCCGACGATAAGGGCCGGTGTGGCGCGTCCGGCCTCCACATGCTCAAGCAGCCGCAGCAGCGCAGTGGGCGCGTTGCCGATGACGTAGATTTCCGGCCGGATGTCCGACACGGCGAAGTCAATAGCGGCGCGGGCGCGCGTGCTGCCCGCAGCCTGGGAAAGCGCGAGCACGTCCGGATCGCGCATGAGGCAGCGCACCGTGCAGCCGAGCAAATCCGTACGCCGCGCCGGAATCCCCGCCCGGGCCATTTCCGTATCCGTGAAGATGCCGCACCCGCGCGATAGCGCGGCCAGGCCCGCCTCCACCGCGTCTGGGTGAAAGCGTGCGAGGTCCAGCATCTCAAAATCCGCGGTGGTGTGGATCATGCGGCGCACCACAAGCCACTGCGCGCCCGCAAAGGGCCAGGGCTCCGGGACCTCCGACTCGATGATGCGCATGGACTCCGCCTCGATGTCCTCTCCGCGCCTGATGTCGCGCACTCCGCTCATGCGTTCTCCCTTCTTGCAGCTCCCTGCTCCAGAATGGCCACCCCGGAGGATGTGCCGATGCGATCGGCTCCGGCCCGCGCCATGCGCAGCACATCGTCCAGCGTGCGGACGCCTCCGCTCGCCTTGACGCCGAATCCCAGCCCCACAGCACGGCGCAACAGCCGCACATCGTCCTCCGTGGCCCCGGAGCGGGAAAAACCCGTGCTCGTCTTGACGAAGGCAGCACCCGCGTCCACAGCAAGGCGGCAGGCCAGCGCCTTTTCTTCGTCGGTCAGCAGACACGTTTCAAGGATGACCTTCACCGGCCGCCCGGAGCAGGCGCGAACCACCTGGGCGATGTCGCGCAGCGCGGCGTTTGCGTCACCGCCTTTGAGCGCCCCGATGTTCAGCACCATGTCCACCTCGACCGCGCCCTGCTCCACCGCCAACCCGGCTTCCCGCGCCTTTGTCTCGGTCTGCCCGGCCCCCAGGGGAAACCCCGCCACGGTGATGGGCAACGGCCCGCGTCCGTCAAGCACGGCGACGGCCCTTGGCAGATGCCAGGGGTTCACGCACACGGCCTTGAAGCCGTGGGCCACCGCCTGGACGCACAGCATCTCCACCTGGGCGGGCGTGGCGTCCGGCGCAAGCAGCGTGTGGTCGATAAGCGCCGCGATGTCCAACTGGTTCACATCGTGCATGAAGCTCCTGCGTTCCTTGCCTCTGGTTGGTATGACCACGTAACTGCGCGAGGTCAACAGCCTGTGGCGCATGCCTGGGGCATCAGGGCGTGGCCACCCGCCACCCGATGGCTTCCAACGCACCGGGCGGCAGGCCGAGGGATTGCGCCGCTTCGGTCCCGAGCCGGGGCTGCCCCTGGCCCAAGAACCAGGCCACGCCCTGCCAATGCCCCTCGGCTTCACGCCGCAGCAGCAGCCACAGCGCATCGTCCAGCTGCACAAACGCTCCACGCTGCGCTGCGTCGTGGGGAGCAGCCGCACACAAGACCGAGGCCAGGCCGCCCTGCACCATGACGGCGTCGGGCTCATGGACGCACAGGGCGTCGCGTGCCCCCCCGCCCGGTTCCGACTCCAGGCTGCAGCGGAAGCGACCCAAAGGGAAGCGGTGGGCAAAGGACGTGTCCTCACGCGCCAGGGCTTCCAAAAACCTGGACGCCGCCACGCGGACCGGGCGCTCCCGCTCCAGCAGAGCGGCCTCGCGGCCCTGGAATATGAGCTTGCCATCGCGTTCGACGCGGACATCGCCGTGGTGTTCCCAGAAGGTTGCGCGGCCATCGCTGTACCGCGCCCCGGATGCGGACAGGGCGAGCGGCAGCGTCAGGCGGGCGCCATCGGGCAGGGTCACGCGTACGCGCTTGCCGGGGATGTCGAAGCGTGCACGGAGCTGGCGGCCGTCCGGCGCTTCAAAACGCGCATCGGCTGTCTGGCCGCAAAATGCGGGGCCCGCCACAAATAGCGCAGACAGCAGCGTCAAGGCGAAAGCGGGGATAATCCTGTTCATGCCGTCTCCGTGGGGTAGCCGCCACGTTTCTTCATTGTCGCAAACACCGCGGGAGTCAACAGCAGACAGCCCCAAACGCCGAACGCTCCGTGCGCCCCCCTAAAAAAAGAGCCCGGTCTTGCGGCCGGGCTCCAAGGGAAGGCTTGAAGGCAAAACCTACTTGTTCAGCATACGCTCCTGGGGGAACACCGGCAGGTAGCGGTAGGACAGGCTCATGACCAGGAAGCCGTAAGCCACGATCATGCCGCTGGTGGCCCACTCCGCCCAGTTGGGCGCGTAGGTCTGCCAGGCGTCAAAAGGCATCACCGGGATGGCAATGGCCTGCACCGTGAACAGGTAGCGGTTCAGGGTCACGCCGATGCAGTCCAGGATGGCCGCGGTGTACAGCATGGTCGGGTTGTTGCGGATGCTCGGAGTGATGAGCATGATGGCGGGCACAACGCCGCAGAGGATGATCTCGGTGAACATCAGCCACTTGCCGTAGATGACCCCGTAGAACATCTGGTCGAAGGTCATGCCGACGCTCGGCAGGTAGTTGTTGGCCCAGGCCCAGGTGTCCAGAATCTTGAAGAAGATGTAGACAGTGAGCATGGTGCCAGCGATCTTGCCCATGAGGGCCTTGGTCTTGAAGTCCACCAGCTTGCGACCGGTGAGCTTCTCCATGAAGGTGCACACCAGCACGGTGAACACGGGGCCGCAGCCCACGGCGGAGAGCACGAACAGGAAGAAGGTCCACGGCCAGATGAAGAAGCCTTCGCGGAAGGCATAGGGACGGCCAATGAGCACGCCGTACATGCCGCCCAGGGAGCCCTGGTGGAAGGTGGACAGGAACGCGCCGATTCCGGCGAACAGGGCCATGTTCACGTGCATGTTGTGCGCGAGGTGGTGCAGGAAGGGGATCTTGTTCAGCTGCTTCTGCTCAAGAATCAGTGGCACGTACTCGATGATGAGCACCAGGCAGTAGCAGGTGATGCAGAAGATGACTTCAGTGAGCATGGAGTGGACATTGGGGTGCCAGTAGCCGAACCACGCGCGGATGGGCTGGCCGATGTCCATGGTGAGCACCAGCATGGCGCCAGAATAGCAGATGAACCCGACGATGACCGTCAGGTTGATGATGTTCTTGAGCTGGTCGATTTTCAGGATATACTTGAGGAACCCCGTGAAGAACGCGCCAGCGCCGAGGGCGATGACGGCCAGGTCGAAGGTGATCCACAAACCGAATCCGAAGTAGTTGTCCAGGCCGGTGACCACGATGCCCTTGTAGAAGATGAGCAGCATGGCGTACAGGCCGAAGAGGAAGAAAGCCGTGATGAATCCCATCCACAGCGCGAACTTGCCGAAGGAGCAGCGCTCCACGCCATCGGGAAAGAGTGCTCTATCCATTGTTGCGCCCCCTAGGAATGCTTCTTTTCAGCCCCGGCCTTGCCGGTGGCGGCGTAATTGTCGCCCAGTTTGCGCACCCACTCGCGCTTGGTCATGTAGTACACCTGCGGCTCAAGGCCGAGCTTCTCAAGCAGGCGGAAGGCGTGCTCGCTTTTCACCAGCTCGTGGACCTTGTGCTCCGGGTTCTTGATGTCGCCGAAGGTGATGGCTCCGGTGGGGCACACCTCGACGCAGGCGGGCATGTAGGCGCCATCGGGCAGGGATTCGGGATTGCCGCCCTCCTGCCTGGCCTTGTCCTTGGCCTTCATGAGGCGGGTATGGCAGAAGTTGCATTTCTCAACCACGCCGCGCGGACGGGCGGAGGTGTTGGGCGAAAGCGCCTTTTCCATGCCCTTCGGGAAAACGGGGTCTTCCCAGTTGAAGTAGCGGGCATGGTAGGGGCACGCGGCCATGCAGTACCGGCAGCCGATGCAGCGAGGGTAGATCTGGCTGACGATGCCGCCCTCCTCGTTCTTGTCCGTGGCCACGACCGGGCACACGGGCACGCAGGCGGGATTGCCGCACTGCATACAGGGCCGGGGCAGGTAGGCGATTTCGGCCTCGGGCGCTGGCTTCTTGTTGGACAGCTCGTACACCAGCATCCAGCTCAAGGTGCGCAGCTTGTTCGACGCGTCAACCAGGGGGGCGATGTTGTTCTCAACCTGGCAGGCGGTCATGCACGCGCCGCAGCCCGTGCACTTGTCCAGGTCAATGACCATTCCCCACTTGATGTTGAATTCTTTTGCTCCGTGTCCAGACATGTCGGTTCCCCCTAGACCTTGGCGACGGTGACGGTGGACCCGGCCCACACTTTCATGCCAGTGCCGGGCTCGTCGCTCACCGTGAGTATCTTATAGACGTTTTCGCCCTTGCCCTTGGTGAATTCGTCCCAAGCGCTGTGGCCAAAGCCGAGCAGGATGGCGGCCGTATCCGCGGCCACGCCCTCGTTCACGTGCACACGGGCCTTCACCTCGCCGCTTCCGGCTGTAAGCTTCACCTGGTTGCCGTCGGCGACTCCCAGCTTCTTGGCGGTGGCGGCGTTGATCTGCACGAAGAAGTCCTTGCCCTTGAGCTCCGTGTCGCGCACAACCAGCAGGTTGGCGGGAGGGGTGGCCAAGCTGGCGGTGCCGTAGGCAAGCCGGGTCACCGGGGCCAGGGCGACGGTCTTGTCAGCCAGCGGTGCGGCCGCGGCCTTGGCCAGCGCCGCAGCGCCCAGGCTGAGCCCGCCGCCTTTGGCTTCGCCGGTCCAGATGCCGCCGGCCGCCAGGGCGTCGTAATCGGCTCCAAGGGCGCTCGCCTTGGCCTTGATCACATCGGCGTAGGTCTCGAACCCAAGCGACAGGCCGAGCTTGCCACTTGCGGCGAGCAGCACATCGACAGGGTCCTTGCAGTCGTGCACGGGCTTGGCCACCACGGGCTTGCCGGCCAGGTAGGTGGCCTTGGCCACGCCGTAGGGGTTGAGCGCGTCGTCATGGCGCTCGAAGGGATGCGGAGCGGGCAGGATGAGATCGGCCAGGGCAGCCGTTTCATCCATGTAGGTGCTGAAGCTCACCTTGAAGGCGATGTTGCCCAGGGCCTTGGCCATTTCCGCGGCCTGGGGCAGGGCGTAGGCCGGATTGGCCTCGTACACGATGAGCGCCGCCGGGGTGGCCTTGCCGGTGGCGACACCGGACAGGAAGCTTGCGGCGTCCTTTGCGGCGTCGCGGTCGGCCGCTGCGGCGATGGCCTTGGGGCCATTGCCCAGCAGGGTCATGCCGCCCTGCTGGCCCACGCGGCCAAGCAGCACGTTGAGCGATGCGGCGGCAACAAAGTCCAGCGCGCCGCCGCCCTGGCCGAAGGAAGCGCCGCCGATGACCAGCGGGGCCTTGGCGGCCTTGATTTTTGCGGCCAGATCCTTGAGGGCCTCGGCCTTGAGGCCGGTGGCGGCTTCAAAGGAGGCGGCGGCCTTGGCGGCAAGGGCCTTGTAGTCGGCGAAGTCGGGCGCGGCGCACACGGCGCCGGACTCGATAAGGGCGTTTGCCAGGGCCAGGCAGAAGGTTGCCGTGGCGGTGGGCGGAACGGCAAGCCACTTGTCGCACACGCTGGCGGTGTTGTTCAACACCGGACCGGCGTAGACGAAATGGGCCGTGGCTTCCCCGACAGAGGGACGCGCAGCGGCGAAGGCCTTCTGGTTGGCCACGGTGGCGCCCCAGGAATTCAGGGCGTCCGCGCCGACCATCAGCACCAGGTCGGAGCCTGCGATGTCGAAGCCGGGCTGGCCCGCGCCGCCCATAAGCTTCACACCCTGGCAGGCGGTGAACATTTCTCCGGGCATGACGGTGAAGACGCCCCCGCCCATGCCGACAAGCATGGCGCTCAACACCTCGTTCGCCGTGCCGGTCTCGTCGCCGCTGATGACGGCGACCTTGCCGTCCTGGTCCTTGAGGGCGGTCAGCTTTTCAACCAGAAGGGCCTCGGCGTCCTCCCACTTGATGGCCTCGTACTTGCCCTCGCCGACCTTTTTCATGGGCGCCTGGACACGCGCCGGGCTGTACATGAGTTGCGCGCCGCTTGCACAGATAGGGCATACGCCGCCCTTGCTGTGGGCGTTATCTTTGTTGCCGGTAACCCCGAAAGGCTGTCCGCCGACGGTCTTGACCTTTACGGCGCAACCGGCGGGGCACAGCTTGCTCAAAGCGGGAACGGCCTTTTCCTCGCCTTTCGGCACTCGGGGGATCCACCCCCAGTTCTGGGACCATATGGACGCATCGTCCAGGCTCTGCCAGATGGCAGGCGTGAACAAGCTTCCCGCAACGCCCCCCACGACGAATGTGATGAATCCTCTGCGATCCAAACCCATCTTACGCACCCCTCTTTTACTTGTGGCAGACGTGACAGGCGTTGCTGACGCCGTTCTCGGCATGGCAGCGCTCGCACTGCCACATCTTCATGGTCTGCTTGCTGTACCCGGACAGCCTGTTTTGGTAGTAGACCGGCGGAGTGTCATTCTTGCCCATGTCGGGGTGGCAGGAGGTACACTCGAAAGACTCGTGCGCCTTGTGGCTGAAAATCACGTTGTCGGGCTGGTACTGGTAAATGAGCCAGGGCACTTCCTTGCCCGTCTTGGCATACTGCTCCACGTACTTCGCCTCGTCCGGGTCGCTGCCCACCACGTCCGCGTGGCACTCCATGCACTTCTCGTTGGTGGGAATGCCCGCGTACGAGCCGTCCTCACGGAAGCTGTGGCAGCTCGCGCAGTCCATGCCCTGCTCCTGGTGCACCTTGTGGCTGAAGCGGATGGGCTGCGTCTTCTTGCTGTAGATCAAGTCAGGAAACAGAACCCAGCCCGCGATCACTGCGGCCACGAAGCCGACCACGAAGGGCAACGCCCCCCCACACCCCTTGCACTGTTTCTTTTCCTCCATAACCTCGCCCCATCGCTCCTGTAGTTTCTGGTCAAACTTCGCCACGGAAAACTGCGTTTTCATAAAGGATGCACGTCTTGCGTGTCAAGGGCTTAGGAAAAAATTCACGAGTCCTTCCGTTTCACCCGCCCATACACATCGTCAAAGCGTACGATATCATCCTCTTCCAAATACGGTCCACTCTGGATCTCGATGATCTCCAGCGCCACCTTGCCCGGATTCGCCAGGCGGTGCGTGGTGGCCTTGGCGATGTCCACGGCCTGATTCTCCACGAGGAGCCGTTCCTCCCCGCCGATCTCCACCAGCGCCGTGCCAGAGACCACGACCCAGTGCTCGCTCCTGTGGTGGTGCATCTGCAGCGACAGGCGCGCCCCGGGCAACACCTCTATGCGCTTGATTTTATAATGCGGACCTTCCTCCAGCACGGAGTAGCTGCCCCAGGGCCGCTTCACGGTCATGTGGCTCTCCACCAGCTGGCTGCCCTGGCTTTTCAGCAGGGCCACGACCTCCTTCACGCGCTGCACGTCGGTGAGCGGGCAGGTGAGCGTGGCGTCGCGGGTCTGGATCATGATCATGTTGGCGAGGCCGACCGCCGCGAGCTTGCCCCCCTTGGAGATGAGCAGGCAGTCGCGGCAGTCCAGGGCCAGCACATCGCCCTGGATTACGTTGCCGTTTTCGTCCTTCTTGCCCAGGCGGTAAATTGCCTCCCAATTGCCCAGGTCGTCCCACTCGAAGCGGGCCTCCACCACGGCGATGTTGTCGATCTTCTCGGCAATGCCGTAGTCCACGGAAAGATTGGGCAGCCCGCCGTAGCCTTGCGAAAGCGGCAGTTGCTCCCTGTTCGTCCACCAGGGCCAGAATTCCGGTGCGTGCCGCGCCACTGCGTCCAAAAAGTCACAAGGCCGGAACACGAACACGCCGCTGTTCCAGTAGTGGCGGCCGCTTTTCAGGAACTCAAGCGCTTTTTCCAACCGGGGTTTTTCGATGAAGCGCTCCACGGACCACGCCCTGTCTCCCAGGCTCTCGCCCCGGGCAATGTAGCCGTAGCCGGTCTCCGGCTTGCGCGGCACAACGCCGAAGGTGACGAAACGCCCCTGCGCGGCGAGCTCCATGGCCCGGTCCAGGGAATCGCGGAATCCTTGCAGGTCTTCCAGTAAATGATCGGAGGGAAACACCGCCACAGCAGCCTTGGAGTCCTCGCCGCCCGTGGCCGCCAGCACCCGGTCCAGGCCAAGAAGCACGGCGGGCAGCGTGTTGCGGGCAAGGGGCTCGGCCAGCACGCGGGAGTCGAGCGCGGGATCCAGCCGCTTGAGCTGGCTGCGCACCTCGAACATGTGCTCCTCGTTGGTGACCACCCAGATGTTCTGCGGCGCAAAAGCCGTGAGCACGCGGCGCACGGTCTGCTGCAACAGGGTTTCCTCGCCGCTTAAGGCCAGCAGTTGCTTGGGGAACAGGTTGCGCGAAAGCGGCCACAGCCGCGTGCCCGAACCGCCGGCAAGGATGATGGCGTGCTTGGCGGGCTCGGCCGTGCGGGACGTGCGGGACTTGGGCATGGAACCTCCGGGTTTCAGCCGCGGGGAGAACCTTCCGGAGCGGCCGGATCAAAGACGAAGGGCGAGGTGAAGGCCTTGAATGCGGGCAGGGCGCGGTCCTTTGCGGAGAGCACGGGCGCGGCCACGGGCCAGGCCACGGCCAGGTCCGGGTCGTTCCAGATGATGCCGGAATCCGCCTGCGGAGCATAGGCGGCGTCCACCTTGTACAGGAACTCGACCTCCGGGGAGAGGGTGAGATAGCCGTGGGCGAAGCCGCGCGGCACAAACAGGCGCAACATGTTCTCCCCGGAAAGCTCCACCGCGAAGTGGCGGGCGTACGTGGGCGAACCGCGCCGCAGGTCCACCACCACGTCCAGCACACGGCCGCGCGTCACCCACACCAGCTTGGCCTGGTCAAAGGGCGGCAGCTGAAAATGCAGGCCGCGCAGCACGCCCGCGCCTGCGGAATACGCATGGTTGTCCTGCACAAAGCGCGTGCGGACGCCGATGGCCTCAAAGGCGGCGGCGCTGTAGGACTCCAGAAAAAAACCGCGCTCGTCGCGGAACACCTTGGGCTCAAGCAAATGGAGCCCAGCGATACCGGTTTCGATCAGCCGCATGGTCAAAACGCCCCCGAAAGCAGCCGGGCGGAAGCAAGGCCGCCCGCGCACCGAATGTGATAGCCCCGTGTCCTACCTGATATTTCGAACCAGCACAACAGCGCCCCCCGCATCCTGCCGCAACGCTTCCCTTTCCGGCGCGGGTCTGCTAGGTGTCGCCCCAGCGGGCGGCGCGCGCGCCCCAGGAGCACACGCGAGGCGAAGCCAATGAACTCCCTGGACATCATCATCATCGCCATCATCGGGCTTGTGGCCTTCCGGGGCTACCACCGCGGCCTCATCAAAGAGGCCGTGTCCCTGACGTCCGTGTTCATCGGGCTCTTCGTCGCCTCGCACCTGCACGGCGTCTTCGTGCCGCACCTCAAGGTCTACATCGCCAACCAGGGCACCGTGCTGGCCTTGAGCTACCTCATCACCTTCATCGGCACCCTGGTGGGCCTGTGGTTTCTTGTGCGCTTCCTGCAGGACGTGCTCAAGGTGGCCATGCTCACCGTGGTGGACAAGGCCGCCGGGGCCGCCTTCGGCGCGGTGGAGGGACTGCTCCTGGGCCTTGTGCTGCTGCTGCTGCTCAAGGCCGTGCTGCCCGGCACCAGCGTGGTGCGGCAATCGGTGTTCGCCCAGAAGACCGACCCGGCCCTTGTGCTTTTGGCCAACTTCACGCCGGAGCCCATCCGCGAGACCTTGGAGGAGGGCGGCTTCGCCCTGCCCAAGCCGGCCCCGCCGCCCATTCCCTCGCGCAAACCCATCTTGCGCGATCAGAAAAAGAACGCCAAGGACAAGCACACCATTTAGCCCCGCCGCCGCCCCGCGAACACCGGGCGCGCGCGCGTCAAGGAGACAGGCCGTGAACCCGGACTGCGCAAGCATCGCCACGATCCAGAACGTCATCGACCGCCTGCTGGGCGAAGGGGGCTGCCCCTGGGATCGCAAGCAGACCCCGCTCAGCCTCTGCGACTACGTGGTCGAGGAGGCTTTCGAGCTGGTGTCGGCCATCCGATCCGGCGACGCCGTGGAATCGTGCGAGGAACTGGGCGACGTGCTGTTCCTGCTCCTGTTCATCGCCACCTTGGAGGACCGCGCGGGCCGCTACACCCTTTCCGACGTGGCGGAGACAAACGCCGCCAAGATGATCCGCAGGCATCCCCACGTCTACGGCGACACGGTGGTCGCCAACCAGGAAGAGCTGCTGCGCAACTGGGAGCGCATCAAGCGCGGCGAAAAGAAGGACGCTGACGCCCCCGCGGGCGTCTTCGGTTCCCTGCCGGAGGGGCTGCCGCCGCTCTTGAAAGCCTACCGCATCCACTCCAAGGCGGCGCGCACGGGATTCACCTGGGAGGACGACCAGGCGGCGCGCGCGCAGTTCGAGGCCGAACTGGCCGAGTTCGACGCGGCCTGCGCCGAGGGCGACGCCGAACGCATGGAAGAGGAGTACGGCGACGCGCTGTTTACCCTGGTGGAGCTTGGCCGCAGAAAAGGGATCAAGGCCAACGCGGCCCTGGACCGCGCCAACCTGAAATTTTTGGCGCGCTTCCGGCGCATGGAGGAGCTGGCCCGCGGGCGCGGGCAGGAGTTCCCGGATCTTTCCCCGGCGGAGATGAACCGCCTGTGGGACGAGGTGAAGGCCGAAGGCCGGGGCTAGCCCGCGTTCTTCTCCGTGGGCGACAGCTCCACCTTGCCGATGGCTTGGCGCAGTTCGCGCAGGATCTCCTCGTCGCTCACCGGCTCGCGGATGACGATGGAGCCGCTCTGCTTGTAGCGCGGCGGCAGGTTGTTCAGGGTCAGGGCGTAGATGTCCTGGATGTCCAGGTAGCTTGGCTTGTAGTCCAGAAATTCGGCCAGGGCCATGGGCATGAGCCGGGCCACCCGTTCCTCGTTGCGGTTGCGGATGCCGCCAAGGGGCACGCCGTTCACCTCAAGGGCCTTCTGGGACATGCCGCGCACCTCCGTTCGAAAGGGTGAGGCGGATCGAACCGCCCCGCAACGCAGGGGTTCCCGCCCATAGCTGCGCATACCTCAAGCGACGCGTCCGCGCAAGACACACAACAGCGCACCAGCCGGGGGCAACGGGACGTCGGCCGCACTGGCCGACGCCCCTCCACGTCCGCAGGGCCGAGGGAACACTAGGCCCCGGAGCTGATGAAGCTGGCCGGGAACTCGCCCTGGACCGCGCGCAACACCTCTTCGGCCTGTTCGCGCGCCTCGAAGCTGCCCGCCTGCACCACGGAGAGCTCGCGGCCGCCGCGCACCGCGCGCACCACGTTGGCCTGCCGGAATCCGGACTGCACAAGGCGGTCCTTCACCTTGCGGGCGTTCTCGTCCTGGGAGAACGCGCCCACCTGCACGCTGTAGCGGCCGCCGTCGGCCGAGGCCAGGGCGGGCTGCGCCTTTGCCGCGGCCACCGCCGGGGCCTCGTTGCGGCGCGGCCGTTGCTGCGCGGCGGGGGAATCGGAAAGATCCTTCTCCACCACGCTGGGCTTCCTGCGCACTGCCGTCTCGGCCGAGGCCAGGGCCACAGGCTGGCCGTTGGCGCGCGCCAGCACCGGGTTTTCCTCAACGCCCTCCACGCGCACGCGGGCCAGGCCGTTGTCGGCCATGCCCAGCAGCCTGGCCGAGGCGTAGGAGAGGTCGATGATGCGGCCGTCCACAAAGGGGCCACGATCATTGACCACCAACTCAAGCTCGCGGCCGTTCTCCAGGTTGGTCACGCGGACCTTGGTGCCCAGCGGCAGGGTCTTGTGCGCGGCGGAGATGCTGAACATGTCATACACTTCGCCGGTGGCGGTCTTCTTGCCGTGGAAGTCTATGCCATACCAGGAGGCAAAGCCTTCCTCCCGGAAGCCCAGGCCCGACTGCACCGGCCAATAGGTCTTCCCCATGACCGAATAAGGCTTGATCTTCGGGTCCGTCTCCCCTGCCCTGGCGCGGTAGGCCACCTGCGGGGCCGCCTTGTCCGCCTGCTGCGGACGGACGGATTGGCGCGGGGCCTCGGAATACACCCGCTGCGCGCCTCCCATGGGCATACCGGCGCAACCGGCGAGCGCCAAAAGCAATGCCGCCACAATGCAAACTCTCAAATACTCCATGCTAGCCTCCGTGCGGACGTGGTTTCACGTCTCCCCTCCCAGGGCTCCCGTCCAGGCCCGGCTCTCCTTGGCCGTGCGGCGCCATGCGCGCTCAGGACAGGCACGCGAACCGCCCCGTGCCCTATCGGGCGGGACGATCCATGCAGAAGCATCGTGCGGAAAAAGCTATGCAAAGAGCGAACCACAATTATCGCTTGACATCCCGGAAGATGCGGCTCAAAGCTGAACCTCAATTGTCGCCCAGGGGTGGAGGCTCGTGTCCCATCCGACGAAGCGATGCAAACTTTTAGAATTATTTCAGGAGCTTAGACTTTTATGCCCAAGTCCATCTACGTCGGCAACATTCCCTTCAGCACCTCCGAGGACGACCTCCACAGCCTCTTCAGCCAGTACGGCGAGGTCATCTCCGTGAAGTTCATCATGGACCGCGAAACCGGCCGTTTCCGCGGCTTCGGCTTCGTTGAGATGGACGACGCCGCCGCCAAGCAGGCCATCGACGCCCTGAACGGCAAGGAAATCAGCGGACGCGCCCTGCGCATCAACGAGGCCCAGGAGCGTCAGCCCCGTCCCCGCCGCGACTACTAGACGCCAGAAGAGCGCCGGCATAGTCGCATCCCGGCACCATCCGCCCCGTCCCGCCCCTGCGGGACGGGGTTTTTCAATTCACTGGACCGACCGCACGCCAACGCCAAAAAGCGAGCGCCAAAAAAACGTCACCAGGCCGATGCCAAACGGACATGCTTCGGCCCTCCGCGTCCTGTACGCTTGTCACACCACGCAACGCCCCCCAAAGGAATTTCCCCGCATGAAGAACACCGCACGCAACGAAAACCTGCGCAACATCGCCATCATCGCCCACGTCGACCACGGCAAGACCACCCTTGTGGACGGTCTGTTCCGCCAGAGCGGCGTGTTCCGAGAAAACCAGCAGGTCAGCGAGCGCGTCATGGACAACATGGACCTGGAGCGCGAGCGCGGCATCACCATCGCCGCCAAGAACTGCTCGGTCCGCTGGCAGGGCGTCAAGATCAACATCATCGACACCCCCGGCCACGCCGACTTCGGCGGCGAAGTGGAACGCAGCCTCGCCATGGCCGACGGGGCCATTCTTCTGGTGGACGCCAGCGAAGGCCCGCTGCCGCAAACCCGCTTCGTCCTGAAAAAGGCCCTGGACAACGGCCTGCCCATCATCGTCATCGTCAACAAGATCGACCGCGGCGACGCCCGGCCCGAGGAAGTGCTGAACGAGGTGTACGACCTGTTCATCGACCTCGGCGCCGACGAGCACCAGTTGGAGTTCCCCGTGCTCTACGCCATCGGCCGCGAGGGCATCGCCCAGACCAGCCTGGAAGGGCGCGGCGAGAACCTGCACCCCGTGTTCGAGGCCATCCTCAAGAACATCCCCGGCCCGGCCTACGACACCACCGCCCCCTTCCAGATGATCGTCTGCGACCTGGGCTACTCCGACTACCTGGGCAGGCTGGCCATCGGCAAAATCATCAACGGCGCGGTCAAGTCCTCGGACCAGCTCGTGTGCATTGGTGAAGACGGCGCGCCCAAGGCCCTCAAGGTGACCAAGCTGCAGGTTTACGACGGCGTGCAGCTGGCCAGCGTGGACGACGCACAGGCCGGTGACATCGCCGTGCTCGCGGGCATCGACGACGTGCACATCGGCGACACGATCTGCACAAAGGATTTCCCCCAGGCGCTGCCCCGCATCACCGTGGACGAGCCCACCGTGTCCATGCGCTTCGGCATCAACACCTCGCCGCTGGCCGGGCGCGAGGGCAAGCTCGTGCAGAGCAACAAGATCCGCGAACGCCTGCTGCGCGAAGCCCTGCAGAACGTGGCCATCCGCATCGAGGAGGCCGAGGACCGCGACTCCTTCATCGTCAAGGGACGCGGCGAATTCCAGATGGCCATCATCATCGAGACCATGCGCCGCGAGGGCTTCGAGCTCACCGTGGGACGACCCGAGGTCATCTACAAGAAGGACGCCGCGGGCAAGATCTCCGAGCCCATCGAGCGCGTGTACGTGGACTGCGACGAAACCTTCATGGGCATCGTCACCGAGAAGCTCTCCATCCGCAAGGGCCGCATGGTCAACCTGGTGAACAACGGCAAGGGCCGCGTGCGCATCGAGTTCAGCGTGCCCTCGCGCGGCCTCATCGGCTACCGCGACGAGTTCTTGACCGACACCAAGGGCACCGGCATCATGAACTCCTACCTTGAGGGCTACGGCGAGTATCGGGGCGACTTCCCCACCCGCTTCACCGGATCCATCGTCTGCGACCGCGGCGGCAACGCCGTCACCTACGCCCTCTACAATCTGGAGCCGCGCGGCATCCTGTTCACCGTGCCCGGCGATCCCGTGTACGAAGGCATGATCGTGGGCGAACACAGCCGCGAAAACGACATCGACGTGAACCCCACCAAGGAAAAGAAGCTCACCAACATGCGCGCCTCCGGCAAGGACGAGGCCTGCACCCTGACCCCGGTGAAGCCCATGACCTTGGAACGCGCCATCCACTTCATCCGCGAGGACGAACTGGTGGAGATCACGCCCCTGTCCATCCGCCTGCGCAAGGCAATGCTTTCCGCCCAAAAGCGCCACACCATGCGCGGCACACTGAAGGCCGAAAGCGACAAATAGCGCCATAGGCGCAAGGAAAACCGCCGTGAACCCGCTGCGCCTGCTGCTCAAAGAGCCCGACCGCCGCTTCCTCGAGGAAGCCGACGCCCAGGGCCTGGGCCTGGCCAAGAGGCTCCACGGCTACCTCTACCTGCGCTGGCCTTACACTTACATACGCCTCCTCTCCGGCGAGCACCCCCTGGTCACCTTCCTGGCCAGGGGGAGCCGCTGGCTGGACCGGCTCTTCCCCGCCCGCGTGGAACGCCGACGCAAGGCCCGCAAGACCGCGCGGACCAAAATCGGCATCCGCTTCGCCGACACCTACCACGGCAAGGTCATGCCCACGGCCGAGGCCACCAGGCTCGTCACCATCGGCCGCGAGGTCTCCGTCACCGAGCCGGAAACCGTCATTCCCTACGCCTTGGCCCGCGATATCGTGCTCAAGAACCCGGACCATATCGTAGTTTTCGACTGCCCCTGCCGAGCCATGCGCGAGAACCCCTGCCTGCCCATGGACGTATGCCTCGTGGTGGGCGAGCCCTTCGCCTCCATGGTCCTGGCCCACCACAAAACGCGCCACGCCCGCCGCGTCACCCCGGACGAGGCCGTGGACATCCTCAAGGCCGAGAACGCCCGCGGCCATGTGCACCACGCCTTCTTCAAGGATGTCGTCCTCGGACGCTTCTACGCCATCTGCAACTGCTGCTCCTGCTGCTGTGCCGCCATGGCCGCGCAACGCAACGGCGTGGGTATGCTCGCGCCCTCAGGCTACCTCGTCCATGTGGATGCGGATGCCTGCGTGGGCTGCGGCAACTGCGTGCAATACTGCCAGTTCGGCGCGCTCAAGGCCCGCGACCGCACCCTGCAAATCAAGACCGCCCGCTGCATGGGCTGCGGCGCCTGCGTCAACAAATGCCCCAAGGGCGCGCTTTCCCTCATCCCCGACGCCACCCGCACACTGCCCCTGCTCGTGGATGAACTGCTGAACGGCTGCACGACGCGGAAAAGCTGACCTCAACCCGGCCTCTTCTGCGCCGGGCAGTCTGCCAGTGTACACCTCCGGCGGCCAAGGGGCCTGTCCGGCCCCTTGGAACCCCGAATAAGGGAATACTGCAGCGTCGCCCTTTCCCGTTCACGCGGGTCCAGGGGCGCGAAGCC